>JBGSTS010000232.1:0-75434 GCA_041736435.1 Desulfobacterales bacterium | reverse complement strand
CGACGGCCACCGTGCCGCCGGCGGGCATCCCGGGGCCGCCGTCATCCCCGCCGTTTTGGCCGTGGGGCAGGAGGTCAACGCCGGATGGCCGGAGATCCTGGCGGCGGCAGTAATCGGCTATGAGGTCGGGGTCAGGGTGGCCGCAGCAAGGGATTTTGCAACCCTGGACACACTTTCGACCGGGCGCTGGTGCGCTTACGGGGCCGCGGCCGCTGCGGCGAGGCTGCGCCGGCTGACCCGCCGGCAGACCGCGGAAGCCATGGCGCTGGCCGGGGTTTTGTCCCCGGGGCTTTCCGCCGCCGGCTACAGCCGGGTCATGGGCAACCACGCCAAGGAGGGGATCCCCTGGGCCACGCTGACCGGCCTGTGGGCGGCGGATTTGGCCGCGGAGGGCTTCACCGGCCCGCTGGACATCCTCGACCATCCGCAGTATTACGATGCGGCGGGCATCCGGGCTGGGCTGGGAGAGCGCTTCGCCGTGGACGGGGTCTACTTTAAACCTTACGCCTGCTGCCGGTGGATCCACGCTGCGTTGGATGGGGTGCTCGACCTCATCCGGCGCCACCACCTCCCGGTGAAGGAGATTTGCTCCATCGAGGTGCATACATTCGAGCGGGCACTGCGGTTGAACAACTACCCGGACCCCGACACCCTGGAATCCGCCCAGTACAGCCTGCCGTTCTGCCTGGCGGCAGGCGCGCTGGAGGGCGCTGCCGGGCTTCTGCCGATGCAGGAACGTCTGCTGCACCGGCCGGACCTCGTCGCTCTTGCCGGCCATGTGACCTTGCGGGCGGACCCGGAGCTCGATGCCCTTTTCCCCGAGCGTACGGCCGCCAGGGTGGTCATCCGGGTTGGAAAACGGTGCGTGGAGTCTGTTTGCCGTCACCCCCTGGGCGACCCGGCCAACCCCATGGGATGGGGGCTGGTGCAGGAAAAATTTCAGCACCTGACGCAAGGGCTTTTTTCAAAGGACCGGCAAGAGGAGCTGATCGCGGCCGTGTTGTCACTGCCGACCCGGGGCCCGGAGGCTCTGTACGGCTGCCTGGCCGAGCCGATCGGGTAAATCGAAAGGGATTCTATGAAACTGGGCATTCGAACTGAAGATAAAAGCCAGTGGGAGCGGCGCGTACCGCTGGTGCCTGCTGATGCAAAAGCGCTGAAAGATGCCGGCATCGATGCCGCAGTCCAGACCAGCCACCACCGGGTCTTTTCCGATGACGAATTCGCCCAGGCTGGAGTGGCGGTCCAAAAAGATCTGAGCGACTGCAACATCATCATCGGCATCAAGGAAATCCCCAAGGCCAAACTGGAGGCCGGCAAGATCTATCTCTTTTTTTCCCACGTCATCAAGGGCCAGCCGGCCAATATGCCCATGCTGCGCCGCCTGATGGAGCTGAAATCCACCCTGGTAGACTACGAGCGCATCGTGGACGAAAAAAACCGCCGCTTGATTTTCTTCGGCCGCCACGCCGGCCTGGCCGGGATGATCAACACGCTCTGGTCGCTGGGGAAACGCCTCGAGGTCGAAGGCTCCGCCTCGGCCTTTAACCGCCTGAAGCAGGCCCGCACCTATGCCGACCTTTTGGGGGCGAAGGAGGATTTGGAGCGAATCGCCGCACGCATCTCAACCGACGGGATTCCCGCCGCGATTCACCCGCTGGTAGTGGGCTTTACCGGCTACGGCAACGTGTCCCAGGGAGCCCAGGAGATTCTGGACCTGCTGCCGGTACGGGAAGTTTCACCCCCCGACCTCAACCGGATGGCGCATGACCCCTCCTGCGATGCCCGGCGGGTCTACAAGGTCGTATTCAAGGAGGCGGACCTGGTTGAACCGCTGGCGGCCGGCAGCGGGTTTGACCTGGACGATTACTATCGCCGGGGCGCCGGCGCTTACCGCGGGGTTTTCGACCGCTACGTGGAAGACCTCTCCGTGCTGGTCAATTGTATCTACTGGGACGCGCGCTTCCCGCGGCTGCTCAGCCTCGAACAGAGCCGCACGCTGTGGGCGCCGGGCCGCAGTCCAAAGCTCAAAGTCATCGGCGACATCAGCTGCGACGTAGGGGGCTCGGTCGAATGCACCGTAAAGGCCGCTGAACCGGGCAACCCGGTTTACGTCTATGAACCCGCCACGGGAGCGGCAAGAGACGGGTTCGAGGGAAACGGTCCGGTCGTCATGGCCGTGGACATTCTGCCGGCCGAAATCCCACGTGAATCCTCCATCGACTTCAGCCGGGTTTTGAAACCGCTGCTGCCGCAGCTGGCCGCAGCCGACCTGTCGAAACCCTTCGCCGAGCTTGTCCTGCCGCCGGAGCTCAAGCGCGCCGTGATCGTCTACCAGGGCGAGCTGACGCCCGAGTATGCCTACCTGAACTCGTTCCTGGCGCCCGCTGCCCGGCCTTAAGGCAGCGCGCCCCCGGTTGAAATTTTTTTGAGAGCTGAGAAAAACCGGCCGCCTTCCACCGGAATAGATGGCCACCCCCCTTCGGGGTCAGTGGCCGTAATCAGCGGAATACGCAGTCTTGACAGTAGACCTGTTTATGGACTAAATTAAGTCATGCTTTAAAAACGGAGGTGACCAGATGAAACTGTCAAGCCGGATTAGGCCCATCAGCTACCTGAAGGCCCATGCCGCCGAAATCGTAAGAAACCTTGCCGAAGAGCAGGAGCCAATGGTCATTACCCAGAATGGCGAGGCCAAGGTGGTCCTACAAGACATCGGAAGCTATGAGCAAACCCAACAAACAATGGCGCTCCTAAAAATCCTGGCACTCGGAATGCGTCAGGTTGAGAAAGGCGATCTCTTACCCGCCGAGGATGTAATCCAGCATCTTCGTGAGCGGCAAGAGGCTCGGTAATGCCATTCAAGGTTTTGCTGACCCGAGATGCCTCACGCGATCTCGAGCAGCTGTATGCTTACATCGCGTTGCAGGATGCACCTCGAAAAGCAGGCTACGTTTGGGAACAGGTCGAAACGGCTTTTTCCAAGTTGTCCGAATTTCCAGAGCGGGGTGCTTATCCCAAGGAGCTGATGGCCCTCGGGATTAAGGAGTATCGCGAGATCTTTTTCAAACCGTACCGCATCATTTACCGTGTCATGGGCAAGACCGTCTATGTTCTGCTGATCGTCGATGGCCGTCGTGATATGCATTCGCTGTTGCAGCGGCGATTGTTGGACGCTTAAAACGACGCGGCCGATTTCTGTCGTTACGACACTTCTCCGGCAGCTCGCATAAAGTACCGGAATAGTTTCTTGGAATACGCATCATCCCGCCATGTCCCTTCGGGATGCCACTGGACGCCGATGACATGGCGTTTGCCCGGGTGCTCCACGGCTTCGATCACCCCATCCATGGCCCGGGCAGAGACAACGAGTCCGGGCGCCGGATCCTTAAGCGCCTGGTGGTGCTTGCCGTTCACCCAGATCTCCGTCTTGCCAAAAATTCGGCGCAGCCGGCTGCCGGCTTCGATCCGGACGGTGTGGGTGTTGACGGCCTTGTCCGTCTTGGGGGTGTGGCAGGTGCTCTCCGCCACCTGCGAGGGGATGTCTTGGTAGAGGGTGCCCCCGAGGGCCACATTCAGCACCTGAATTCCCCGGCATATGCCGAGCACCGGCAGATTTTTCTCGAGGGCCAGGCTCGCGGCCATGAGCTCCATCCGGTCGAGTGCCTCATCGACTTCCCCCAATCCGGCCAATGGCTCTTCTCCGTAACACCGCGGGTGAATGTCTGGACCTCCGCTCAGGATCAGGCCCTGAACCGAATCCAGAATCGTCTCCAGGCTTTTCTCGTCCTGGGCCGACGGCACGATGAGCGGCGCGCCGCCAGCATGCAAAACCGCCTGGCTGTAGTCGGAAAAGGTGTAGTCCATGAAATGTCCCAGTGAATAGATCCCCCAGGCCCCACCGGTCACCCGGGAGCAGGTGATGCCGATCAGCGGCCGTGCCTTATCCATAAAAGCCCCTCCACCACGCCGAGAACCCGTTACGCCTCGAACGTCCACTTGACCAGGAGATTACCCCGGTCAAGCATGAGCCAGCCCATGGCGAACACGGAATCCAGATTAAACTCCCGGTCCAATATCAACAGATCGGCATCCTTGCAAACATCTCAGCGAATTGTGTGATCGGATTTTTCGCAGGTGGCGACCCGTGGCAACGCGCGCAGGGCCAGCACCGCCGCGGCGAGATAGAACAAGGCGGCGGCGCCGAACACCGCACGCAGACCCAGCCAAATGGCGATCGCAACGCCGATCATCGGCGCGACGGCACGCGCCCCGGAGTTGATCGAGTTGTCCAGACCGTAAACCGCGCCCTCTTCGCCGCAGGCGGTGTAGCGCGCAAGCAGGGCGCTCACCCCGGTGACCACCCCGCCATGGGCAATGCCCGCAAACACCTGCAGCACCAGAAACTGCCAGCCGCTCGTCACGACTCCCTGCAGCAGAAACGACAGAAACCCCAGGAACGAGCCCAGGATGACGATCCGCCGGTGGCCGGTGCGATCCCCCAGCCGGCCCAAAAAAACCGAGAACACAGCGGCCGAGGCCGAAGCCGAGCCGATCACGAGACCGGTGAAGCTGTTGACCCGCGTGGCATCCGCGATCAGCTCCAGCGCAAACAGGGGCAGAATGGGGAGAAAGAGCATGCGCACCAACGAGTCCAAAAACCGCAGGCTGTAGGTGGTGAGCACCCCGGCGGCGGCGAAGATCCGCCGCCATTCCTTCCAGAAGTCGACCTTCCGGCCCCCGGGGTGGGCCGCTGGCGTGAAGGTCTCCTCCACCCCGAAGACCACAACAACGCCGGCAGCGGCCAAGAGCGCGGCGGTAACGTAGAAGGCCGCGCGGTAGCCGAAGGCGTCGGCCACGGCCCCGCCGATGACCGGGCCCACGCCGACCCCCAGCCCCATCCCCACCTGCAAGAGCCCCATGGCATAACCGGTGCGCTCCCGCGGGACCTGCGAGGCCACCAGGGCATTGGCCGCACCGATGGTGCCCGTGATCAACCCCTGGATGGTGCGCAGGAGCACCAGCTCCTCCGCCGAGCGCACGAAGGCCATCAGCCCCAGGAGCAGTGCCCCCCCGAACATGGCCCGCTCCACCATGAGCTTGCGCCCCCACCGGTCGGCCAGCGTGCCCCAGAACGGCGAGGCTACCATCATGGTGAACGCCTGGCACGAAAACACCAGTCCGGAGAGAAAGTCCGTGTTGAGGGAGGCGGCGGACCCTAAAGATTTCACGTAGAGCGGCAGAAACGGAAAAATGCTGGAGAAGCCGATCGACGTAACCGTCTGGCAGAACACCATGATGTAAAGGGTCCGCCGCCAGGGGGCCTCTGGGTCAGGTTGCGGTGCGGTGGGTGTCATGCGGCACGGATGCTCAAGAGGAAAGCATCACTTGCTCATGCGGGCCATGTCTCGGCAGGCCTGGGCAATGTGCTGGGGGCCGAACCCGTGCTTGTTGAACAGATAGTCCTGGTCCCCCACCTCGCCGAACCGGTCGGGGACCCCCAGGCGCTTGATTCGGACCGGATGGTGTTCACCCAAAACCTCGCACACGGAGCTGCCAAGCCCGCCGATGACGCTCTGGTTCTCCACCGTGACGACCCCGCCGGTGCGCCGGGCGGAGTCGATCAGGCTCTGCTCGTCAAAGGGCTTCACGGACGGGTAGTGCAGCAGGTCGACCCCGATCCCCTCGGCCGCCAACTCGCGGGCGGCATCCCGTGCAAAGCGGGTCATGAAGCCCGTGGCCACCAAGGTCACGTCCGAGCCTTCTGCCAGACGCACGGCGCGCTGCGGATCGAAGCGGCAGCCTTCATCGAAGAGCTGCGGCATCTTGAGCCGTACCAGTTGCAAATAGGTCGGCTGGCGGTGCTCGGCCATGTGGAACATCACCGCCCTCAGTTCATTCGCATCCGCGGGGCTGTAGACGTGCATGTTCGGCATGGCCCGCATGATGGCCAGGTCCTGGAAGCACATATGGGTGCCGCCGTTGGGGCCCTGGGTGATCCCGGGGGAGTTGCCCACGATCTTGACGTTGTTGTCGGCGTAGGCAACGCTGATGGTGATCTGGTCGTAGCAGCGGCGGGAGGCGAAAGCGCTGAAAGTGGCGCAGAAGGGGATTTTGCCCTCGCGTGCCAGGCCGGCGCCCACCCCGATCATGTTGGCCTCCTGGACCCCGCAGTTGATGAAGTTGCGAGGGTGCCGGCTGGTGACCTCGGGGATAGTGGCATCCGCCTTGGCCAGGTCCGCCTCCAGGCAGAGAACGTTCGGGTTGCGTTCGATCAGCTCGTTCAGCGTGAGCGCGTAGACCAAGCGCATTTCCTTCTCGTGATGGCTCATCGGGCTCGCTCCTTGATCAGTAAGGCAGCTCCAGCTTGCACTCCAGCCCGCACATGTAACGGTCGTAGGTCGCCTGGTCGGGCACCTTAATGTTGTGGCAGTCCACCAGCCCCTCGGACTCACGGTTGCCCTTGCCCTTGATCGTGTGCGCCAGGATCATGGCCGGTTTGCCGGTGACGGCATCGGCCGCGGCAATAGTCTTTCGGATGGCATCCCAGTCGTGCCCGTCCATCTCGAAGACCTCCCAGCCGAAAGCGCGCCACTTGTCGGCCAATGGCTCTAAATCGACGATCTCCGCGGTGCGTCCGTCGATCTGCATTTTGTTGTAGTCGCAGATGGCGATGAGGTTGTCCAGCCGGCGGTGGCCGGCAAAGAGCGCCGCCTCCCAGATCTGGCCCTCGTCGCTCTCCCCGTCGCCGATGATGCAGAAGACCCGGTGTTTGCCGCCGTCCAGCTTGGCCGCCAGGGCCATGCCGCAGGCGCAGGAGAGCCCCTGGCCGAGGGAGCCGGCCGTGATCTCCACACCCGGGGTCAGGATCTGGTCCATATGGCTGGGCAGCCGGGTACCGTTGGCGTTGATGGTGGCCAGCCAGGCCTTGGGGAAAAAGCCCTTGTAGGCAAGTGCGGTGTAGACGATGGGGCCGGCGTGGCCCTTGGAGAGGACCAGCCGGTCGCGCTCCGGCCACCCGGGGTCCTCGGGCCGAAGGTTCATGACCTGAAAATAGAGGCTGATGACGATCTCCACCAGGCTCATCACCCCGCCGATATGGCCGGAGCCGGACCGGCAGATGGCATCTGTGACGACGTAGCGAAACTCCCGGGCCAGAGCGTCCAGCTCTGCGTGAGATAGCTCCCGCTGCTCCACTATACCTCCTCGCTTCTCCCGTAATTTTGAAATGCCATGTGAACAGAACTGTCCGGTTCGAATAACAGAATCCGCTAATGGATTCAAGAAAAAGGGTAAAGCGCCTGAAACCGGTTCGTTTCGATCGAGGGGGAAAACTTGAAAGAAAATAAATTCATATACTGAACAAAGCTCAAATATTTAAAGAAAAAACATCAAAACGCTTTAATTTTTTTATTGACAATAAATGTAAAGGCGTGTCAATTTAGCCGTGTATCGTACATTTTCAACAAGAGCACAGGATCCAGGGCCGCCTTCACCCCGGCAAAAAGTTTTAATTTGATCTTGGATAGATATACGCTCTTTTTTCTGAACTGACCAAGCTCCCAGACTATCTGTTTGACTGTTCACCCCTGCTTTGAAGTGTTTGACCATAACAAAAAAGCCACGGAAAGGGACGATGCGATGGTCATCCAGAAGATCCTGCTTCCTTACAACTTTACCCCGCTTGATCAAAAGGCCGTTGATTTCACGATCGAAGCTTTTTCCCACCTCAGATCCGTGGAAATAACCATCTTCAAGGCCTATGCACCGATCCCCAAGCTCGATGCGTCGGATGCCGCCGGAACCGGCAAACTGAAAGAGAGTCTGACCTATCTGACCAACCGGTTGGCCACACGCGAGTCCGAGTTGAACACCGTTAAGCAGAAATTGGTTGCCAAGGGGTTTGACGAGCCCCGTATTAAAACCATCTACAAACCCAGACAAAAAGATGTTGCCAGTGAAATCATCGACCTGCACCTGTACAACCGGTTCGACGTGATTGTTCTTAACCGCAAGCAGGCACGGATTACCCGGTTCTTCTCCGGAAGCATCTCCAATAAAATCATCACCTCACTAAAAGACACGACGGTTTGCGTTGTGTCGTGAGGTCCAGTACCATCACCCAGCGATCGATATCAGTTCAGGAGGAATTCCATGAGCGTCGATAAAAAAATCGATTTCAACGTGTTCAAAGTCGTCTTCCGGGCCATGGCACAATCCGAGGACCTCGAAATCATGACCAACCATATATCACAGCTTCTGGTCGCCGCACTTGAGATCAAGGGGTGCACCATTTTTGCCTTGAACCCCGAATCTTGGGAGCTGGAAGCCTTGGCCAATTTCGGACTCAGCTCGGATTATGTCTACAAAGGGCCGGTCCTTAGCGAAAAGAGCCTGGCCGGAGACGCCCACAGCCAACCGACCATCATTTCCGATGTTAACAAAACCGATCGTCTTCAATACCCGGAGGATGCCAGAAAAGAGGGGATCGGGGCGATTGTCTCCATTCCAATCCGCTTCCACGAAAAGCTGATCGGAGCCTTGCGACTTTACCATCATGATGCCTGGAACATTTCGGAGGATGACGTCGACTCCCTGCTCGTGCTAGCCGAAAGCATCGGAATCGCAATGAACTTCACCCGAGCCCTCAAGGTGTTGAAGTCCATTCAATACGCCATCCATGATATCGACGGCCTCTATATGCTGGAACCGAAATAGGGACGCGGGCAAGTTCAGCCCGAGCGCCTATCGCCGTCGTTAGTGAACCGGCCCGCCGTTGAGCCCGAAAGCTCATGAAAACCTTCACCGGTTTTGATCCTCGAGGCCATCATGGCCGCCAAGCGCATGGGAGTCTGCCGGTGCGCGGGAAATAACCCCAAGGGCGCCTGATGCCTGGCCGATGTCCGCCGGGTGCTGGACGAGATGAATTCCTGCCGAAAGCAGCCGTATGCAGGCAGCCTCAGCAAGCCGTCAGTTCAAAACCTCGATACGCCTCCCGTAAATTAGGAAAATAGACACGAAAAACCGAAACGGCTGGAGAGCCCGGCGGAAGGTTCGGCCAGAGGGCGATCAAACGAGCGGCTATCTCTAGCCGACTGATGAATGGCCGGACCACCAGCCGCAGGGGAGGAATGAACGGGCGGTTCATTCACAGGCAGGGGCTGGTGGGTCCGGCCAAGCCTCAGGCGACTGCGTGTACCAAAATCCGAGAGGATGCGTTTATGACATCGATCCGGTGGTCGCCTCGCAGTGGATGCCGACCTTCGTATGGGAAAAAAACGACAATCAGCCCGAACGACCTAAAAATTCAACTATCTTTCGCTCCAAAAACTTCTTTGACCGCAACCCCGCGAGGGTTTCGACCACTTGACCGTTTCGCACAAACCACAGAAGTGGAATGCTTTTGATGCCATATTTCTCCACGGCACCCTCCACCCAGTACACCGGAAAGCGCACCCGGTTTTTGGTCAAAATCGGTTGAATGGCCAAGGGGCCTTCCAGGTCGAGGCTGAATCCCACAAGTTTGAACCCCTGTCCTTCATATTTGCTGAAAATGTCATTCAATGCTGGAAGCTCCTCGATGCAGGGGTGGCACCAGGCGGCTAAAAAGACCACCACACACTGATTCGAGGGGTCACGGATCATCCGATCCATTTGGGCAAGCTCCAGACGCATCGCCTGGACGGGTTCATCCCCGGCGGCCGCCCCAACGACAATAAATGCTGCCAGGACGGCCATTGCGGCGGTCAGTATGCGAACGAATGGGATCCCCATGGGGCCTCTCTCCGCTGCGTTCTCCTTCTCCGTCCAACGGAGTACCGAATGAAGTCGGGCCCCCAAATTCGCATTTTGTCCTTTTTGCAGGTGCTTGGCGTGCCAGCTGAATGCAGCTGGCAGGTTGATTTTAGAGCCCGGCTTTCTCGAGAAGGCTTTTCAGCAATTGCCCTGCATCCGCCGAGCCGCCGAGTTTGGAGTAAAAAACCCTTTGCGTGCCGTCGGTATTGATTCGGACCCCGATAAAGTAGGGTGTGCGCACTTCGCCCATTTTTCGATGAATGACAAAATCCGCATCGGAAAAAAGCGGGAAGGGCACTTCGTAGGTTTTCCTGAAATAATTGACTTCAAATGCGGAGTTTCCAGCACCGATGCCGATCATTTTCACTCTGCCTTTCAGCTTGGGATCGGCCTCGATTTGGTGATAGATTTTGTTGACAGTGGGAGCCTCCCGCTGGCAGTGCGGGCAGTACATGCTGAATATTTGGACGATGACGACGTCGGCCTTGATTTCCGGTATCCGAAATTGCTTTGTCTGGCTCAGGCCCAAATAGTGACGGTGCGCCGGATCCTCGGGAGACGTGAGAACGACGTCGGGCAGCGTCCCGCCCCCGACGGGCGGTTCTCCCGCCGCCATGCTCCGGGCAGGCACAGCCGCGATGAATATACCGAGGATCAGCACTACTATCGTTGCGCGCATGGCAGCTCCTCCTCCGAACCGATCAGTCGTGCAACCGGGTGGGCGCAGCGGCCGTGTAGCCTGACTCGACCGCCTTGAGATCCAGATGCAGGCTGGCCACCTGCTCCAAGGCAGGGTAGCCGAAACGCCGGAGCACCCGCGTGTCAACCGCTTTGACATATCGGCGGCAGGATGGGCAGGCGTCCACACGGTATTCCTTCTCCTCCTCGCTGTAAAAATAGAGCAGTCCCTTTTCCCCCCGGTTGCCGCAAAAGGGGCACAGCGCTCGGTTGACCGGCCACTTGTGCCAGCAGAAGCTGCAGAGCAGGTAGCGTTGGCCTTGATCTTCGATCCATGCAATTGCAGGCGGGCTGCCGCACACCGGGCAGTAACCCTGCTCCCCGGAGGGTGAGGATTCGAGATAGTCGGCCAGGTGGGCGGCGCAACTGCAAAATGAAGGCCGCAAGCTGTGGTAAAGGAAAAAAGCCAGGGATTTCGGCTCAACCCCCAACTTATCCGCTCCGGCGACGACAACCGCTTCCTGTGCCTTTATAAATGGCGCAAACAGAGTTGCCGCTTTTTCCGGCTGCTCGGACAAGATCCGGGCCGCCCCAGCCAGCTCCGACCCGCCGGCGAACGCAATGCGGCATAGATCGCCCAAAAGCTCTTCGGACACCTGATGGTCGAAACTCATTTCCGAGGCCATGATGAGAGGCAGTTTCTCGTCGCGCTTGATGCGGACCAACTCCTCCGGCAGATGCATGGGGGCCAGGCGGATGCGCGGACGCGCCTCTTCCTGGGCCGCGAAAATCCGCCCGTAAAATGTGACCAGTTCCCTGTAGGAAGGTCGTGCGGCAATTATGCCCTCGGCGGCCTGCCGCACCGCGTCGGGGGTGTATTTCGGAGATGGGTTCATCCGCTGCGCTGATGTTGTGGGCAAGCGAGAGGGCCGCCGGGCATTTTAAGAACAAACCGGCAGGGGGAGGAAAATCCATTCCTCCCCCGCCGAGTTGTTCGGCAAACGGCTATCCGAGCTGCGAGAAAAAACCTCTCAGCGGGTTCAACAGCCGTTGCATGGCCACGGCGCGCGTGATGTCGAATTCTCGCTCGGAGGCCACCGCGTAGTCCCAATAAAGGTTGGGATTAAAGGCCACCAGATAAATCACGCGGGTCTTGTCCGGGTTGAGCAGGGTCGCCTTTGGGTATTTGTGTTTGAGCTCGGATAGGCGCGCCTGTGCCCAGAACCGCATATCCTTGTACTCCCCGAAGCTCATCGCGCCCGTGGGGCAGGCCTTGACGCAGGCCGGCAGCAGCCCGTTGGAGACCCGGTCGATGCACATGTCGCACTTGGAGAGGCTTCCGTCCGGCCCCTTGCGGGGAATATTGTAGGGACAGGATTGGATAATGCTCTCCGTGTCCAACTCCTTGGTCACCTTGGTGTAGAGCACCGCACCGGTGGCCTTGTCCTTGTAAATCGCTTTCGGCTCACCGGCGGCTTCAAGGCATGGAGGCTCGATGCAGTGCCGGCACTGGTCCGGGAAAAAGAGCCAGTGCAGCTTATTTTCGATCTCGGTCTCGCTCATTCGAACCAGCTTGAGCGTCGTGAAGGAGAGATCTTCCGGGTTCTGGAACGACCCGCGGTTTACGGTTTTTTCCGCCGGCAGCCCTTTCCATTGCTTGCAGGCCACCTGGCAACCCCGGCAGGCAGTGCACACTGTCGTATCGATGAAAAATGCCTTTGCCATGTTCGATCACCTCCTTCCGTTAGATCTTCACAATGTTGACCATGAAGGCTTTGGATTCGGGAATGCGCGTGTTGGGGTCCCCGGTGGACGGGGTCAGTAGGTTGGCGCTCTCCTCCTTGCCGCTCACGGGCCAGCGCCAGCCGTAGTGGTAGGGAAACCCGACCTCGTGCACCACCAAGTCCGCCAATTTGAAGGGCTTGAAGCGCTTGGTGACGATGGCGGTGCACTCGACCGACCCGCGCGCCGTGACGGCCTTCACCCGTTCGCCGTTCTTGATCTGCCGCAGGGCCGCGAGTTCTTCGCTCATTTCAACAAACATCTGGGGCTGCATCTCCATCAACCAGGCCTGGGGCCGGGTCATGAGACCCGTCTGCCAGTGCTCGCTCACCCGGTAGGTGGTGCCCACATAAGGAAAACGCGGGTCGCAGGTCGCGAAAGCATCTGCTTTGGTGCCATACATCGGCGCCGTTGGGTTGACCCGCTGGGGGTTCATGTAGTTCTTTTCAACGGGGCACTCGAGCGGCTCGTAGTGCTCCGGAAAAGGCCCATCCTTCAGGCCCGCCCCGAAAATCGTGGCAAACCCGTGGCGGGTCATGATGAAGGGCCAGCGGGCCTTGGGGTCGGGGTTCTGCAGGCTTCCCGGTGGCGGCCAGCCGCCGTCGGGCACATCGCCCACCCACTTGCCGTTCTCCCACTTGACCACCCAGTCCTTGCGGTCGATGGGCTGGCCCTGGAGGTCGACCGAAGCGCGGTTGTAAATGATGCGCCGGTTGACCGGCCAGGCCCAAGCGAACTCGGGGTAGAGCCCGATCCCGTTCGGCGCGTCCTTTTGGCTGCGGCGCGCGGCCATGTTGCCCTTTTCGGTGTAGCTGCCGCAGTAGATCCAGTTGCCCGAGGAGGTGGTCCCGTTCGCCTGCAGGAAAGCGAAGCTTGGCACCAGGGTACCCTTCTTGTAGAGCGTCTCCCCGACCTTCACATCCTCCAGGAAGTAGCCGTTGATCTGCTTCGCCACCTTGTGGGGGTCGAACTCCCCGTGCGAATCGCCGTAGTCCCATTTCAAATTCAGGATGGGGTCCGGGAAGGCCCCGCCCTCTTTTTTGTAGAGCTCCCTCAGCTTATTGCCCAGGGCGAGGATGATGTCGCCGTCCGGACGGCTTTCGCCCAGGCGCTTGGGCCCCTGATAACGCCACTGCATCCAGCGGCCGGAGTTGGTGATGCTGCCCTCCTTCTCCACCGAGACGCAGGCCGGCAGCATGAAGACCTCGGTCTTGACCTTGGCCGGGTTCAATCCGGGGCCACGCCAGAAGGAGCCGGTCTCGTTGTCGAACAGGTTGACGTTGACCAACCAGTCGAGCTTCGCCATGGCCGCGCGGGTCTTGCCGGCGTTGGCCCCGCTGCAGGCCGGGTTCATGCCCCAGGCGAAGAAGCCCTTGATCCGGTCGTTATACATGACGTCGAAAAGATCGAGCCAGCTGTAGGCCTTGCCCGCGTCCAGCTTGGGCAGCCACTGATACCCGAACTCGTTCTCCTTGACGGCGGCATCGCCGAAGTAGGCCTTGAGCAGGCTCACCATGTACTTAGGTTCGTTCTGCCACCAGTTGGCGCTCAGCGGGTCGTTGCTCTTGGCCCGGCGCTTCAGGTAGTCTTCGAGCTTGGGCCAGTTGGTGGCGGGTGTTGCCATGTAGCCGGGGATGATGTGAAAAAGCAGCGCCTGGTCGGTGGAGCCCTGGACGTTGGACTCCCCGCGCAGGGCGTTCACCCCGCCGCCGGCCACCCCCATGTTTGCGAGCAGGGTCTGGATGATCGACATGGCGCGGATGTTCTGAACGCCGACGGTGTGCTGAGTCCAGCCCATGGCGTACATGATGGTTCCGGCCTTGCCCTTTTCACCTGTGGCGGCATAGGTTTTCCAGACGGCGAGCAGGTCCTTTTCCGGAGTGCCGGTAATCTTTGAGACTCGCTCCGGGGTGTAGCGCGCGTAGTGGGCTTTCAGCAATTGAAGCACGCAGCGACTGTCTTGAAGCGTCAGGTCCCGCTTGGGCACCCCGTTGGCATCCAGCTGGTAGGCCCACTTGCTCGCGTCGTAGGCCCGCTTGCCAGCGTCGTAGCCCGAGAACAGGCCGTTTTTGAATTCGAACCCCTCTCCCACGAGGAAGGAGGCATCCGAGTTGGCGAGAAGGTACTCTTCGCTGTAAAGACGTTTGTCGATGATGTACTTGATCAACCCGCCCAGGAAGGCGATATCGGTCCCGGAGCGCAGAGGTGCGTATATGTCCGCCTTGGCCGAAGTCCGGGTGAAACGGGGGTCCACGCTGATGAGCTTGCCGCCACGCTCCTGGGCCTCAGTGACGTATTTCATGGAAATGGGGTGGTTTTCGGCGGCGTTGCTGCCCATGATCAGAATGCAGTCGCTGTTCTTGAGGTCGATCCAATGGTTGGTCATCGCGCCGCGCCCGAACGACTCTGCCAGAGCCGCTACCGTGGCGCTGTGTCAGATACGGGCCTGGTGCTCGATGTAGACAAGCCCCATGGCACGCAGCATGGCCTGGTAGATCCAGCACTCCTCGTTGTCCAGCGCCGCGCTGCCCACCGAGGCGATGGCCTCGGTGCGGTTGACCGGATCGCCCTTGGCGTTCTGGGCCGTGAAAGTGGCATCACGCGTGGCCTTGACCCGTTGGGCGATGGTGTCGAGCGCCCAGTCCCAGGAGACCGGCTTCCACTGCTTTGCACCGGGGGCCCGATACATGGGCTGGGTCAGCCGGTTCTTGTTTTCGACCAACTGGTAGAGCGAGGAGCCCTTGGTGCACAGAGCACCGCGGTTGATCACGTGATCCGGGTCGCCCTCGATGTTGATGACCCGGCCGGTCGTCTGGCTGGTCGAGACGATGGCCCCGCAGCCAACGCCGCAATAGGGACAAATGGTGGTCGTCTCCTTGGCGGCCTTGGTCTTGAGCTCCCGGGCGTGGGCCATGACCGGTTTGAGGTCCGACCCCAGGCCGCTGAATGCCACCCCCGCCGCGGCGGCACCCGTGATCTGGCCAAACTGCCTGCGTGTCAACTCCATAGAACCCCTCCTTTCGTGCGTGGTGTTGGTAAATAAAGCTTCATTGAAAAACCTCCGGCTTCATGGGAACCAGGAAGAGGCGGCTCATGCGCGTTGCGAGCATGCTCGGGTCCGGTTGGGTAAGGTGTCGGCGGAGAGGTGGACGCCTGAAATTGGGTCGGGCACTGTCGTCAGGTTGCAGGCGGTATGCCGGACCCCAATGCTTGCTTAAGACAAGGCCAAGTAAATGTCAACAACTGAATTGGGCTCACTTTTTAGCAGCGATTTAAATCGGAGAGTGTTCCTTCAGCAGTGTAAGCGCGCCGATCCCCGGCAGCTCGATGCTCAGCGCGGGCTGCCCGGGCACAGGTCTGGCTACCATCGCCCCGCCGCTTTTAAGGTGCAGCCAGAGCGCCCCGTCGCGCTCTTCCCAGCGCAGCGGAGTGCTCTCCTGGCCGGCCGTCCACTGCCCCTTGCCGCCGCTCTCCAGGGATAGCGTCACCGCTCCGGCCGAGCCTTGGTCGTGCCGGCCCGCATAGCGGCCTTCCCATGGCTGCCTGGATTCGCAGGCGAGGCTGAGCACTCCGATCACGAGCAGCACCGCCGTCAGCACGTGTACCCGCCTCATGCCTCCACCTCCCGCAGGGATTTAAACAGCCCGCTTTCCAGCTGCAGGGCCGAGGGATAGCGATAGACATGAATCGTCATGGCCAGCCACAGGAGGTCGCGTGCGAGGGTGCCCCATTCCAAGGGGTCCTCCATCGAGGTGAAGCACCCGCACCCGATGGGGATGCCGCGCAGCAGCGTGATCACAATCGCCAGGCTGAAGAGCACCAGCATGGCCCCGATCGCCGCCGCAGCGGCCCGGGTGCGGACCCCCAAAACCATCAGAATGCCGCTGACCAGCTCCGTCCAGGGCATGACCAAGGCCATGAGGTTGACCATCCAATAGGGCACCAGCTGGTAGCTGGCGATCGTTTCGGCGAACTCTCCAGGATAGTTGATCTTGTACATGCTGGCGTAGATGAACACCGCCCCGACATAGACTCTCAGCATCAGCCCCAGCACCGGGTGGGTCAGCGCAGCCTGCAGTTGTCCGAGAAGTCTCATGGCGCCACCGTCAACCCATTTTTTTCCCAGGCCTCCAGGCCGCCGTCCAGAACCCTGACCTGGTCGTGGCGCTGCAGCAGACGCTGGGCTACCTCGTCGTCGTAGCGCTTGCTGACGGTGCGGCCGTAGATCAGCACGATCTGCTCGGCTTTCAGCGTGGGGCCCAATTTCATGGGGTAGATCACGTCGAAGAGCGCTGCTGGTATGTTGACGGCTCCGGGGATGTGCTTCTGCTGGAAGAGTTCGGACGGCCGCGCATCCACGAGAACGGCCTCGCTGCGGGCGAGCAGTTGCTGCGCCATGAGCACATCGACCCGGGGGGGGGTGGCCTGAAAAACGACTTCCGGCACAATGGGGATGCCGTTCGGGCTGGAATAGTTGAACGCCAGGGCCAAAACGGCGGAGAGGATCACCAACAAGGCAACATCGGCCGGCCGGAAACGCCCCGCCCGCTCGACCTCGCGCCGGATGAGCTGCCTCAAACGGTTTTTGGCAACCTCCAACAGCCGGATCTGATCGCGAGCCTCGGTCAACTCGGCAATGGTGCGGCGCAGCTCCACGTTGGTGCGGTTGAGGTCCGCGTTGAGCGCCTGGATGGTTTCAAATGCTCGGGCATTCTTTAAAAATGCCATCCAGTTGACCGTGAGCCCCAGCAGAAGCTCCCGCGATTTCGCGGGCAGAGCCGCCTGATGAAGCAGCGGGCCCAAAGCGACCATGCCGAACAGGGTCTCGTCCACCGTGAACAGCGCTGCGGTGTCTGCGGAAAACCCCAGCTCCGATTCCGGCAAGGACGCCGGTGGGTCCATGATGAAACCGGCCGACATCGGCGCAAGGCGGCGCTCCTCGGCCGCCTGGAAGCCGCGGTAAAGAAACGCTTCGGCCCGCTCAAGCGTCCACTGCCGACGCTCGGGGACTCCGCGGGCAACCCAACGCACGCTTGCACTGTTGCGGTCGCAGAGCAGAACGCACCCGCAGCCCGCTCCAAAGGTTCCCATCAGGGAAAGCAGAAAAACCTCCAGAAGCTTTTCGGTCGAGGCGAGCGGGCACAATTCGCGCGTGAAATCATAAAGCGTCTGCAGCTGAAAGAGCTGCAGGTCCAGCATCTCGCGCGCCTGGACCGCCTGGCGCTGGGCCTCCTGAAGCGCATGGCCCTGGCGCATCAATCCGGCGCTGAAATGTGCGATTTCATGGTGGTAGAGGTTCTGCGCCAGGGCGTTGGCCATCGTTTCGGCCAGGTTGAGCAAGGCGGTTTTATCCGCCTCGCTGAAATCCTCCCCCGAGAGTCTGGGGCCGATGGCGGAGAGCAGGGCGTAGCTGCCCTCCACTCGTTGCGCGAGAATGAGCGCGGTGTCGGCCGGTAAAAGCCCCGGAGCCGCTTCCTGCCCGGGCAGGAGAAAATCGGCATGACGGGGCAGACGCTCCTCGGGCAGGTAGTGTTCGGCTATGAGGGCAAGGTTCTGCTCGCAGGCCCGGGCTTCCAGCTGGGTGAGCCCGCGTTGGACGAGGTGCCCCTGGCGGGTTTGAGTGTTCACGAGGAGGGTCAGTCCGCGCATCACCCCGAAAAGACCCAGGGCCGTCAGTAGAAAGGTCTCCATGATCCGGCGGGGCTGCGTGAGCCGTGAAAGCTCGGAGGCGGCCTTGTGCAGGGACTTCAGTTGAAACACCCGCCGCTCGAGCTCGGCCTGGGCCCGGGAGGCCTGTTCGATTGCCTCCCGCAATTGCAACTCCGCCGGGGTCATGGTTTTCAGCGCACCAACTCGTTGATCAGTTTCAGAAAGGCATCGATGTTCTCGACGACTCCCATGTGAGTGTGCAGAACCTTGCCGTTCGGGTCAAGGAGCAGGGTAAAGGGCGTTCGGGGCTCACCGAGCAGTTTGTGGACTTCGAAATTCGGGTCGGCAACAATCGGAAAACTATAGCGGACCTGTTCGTAGAGGTACGTGATCTCGGTTTCATTGCCCCCCGCCGCCAGGGCGAGCATCTTCACCTGGTCCTTGAGCTTGCCTGTCTCGATCCGATTGAACAGGGTGTTGAACAGCGGGGCCTGCTGGTAGCACTGCGGGCAGTAGACGCCGATGACCTCCAGCAGCAGCAAGCGACAGGGGATCTCCGCCAACCGGAACCGTTCATGGCCAATTCCGAGGTAGACCCGCGCTTTGTCCGAGGCCGGCGGGGGGAGATCGAAGGCCGGAAGGGGATCGCCTTTTTTGGGCAGGCTGGCACACCACGCCGGTCCGGCGGCAGCGCCGACCCAGAGGATGGCGGTCATCAGTGCGACCTTCACCGCGAGTTGAAAGGGTTTCATGGTTTTCCCACCCCCGATCCCGTCCTCACCAGCTGGCCCGGCGAAGCATTCATTGCCTGATTTTCGAACAGTTTCCGCCGGCGGGTCATGCCAGCGCCTTTTCCAATGAGTCCACAACCGGCACGATTTTCGAGAGCCCCACAATATCGAAGACCTTGCGCAGGTTTTCGGACAACTCCGCCACCACGACCTGGCGGCCCTGTTTCTGGCTTTCTAAAAGAAGCTGGGTCACGAGCGCGATCCCGGCACCGTTGATGGCGGCATTCTCCTGGAAGTGCAGCACGATCCGGGGCTTGTCGAGAGCCAACGCCTCCCGGTAGAGGCTTTGGAGCCTATCCTCGGATGCAGCGGTAATGTTGCCCTGAATCGTGATCACGGCCGCCGACCCGGTCGGCTGGAGAACCATTTCCACAGCCTGTTCGCCGGCCATGCGCCTGCGCTCCTGGGCACGCTGGATCGCCTGCTCGAGCAGGTGGCGCTGGATGGGTTTGTTGATGAAATCAGTGGCATCCAAATTGAGGGCCTGAATGGCCAGGTCCATGTCGCCGTGCCCGGTGATGACGATGACTTCGGCGGAGGGATCGATCGCCTTGACCTCTTTCAGCACCTCGATCCCGTTCATGCCGGGCATCTTGATGTCGGTCAGGACGATGCTGGGTCGCTCGCGGCTGAAGATTTCCAGCCCCTGCTGCCCGTTTTCGGCCGTCAGCACCTCGTAACCGTATGCCGAGAGCATCAGCCGAAACATTGTCAAGGTGGGTTTCTCATCATCGATGACTAGGATCTTCTCCATGCCGCAACCTCTTTTCCGCTAGGTCTGTCGGAAAGGCTCTTCACGCTGCTGCGAAGCTGAGCGTGAACGTTGTCCCGATTCCCTCTTGGCTGGCCAGTTGAATGTCGCCCCCGTAGTCCTTGACGATCCCGTAGGTGATGGCGAGCCCGAGCCCCATGTCGATGCTGCTCTCCTTGGTGCTGAAAAACGGTTCGAAGATCTTGTCCCGGACCGCGTCTCTGATCCCGATCCCGTCGTCCTGGACCACAGCCACCACCCGGTTGCCTTTCTGATATGTGCGGATGCGGATCGTGCCGACCGGCCGATCGGGCAGCCGCTGGTTTTTTTCGATAATCGCATCCCGGGCATTGGCGACCAGGTTGAAAAAAACCTGCTGCAGCCTGTTGTCGTGGGCCATAACCGGGTGGATCGCTCGGTCGAGGTCGAGTTCGAGGTGTATGTTGTCCAGTTCGAACTGCCGTGCAACCAGTGTGTAAACCGCCTGAATCGGCTTGTTGATGTCAACGCGCTCCGTGACGAGTTCGGCCTTGCGCCCGAAGGAGCGCAGGGTGTTGATGATCTCGGCGGCCCGGTCGACTTGGGTGCTCATCTCGCTGACCACCTGGTGCAGGTCGGAGGGCGGGATCGCGCGCTGCTGCTCAACCATCATGGCCAGAAAATCGCTACCCATTTTGATGGCGTTCAAAGGCTGGTTCAGTTCGTGGGCGATGCCGGCGGACATCTCCCCCAACGACTTCATTTTGTTGGCCTGGATCAGTTGGGCGTCCTTCTCGACCATTTCCGTAATGTCGGTGGAGGCCAACACGATGGCCGGCTGGCCTTTATAGGTGGTATTGGAAGCGTGGAGGTTGACGTAAAATGGCTTTTGGCCCTTCTTGTAGTGCAGGGCCTTGGGGTAGGTGACCAGCCCATGGGCTTCCCCCTGGCTCTGGAGGGATTGGAAGTACTCGTGCGTGTGCTCGGGGGCCAGCTCGGTGAATGGTTTGCCGATCAGCTCCTCCCGGCTGAATCCATAGACCTCCACGGCGCGCGGGTTGGCATCGATGATGTCGAACGACTGGTGGTTGATGACGAAGATGGGGTCCGGGCCGCTGTCGAAGAGGGATCGGTATTTCTTTTCGGACTCGCGCAGGCGGCGCCGGTATAGGCGGATGCTCCAAATCATGTTGTAAAAGGCATCCGCCAACTGTGCAACCTCATCGCCCTTTTGACTGCGGTAGAAACGGCAGTCCATGCAGACGGGGTCGATCGCGCCCTGCCCGCCACCGTGCGCTTCGGGTGCCAGGTTCCCATCCAGATGCCGGCAGGCTACCTCGGGGTTGGCGAAGGCCGGGCATTCCGTCGGCTGACCGCCTTTGGATACCTGTTCGAAGTCCAGCTTCACATCAAAGTTGCCCTTACTCACTTCCTCGGCAATCTGCGTTAGCTTGAAGACCGGCAGGGTGATGTATTTGGCCAATCGGTGGGTGATGATGAAAATGATCACAACCACCGCCGATAGAAACCCCAGAAACGTGGTCCGCAGCTTGGCGACCAGCTGGTCGATGTGGTTCTTGTTCAGCCCCACATGCACGGTGCCGATGCGGTAGATCCCCTGGTTGATGGGGGTGGCGATGTCATAGGCCATCTGGTCGCCGATTCGGGTCAGGCGGACGCTCTTGGCCTGATCGGGCGGGACCTGGTTGGCAAGGCGTAGCGTCTCTGGAAATTTCCGCGTGAGCGTGTGGCTGAGGACCTGCCCCTCGCGGTCGCTCACGAAAATGTAGGAAACCAGGTGCTGGCGCTCCTTGAGCTTGGCCTCTTCGAAAATCAGGCTGAGCAGCTCGGGCTGGTTCATGTCGAGAATATAACCGCTGCTCCGCTCGGCGATGGTGCGCGCAATCGCAATCCCCCGCAGCTCGAGCTCGTCGATCAGGTTGTCGACCAGTATCCAGCGTGCCAGCAGCGCGATGACGGCGCTGATGATGAGTATCACCGCAATGATGGAAAAAAAGATTTTGTTTTTTAGGCTGATATCGCGGAAGCGTTGGACGGTTTGCCTGATGAGGTGGAGGCTCATGGCGGCTCAACGTGGTGCGTTCAACTGGGACTTGATCTCCGCCCAGTCCCTGATCAGCGAAAACTGGCCGTTTTCGAGCTGGGTGAAGTGGACACGGTCCAACCCCTGGTGGTCACTTGCGCTGAAGGCGATGGTGACGTCCGGCCCCAAGGACAGGTCCCGGATGGATTCAATGGCGTCGATGAAACGCTCCCGGGTCAGGTCCGCACCGGCCCGCCGGAGGCCCTCGACCAGCACGCGCGCGTTGATGAACCCTTCGAAGCCTACGAAGTTGGGCTGGTCTTTCGGGTAGTAGTGCTCGAGCAGCGTGACGTAGCCGTCCGGTCCTGTCAGCAGCGGGCTGGGGTCCCGGCGATCCGGCGGCGGGACCACCTGGGACATGACGACGGTGATCCCATGCTGGTTCTCGAGCCGCCGGGCCAATTCGTCGGCCCCGACAAAGGAGACCAGATAAAACAGCGGTCGAAAGCCTTGAGTGTTGGCCAGCCGGATGAATTTGGCGCACGGGTCGTAGGTGCCGATCATCACCACGGCTTCGGCCCTGGAGGAAATGATCTTGTTCAGACCCTCCTCCACATCCAGCGTACCGCGATTGTAGGATCCCCCGGCGACCGGCGCCAAGTTGAACCGCTTGAGGGCCAGCTCCGTCCCGGTCAGGCCGTCAAAACCGTAGGCGTCGTACTGGTAGAACACGGCGATCTTTTTCAACCCCAGATCGTCGACCAGATGCTGGACGGCTGCGCCGGTCTCCTGGTAATAGGAGGCCCGCACGTTGATCAGGAAGCGGCTGAATGGCTCACGCAAGGCGTTGGCGCCGGTGAACATGCCCAAAAGCGGAATACGGGCCTCCTCGATCATGGGCAGAACCTTGACCGTGGTGGGGGTCCCCACGTAACAGAACAGGGCAAACACCGGATCCTTGATGATGAACTTCTGGGTATTGGCGAGGCACATCGGCGGGTCGTAGCTGTCGTCATAAGAGATGACCTTGACGATGCGGCCGTGAACTCCGCCCTGCGCGTTGATGTGGTTGAGATAACTGAGCGCCCCGCGCAGCGTTTGAGTCCCCAGAAAACCCGCGTGACCCTGGAGCGCCAATGAGGATCCCAGCAGAATCTCTTGCGCGCTCACCCCCGGGCTGAAACCTTCGGGAGCCTCGCTTTCATCAGAGGTTTGGCATCCGGCCAGCAGGCATAACAAACAAAGAATCAGCGCCACGCGTCGGCCGAAGCTCTGCTCCGAAGCAATACGAACGAACCGATCGTCTTTAGGGGTGCAGTCGTTCGCGGCAGTTGAAGACAAAAACCCACGGTATGATTGAAGCGGGATCATTTCCTTGTTATATATGTAAAATGTATTTGCAAGTCCAACTGTTTTTGGGCGGTGTTAGGACTCGGAGCGACCGGCCGCAAAGCGTCTGCCTGATCCAGGGCGACGCCGACGGAGGCCCATGGGGGGGCATTATGAAGATAAGGACGATCATGGCGGCTTTGGGGATGATGGTGTGGGCGGGGGCATTTTCGGTTCCAACCGGTGCGCAGACGTTGAAAGAGATGTTGTACGACCCCGGATTTCTGAAGCCGATCGACAGCACGCTCAAGGTCGCAAAAGGGCAGGCTGCCCCGGATTTCACCCTGCCCGCGATTTCCGGTGAGAAGATCCGGCTGAGCCAGTATCGGGGGGAAAAAAACGTGGTGATTTCATTTGTCCCGGCAGCTTTCACGCCGGTGTGCTCCGACCAGTGGCCGGGCTACAACATTGCGCGGGGCCTGTTCGAACAGCACCACGCAATTCTGCTGGGAATCACCGTCGACAGCATCCCGGCGCTGTATGCATGGACGCGGCA
Organism: Desulfobacterales bacterium; assembly: GCA_041736435.1. Classification (GTDB taxonomy): domain Bacteria; phylum Desulfobacterota; class Desulfobacteria; order Desulfobacterales; family SpSt-501; genus SpSt-501. Next base: position 52,080 of record JBGSTS010000232.1, on the reverse strand, counting down.
GATGGGCTCCGAGCTGTGGTTTCCGGTGCTGTCGGACTTCTGGCCGCACGGGGAGGTTGCATCCAAATACGGGGTGCTACGCTCCGACGGCGTGTCGGAACGAGCGCTGATCTTCATCGACAAAAAGGGCATCATCCGAGACATTCTGGTGGCGGACATCAACCAGCGCCCCTCCTTGGAGTCCTGCGCTATCGCCTTGGACAAACTCGACCCGAAATAAAGGAATCTCACCAAAACCCGGCTTCGCAGTGACGCTCCTTCACATCAACCCCTTGGATTTCAACAGCGGCCGGGGGTCGATCAGATGCCGCGAAAACCAGTTCTGCGAATTGCGGGTCCCGAAGACCAGGGAGAGAATTTCGGAGAAGTGAAAAATCGGGATCGGTTTTTTCAGAGTGCAGCGGACCTCGAGATTCATGTGGCACATGGCGCAGGCGGTGATGATGCACTCCGCGCCGCTCTCGGCCGCCCCCTGCATGATGGCGTTGACCTTGGGCGTCACGATGTCCGGACGGGCCACCGTCAGGAACGTACCGCAGCACTGGGAGGCATAGGCCCAATGCAGGGACCGCAGGCCTAAATTGCCCAGCGTCTTCTCCATGATCCCGTGATGACCGGAGCCCGACCGCAGCGCAAAGGGGCGGTTGAGCATGCACCCGTAATAAGGTGCGAAGGTCAGCTCGATCCGCTCGTGGCCGTTTGCGGCCAGCAGGCGTTCAAAATTCACCTCCGAAAGCAGCCCGAAAAAATGGCGGATCGGAAGATTCGGGTCGAAAGGCCGGCCCCACAGCTTCAGATAGCGCTCGCGTGCGGCCTCGTCGTTTTTCAGCAGGTGCTGGGCGTGCTTGAGCCGCAGGATGCAGCTCGGGCAGGCTGCCACCAGTGGCCGGCCCGCCGGCGCCAGCGAAAGGTTGCGGCAGGCGAGATCGAAGGCCAGCTGGTGGTCGATGCTGTGGGCGGAGGAGCTGCCGCAGCAGTTCCAGTCGGGCAGATCAATCAAATTGACGCCCATCTTGCGGCAGCTTTCAATCAGCGACTGATTGTTCTCCTTGGCCGTGGTGGCCATCGAACACCCGGGAAAATAGGAGACATCAATGGCAGGGGCTGTTGTCATGGTTTTTCCTGAAAGAGCTTTTTCACATCGCCCACGCGCTGCACCCGGGAGGGGGTCAGGTCCAGTTTGCGCTTGGCCAGCATCCGGACCCCCACGTCCAGGTCGCTCAGCAGGTCGAACTTCTTGAGCTTGTAGCGCATCATGATCTCTAGCTTGTGGGTCCTGCCGTAGCGCTCGATGGAGTTGATGACCTCGCGGTGGAAATTCAGGATGTCCGGCTCCTGGATGTCGACATGCCCGGCCAACGCCTTTTCACGCAGCACATCCATCACCCCGGGGATGTCGATGGCCATGGGGCATTGGATGGAGCAGGTGTGGCAGCCGACGCAGATCCAGATGGTGTTGCAGGTCAGCGCCTCCTGCTTCAACCCCAACTGCACCAGGCGCATGACCCCGTTGGGCATGTAGTCCATGTAATCGCTGAACGGGCAGCCGCTGCTGCAGCTGCGGCACTGCAGGCAGGCGTGAAAGTCCGTCCCGGCGAGCCGCTTGATCTCCCCGGAGAACTTCAGATCGAGGTCGTTCAAACGGATGGTGGGGCCCTTGGGGATTGTCACGGGTTCAGCTCCTTGGCCGTGTCCGATGTGTTTTCACCTGAGGTGTTCCTCTGCAGGTCAAGCGCCCTTGCCGAAAGCGCAGTTCGGGAAGACGCACGGCGAACAGTCCTGGCAAAGACCGCCGTGGCCGAGAAAAGCGAGCTCTTTCTTGCCGATGCGCTCACCGGCCAGAACCCGCGGCAGCACGAGATCCAGAACGGTCGTGCGGTGATACAGCCCGCAAGCCGGAACCCCCAAAAGCGGGACATCCCCGATGCAGGTCGAAAGAAACATGGCGCCCGGCAGAACGGATGAGCCGTAGTTCATTTCGGTCGCGCCCGCCTGCCGGATCGCAAGGCGCGTGACGTCGTCCGGGTCCACGCTCATCCCCCCGCTCAGCAAGATCAGGTCGCAGCCGTTTTCAAGGTGTGCCGCGATGGCCTGCCGGATCAGTTCGGCGTCGTCCGGCGCGAAGGCCACCCCGGCCACCTCCGAGCCCAGCGCGGTCAGCTTTTCGGTCAGAATCGGCGCGAAGCGGTCCTGGATCAGCCCGTTGAACACCTCGCTGCCGGTCACCACGATGCCGGCCCGCGCCCGACGCAAAAGCCGTATGGCCACCACCCCGCCGTCCTTACGGGCAATGGCCGCCGCCCGCTCGATCGGCGCGCGCTTCATCACCAGGGGGATGGCCCGCGTGGCCGCGACCAGCTTGCCCTTCTTGACCAGGGTGTGCGAGTGAAGAGTGGCGCACATCACCTCGTCCACCATGTTAAAAGCCGCCAGCGCCGCCGTGTTCACGCAGAGCAGCCCGTCGACGGCGGCGGTGAGGCCGATCTTGCCTTCCCTGGGGTTGTCTTCCCAGGCGACATTCTCCCCCGCTAACGCCCCGGCCAGGATGGCGGCCGCCTCGTTCTCGTGAATTTCGTCCTCCGTGAGATCGATGACGTAGAGATGGTTCTTGCCCAGCTTCTGCAGGTGACAGATATCCTCGTTGCACACCGTATGCCCCTTGCGGAAGGCCGCCCCCTTGAACTCCCCGACCCGGATCTCGGTGATATCGTGCGCCAGCTGGGTCCCCACCGCATCCTTCAGATCAATTTTTTTCAGCATGTCTCGAGTTCCTTCTAAATCCCCTTTAGGAAAGGGGGTTGGAGGGGGGGTTGCAAACAATTTCATCGAAAGTCTGCCCGTTCTATCGCAGTGCAATCACTTCCGCGCATCGTTTGCTGGATTTTGCGGGATGGTGATCGCTATCGTGGGGCGCCGATAGATCCGGCACCACATCCGGCACCCAGTTCATCGCGGCCCAGGTAATTTCATGCGCGTTGGAAAAATAGGCACCCTCCGCGCACGGCCGGCAGAGTGCCTCCCCTTCGACGTCGATTTCCCGGCCGTCTCTCACCACCTGCCCGCAGCGGCTGCAGGCGACCTTGCGCTGGGTCGGGCCGGGCAGGTCGACCGGTTTCATCGGAACCCGCACCTCCTGCACCCGGAAAAGCACACTGTCCGGCATGCGGCAATAGGCCGTGAGCTGCTGCCGGGACTTTCCGTTCACCTCCGGTGCATAAACCGCCGCCAGGTCGCGCGCCTCTTCGGTCGAGACAACCCGGTAGGCCATGCCGGTTTCCAGGTTAAGGAAGGTGGCCGCCATGATGCCGTAGTCCATGAACTTCAGGCTGCGGCGTCCCAGCTTGACGCCGGTCACGTGGGCCACGGCATCGGCCGTGCAGCGGTCCATCTCGACATAAACAATCAGCTTCTTGATCTGGTCGCGGCGGGTCGGCTCGGAGAGCCCGATCAGCCGGCAGCCCAGCATGGCCATGCGCACCCCCACCACCTGCCCCGGGCAGAGGTGCCCGTGGGCGGCGGCGGAGGTCTCCAGCAATTCATGGAAGGATTTCATGATCGGCGCTCGCTCCTCGGACAAGCCCTTGGGTTGAAGAGAAGATAGGGCTCCCGCGCCCCCGACTCACCGGGGACTCGGGGATGTCGGATTACACCTTCACCAACTTCACCTGGGTCTGGTAGAAGACGGCGCTGCCGCCCACCACATCGCTCAAGGTGGTGTTCTTGAGCACCGGGTCCACCCGCATCGCCGCGTTGGCATGGAACCCCTTGGCACGACGCGCGTCCGGGGTCAATGTCTTGCCGTCGATCTCGAAGGCGACCGCACCCTGTCCCCAGTGCCCGTGGCCCAGGGAGAAGGCGACCACCCCGGGCCGGATCCCTTCCAGGACCTTGACCTTGCCCTGCATCGGGATCCGCATCCCGGTGCCGAGGTCCCAGACACCATCGGTGTTGCTGGCCGAGACGATACGGACCTGGTCCCCGTATTTCAACCCCAGCCGCCGGGCATCCTGCGCGGCGACCTCGACGTAGTTCTCCGGGTAGACCGCGTTCAGCCAGTAATTGCCCCCGGTGCGGCTCTTGGTCTGGGTGATGAACTTGTAGGTGATCATGGTCATGTCGAAGCCGTCCTCGCGGTCCTTGATGAGATTGCCGGCACAGTCGGCCGGACCGGGCACGAAGTCGGGGTAGGGGTGGTAGGGCTTGCCGGTCATCGAATTCTTGGTGGTGACGAACTTCTCGAAGTAGAGGCCCACCATCTTGTCGTAAGCGTTGGCCAGGCGATTGTCCTTGTAAGCCTTGGCGTAGCTCTGGAAGCGTCCCCCGCGGTTGAGGACATAGACCACATAAGGCCAGTTCTCCGCGCCCACGACGCTTTTCCAGCGCTGTGTGTCGAAGACGGTCTTGGGCAGGTGGCGGCGCGCCTGCTCAAAGATGCGGATCTCCTCGGCGTCCGCCGCCGGAACGCGGTCGGAGCCGTCGGGCTTGTCGCCGAAGGCGACGTTCGCCACCATGCGCAGATAAAGGTCCTCCTCGCGCTTCATTTGTTTACCGGGGCCGAAGACGTTTTCCCCGTAGCCGGGCACCTTGAGCTTCTCGGCGAAAGCAAGGATCATGGCCTCCATGTTCATGGGCATCTCCTCGCCGAAGACCTTGACGGTCTCGACCAGGGGGGCCACGGCGGGCTGGCGGATGGGGAACACCTTAGGGGAGACGGAAGGGTGCGATCCCGGAAACTCCCAGCGCTCGAGATAGGTGGTGTCCGGAAAGATGTAGTCCGCGTACATGCTGGTCTCGCCCACCACGATGTCCGAGGCGATGAAAAGGAGCAGCTTCTTGGTGTCGCGCAGGATCTCGATCAAGGTGTGGCCCGAGGGCAGGGAATAGACCGGTGAGCCCATGTAGAGGAGGAGGGCCTTGATCTGGTAGGGGTACATGTCCCCGATGCTGGGGATTACCTCCTGATAGATGTCCGACGAGAAGGGGTACCAGGTGCGCTTGGCCGGAAAGCCGGTGAAGAGGGTCGTCTTGTCGTAGACCGCGCTGTGACGGATGATGTTCACCCCCCAGGCCTTGATGCCGCCGGCATACATCTTGGTGACGTCATACGGCTTGCCCGGACGGTTGCCGGTGTAGTTCCAGGTGGTGGCCTTGCACAGGCCGCCCTGCCAGCCGGTGTTGCCGATGAGCGCGTTCACCGTGTACCAGGCGGTCACGTTGTAGAAGCCCCCGGTGAGCTGCGACACGCCGCGGTGCAGGTCGGCCACGGCCTTCTTGCCGTGGCTGGTGAACTCTTTGGCGATGTCCAGCACGTCCGAGGTCCTTACCCCGGCCAACTCGCACCAGGCCTCTATGGTTCGGGCTTTCGCCGCCTCGTGAATGATCTGCAGCACGCTCTTGACCCGGATCCCGTTGACCTCCGCGTCGACGAGCAGCTCACCCTCCACCCCCGCCTTTTCCTCGTTGGGGTCGAAGGAAAGGTACTCCTCACCGGACTTGGCGATGAACGCATCGAAGTCCCAGCTCGAGCCGTCTTTCTTGGCGCGAGCCTCGACGGGACGACCCAGGTCCGAGCCGCGCAGGTACTTCCCGGGCGTTCCATTCGCATCGATCTTGACCAGCCAGGCGGCCTGGGACCAAGTGGGCTCGTTGTCGGCCTTGGCCGCGGCCTTGTTGACGTTGGCAAGGTAGGTTGCGTCGAACCGCTTGTTGTCGATGATCCAGCGGATCATGGCCATGGCGATGGCCGGCACCCCGTTGACCGGCTCCACCGGCAGCCACTTCCAGGCCCGGGCGGCGGTCTTGGAGCAGCGCGGGTCGATGACCGCAATTTTCATGCGGCCGTCCACGGTTCCCTCCGTAACCTTCTGGGCGCGCAGCGGCGGGCCGTAGTTGGCCTCGAAGGGGTTGGCCACCACGAAAATGCAGAACTCGGCGTTGCCGGTGTCCGCCTGCCAGTAGAACTTGCTGCCGCCGGTGAATTTACCCTCCACGAACTGGTCGCTCATGGCCCTGCCGGAAAAGTAGAGCGAGCCCTGGCAGACCGTGGTGTGGCCGTGGTAGTTGACCGACCCACAGGAAAGTCCATTAAAAGCAGTTTATGGCGCTGGGGGCCATCCTATCGGTAATGAAGCGTCGCCCTTGTGGGAGTGGCTTCCAGCCACGATGATCGCGGTCCCGCCAAGGCGGGACTCCCACAGAAGGTGGATACAACTTCATTGGAGGATTCCGAAGAGCAAGCAGTGATTATTATGCGTCAAACTATGATCACGATTCATTTAATTAATTCTTGTTTTGTGAACCAGAAAGTAACAGATATGAGCATAATCGTCAATCGCCAAAAAACTTGACAGGCGGGTTGGATATGCTAAATTGCCAGTCGTGAATATAGGTGGTGATGAATGAACTCTCTTGTAAAATTGATGAAGGCACTTTCCGACCCCAACCGGATCAAAATCATAAAAATCCTTCAACACCGCAGCGGTATGTGCGTGTGTGAACTCAAGTCGCTCCTGCACATAACCCAACCCACGGTGTCTAAGCATCTGAAGGTGTTGGAAGAGGCGGGGGTGGTGGAGCACCGCAAGAATGGCCTCTGGGTTAACTATTCGCTGGTGAACGGCTCGGGCAACGCCTACGTGGCCGGAATCCTCGAGAACTTTGAGTCGTGGCTTGAAGACCAGCCGGAAGTTTCCGAAATCCTGAAGAAGACCCCCTTCGTCTCCCGGGAACAAATCTGCCGAAAAATAAGCTGACGAATGTGAAGGTTGTATAGACAGGTGGCGATATGGTAATTTATGGTGATTTTGTATATAATCAGGCAGGGGTGATGCAATGACTACCACGTGCGCGTGTTCACAGGAAACCCGACCGATCGTCTCGGATTCGGATCATGAAAAAGGCAATAGCCTGGACAGTCAACCCAGCCAGATAGACTGGAAAATTATTTGGAAGCCGATGAGCGCCATCGTCGTCGCCTTCCTCGTGTTCTTCTGGCTGCCGCTTGAAAGCGGCCGCTTCCAGCAGGCGATCATCTCCTCGCTGGCGTTGACCAAATGGTACGCTCAGGAGCACGTACTGCTTTGCCTGGTGCCGGCCTTTTTCATCGCCGGGGCCATCTCCTGCTTCGTGTCCCAGGCGGCGGTCATGAAATACCTCGGGGCCGGCGCCCACAAGGTCCTTGCCTACGGCGTTTCCTCCGTCTCCGGGACCATCCTGGCGGTATGCTCCTGCACGGTGCTGCCGTTGTTCGCCGGCATTTGGAAGCGCGGCGCCGGTCTGGGGCCGGCCATCGCCTTCCTTTATTCCGGCCCGGCCATCAACATCCTGGCCATCGTCATGACCGCCCGGATCCTCGGCCTCGAGATCGGCATCGCCCGGGCCGTGGGCGCAATCCTCTTCAGTGTGGTGATCGGTTTGGTCATGTACCTGATCTACTACAAGGAGGAACAACAGAAGGTCCAGGCGGCCCTGCACATGCCCGAGCAGGAGGTGGAGCGACCGCTCTGGCAGAATGTAGTCTACTTTGCCGTCATGGTAATGATCCTGATCTTTGCCACCTGGGGCAAACCCGAAGAGTCCTCGGGTCTCTGGCATACCGCCTACAGTGTAAAATGGCCCCTGACCGGCCTTTTTGCGGCCGGCCTCGGATTCCTGTTCGTCATCTGGTTTCGGGTCAAGGCGGTCAAAGTCGTGCTGGCAGGGGTGGTGGTGGTGGCCGCAGCCCTGCTCTTTCCGCACGAGCCGCTGATCGCTTTTTCGGCTGGCATCGTCCTGACGACCGTGCTCTTGACGACGACGCGCGGTGAAACCGAAACCTGGTTTCTCGCCACCTGGGACTTCGCCAAGCAGATCACGCCGCTATTATTAGGCGGCGTCCTGGTCGCCGGCCTGCTTTTAGGTCAACCCGGTTCCGATGGAATCATCCCTTCCGAGTGGGTCAGCGGGTGGGTCGGAGGCAACTCGTTGTGGGCTAATCTGTTTTCAGCTGTCGTGGGCGCTTTCATGTACTTTGCCACCCTGACCGAGGTCCCCATCCTTCAAGGGTTGATCGGGGCCGGCATGGGCAAGGGCCCTGCGCTCGCACTGCTTTTGGCCGGCCCGGCCCTGAGCCTGCCCAACATGCTGGTCATCCGCAGCGTCATCGGCACCGAGAAGACGGTTGTTTACTGCAGCCTGGTGGTGGTCATGGCGACCATTTCGGGCATGATCTTCGGGACCTATTTTGCGTAAATCAATTTTCGGCGCGCGGTGGCCATCTGCTCGCGGGCGAATTGTTTTCCTTGGGGGAGTGGCTTCCAGCCACGATAACGTCGCGGCAAGATGCCGCTCCCACGAAGTTGAAAAAAGCGCCTTCGTCAATACGTATCCGGAGTGACGCATGGCAGAGAACGATGTAACCCAGATTTTGGTCGGCAGCCATCGAATCGGCATCATCGGCCTGAAGCCGGCGCTGGAGGCGGTAGCACGGGAACTCGCGGGACGAGCTGACGAAGAGATCAAAACAGAGCTGATGAAAAGCCTGGGCAAATCAAACTACATCGCTCCCGCGGCCGAGGCGGCATACGAGACCGCCTTTTTCCGGGAATATAAAAAATCCATCGGCGAACCCATTCCGGAAGGGCTTTCCGGCTCTCTGCAGATCAAGGTGCTGGGTCCCGGCTGCCCGAGTTGCGACCAGCTTGAAAAAGACCTGATGACGGTCATGGCGGAACTCAACCTCTCTGCCGACCTGGATCATGTTCGCGACATCAAGGAGATCGCATGCTACGGGGTCATGGGCAGCCCGGCGCTGGTCATCGACGGAAAGGTGGTCGCGGTTGGGCGCGTGCCGCCGAAATCCCAGCTGAAGGAATGGCTCAAGGCCGCCTCAAAAAAATAACACCCAGGAAAACCTTATCGAATTTAAATCTAAACCATATACGGAGGAAGGTAGCATGAACATCAAAGTGTTGGGCCCTGGCTGCCCCAAATGCCAGCAGACCGAGAAAATCGTCAGAGAGGTCATTGCCGAAACCGGGGTGGATGCAACGGTCGAAAAAGTCACGGATATGCTCAAGATCGCCGAATTCGGCGTTTTCGGAACCCCTTCGGTCGTGGTGGACGGGGAGGTTAAAAGCGTCGGCAAGATCCCAAGCAAACAGGATGTTAAAAACTGGATCGTAAAGTAGAACAAAAACTGCGGAGTAGGCAGGTTTAATCAAATTTAGTGCCTTTCTGCCGCATGTATGGAGAAACTTTTTGAAAAGAATCGTTATTATTCTATGTTTGGTATTGTTTTGCTCTTCATGTGGAGCCGTTGGAGAGAGTGCTGACATGAATCAATACATTTCCAATTTCAGCTACCAGGAGCGCAAAGAGATGAAAATCAGCAGCAAGGAACTGCTGCCGCTCCTGAAAAAAAATAGGAGATATCGAATGGGAGATAGTTGCTGCGCATCGAACAACAACGTCATGCTCCTGGCCTGCTCCGGCGGCTCAAACGTGGGTCAGCTCTCCAACCGGGCGGCGGTGGAACTCACCCAGGAGGGTTTCGGAAAGATGTACTGTCTGGCCGGGATCGGCGGCCGGCTCAAGGGGTTTGTGCAATCGGCCAAAGACGTGCCGGTGATCGCGGCCATCGACGGCTGCAGCGTTGGGTGTGCCAAAGCCATCCTTAAAAATGCCGACATTTCACGCTATAATCATATTGTCTTGACCGACCTTGGTATCGAGAAAAACAAAGACTTCAACTTGAGCGAAGAGCACCTCGCAAAGGTTAAGGGGGCTGTCGTTGCGGTCTGCAACGGTCAAAAGAGCGCTGCCGAGACAAACCTATCCTCACGGATCGTAGGGTGCTGTGGATGATGACGCCGCATATTGGAAATGAACCGTATCGTTCTTCAGTGGTCATAGCCTTGCTGGCCGCCGCCCTCTTTTTCGCGGCAGGGATCAGCATCGGTCTTACTCAAACCCAGGATTTCAGCCACCTGCCGGTAAAGGGCATGGTCACCATGATCGATCTGGGGGCGGACCAGTGCGTGCCCTGCAAGATGATGGCCCCGATCTTGGCCAAGCTGGAGAAAGACTACAAGGGCCGCGCAGTTATCGTTGTGATCGACGTGTACAAGCACCGGGACCAGGCCGACCGCTTCCGCATCCGGGCCATTCCGACCCAGATATTTTTCGACGCTGCTGGAAAAGAAGTTTCCCGCCACGTGGGGTTCATGAGCGAGAAAGCGATCGTTGAACAATTGACCCGGATGGGAGTTAAATAATGTCCATCCATAAACGGCGTCTTGCGGCCCGTGCAGCGTTCCCGCTCTTGGTAATCCTCCATCTATATATGGACAGCTAACTATGCCTAAAAAATTGAATTTGTTCGCTTCGGCGGCCGTTTTGACCGGCCTGTTGTTCTTTGCGGGGGTAATTGCAAACGCCGCGCTCCCGGCAACGGTCGAAAAACGCTTCCCGGGCCTGGCCTCCGGGGTCCTGAAATCAGCCCAATTGGTTGAAATGCCGGCCGCGGTCCTGTTGAAAATCGAGGGCATCGAAATAACGGCTGAGGAAATCGAACAAATGCTCAAGCAGGCCGGGCCAGAGCTGCGACCCCAGCTTGAGAAAAACCGCTTCTACATCCTGGAACAGCAGGCCTCGCAGCGGATCATCGTTCGCGAAGCCAGGGCGGTGCCGGGGACCCCGGCCGACCTGCCTGACGATCAGGCCGTGCAGCGACTCTTCAGCCAGCTGACAGCCAAAGCGGCCGTCTCCGAAGCCGAGGTCCGCGCTTTTTACGATGCCAACATGGAGATGGTCGGCGGCACCCCCTACGAGCAGGTGGCAGAGGCAATCAAACAGCTTCTCCTTCAGAACAAGCAGTCCGACGCGGTCCAGGAATACCTGGTAGCTCTCGAAAAAAGACTGTCCATCCAGGTCAACGAGCAGTGGGTCAAGACTCACTACGCCCTGGCCCGCGACAACCCGGTCGACCGGGCACGAACCTCCGGCACACCGTCCATGATCGAGTTCGGCGCCGCGGGGTGCGTCCCCTGCGACATGATGCAGCCCATTTTAGACAAGCTGCGCAAGGAGTTCCCGAGCCGCTTGAACGTGGTCTTCGTCCATGTCGGGGAGGAAAAAGTGCTGGCGGCGCGGTTTGGGATTCGGGCCATCCCGGTCCAGGTGTTTTACGACCGTGCCGGCAAGGAAGTGTTCCGCCACGAGGGCTTTCTGGCGGAACCCGAAGTCAGAAAAGTGCTCTCCAACATCGGAGTCAATTAAATGCTCGACAGCATCTTTCTTTCCGTAAACGAGTGGATGGTGGGCGGCACGGCCCTGGCCGCCGCCGGCTGTTTTGTCTGGGGAATGATCAGCGTTCTCTTCAGCCCCTGCCACCTGGCCTCGATCCCCCTCATCGTTGCCTACGTCGGCGGCCAGCAGAACGCGCTGGTGCCGCGTCAGGCCGCGGGGTATGCCGTGGCCTTCAGCACCGGGCTGTTCATCACCATTGCCGCCATCGGCGCAATCTGCGCCCTGCTGGGGCGAATGCTCGGGGACATTGGAACCTATTGGCAAATCCTCGTCGGCGGGGTTCTCGTCTGGGTTGCCTTAGGGATGCTCGGGGTGGAAAAGTGCACCATGTCCGGCGGCCTCCTCTACCGCCTTAACTTCAAGGGAATCCATGGCGCTTTTGGACTAGGTCTGGGCTACGGCATCCTCTCCGGGTCGTGCACCTTCGGTTTCATCGCGCCGATCCTGGCCATCATCACGGTGCAGCAGGAAGTGGCGACCGGGATACTGTTCATCCTGCTCTTCGCCATCGGCCACTGCCTGCCGATCGCCATTGCCGGCAGCTCCACCGCTGCCGTCCGCCGCCTGGTGGAAAACAGCGCCTGGCAGGGCGCCGGCGGCTGGTTTCGCAAAGCCGCGGGCGCGGTCATCTGCCTGCTGGGGATATACTTCATCATCAACCCGATCTGGACCAATCTATCCGCAGCGTGAATTGTGGTCGCAATCAGGGGAGTGAGGAACGGTCACATTGTCTGAATTCGGCCAAGAAGAAACGGGAAACCCGCAACCGGGTTCTAAAACCGCGGAGCACCGTCACACTGCCGACGGCGCCGCTTGCGGCCATCATCACGCACCCGATGTGGACAACCAGACCGGCACGCGGCTGCTGTTGACTTTAGGCTTGAACCTCTTGATCCCCGCGGCCCAGATCATCGGCGGCGTCATGGCTAACAGCATGGCGTTGATTTCGGATGCCACCCATAATTTCAGCGACTTCGCGGCCATTCTGATTTCCTACCTGGCGTTTCGCATCGCTCGCCGGGGCGCTTCGGTCAGGAACACCTTCGGCTACCGGCGCGCCGAGGTGCTGGCGGCGCTGATCAATGTCGGCCTGCTGATCGGCGCGGCCGTGGTCATCGTCATCGAGGCCGCCGAACGGGTGCGGAACCCCGCGGCGGTTGCCGGCGGCATCGTCATGGGGCTGGCGGCTGTAGGCATCTTCGGAAACGGCCTTTCCGCCTGGCTCCTGCACCGGGATGCCAAGGAGAGCCTCAATGTGCGCGGGGCGTTCTGGCACATGGTGGGGGACATGCTGACCTCTGTGGCGGTGTTGGTCAGCGGCGCCATCATGTACTTCCGGCCCTGGTACTGGCTGGACCCGGTGCTGTCCTTTGCGATCGTCGTTTTCATCCTGAAAAATTGCTGGAGCATCGCCAGGGAGTCGGGCTTGATCCTGATGAACTCGACCCCCCGCCACATCGACTTGGAAAAAGTCCGGCGTCATCTGCAGGAGCTTCCGGAAGTATGCGGCGTGCATTACCTGCATGCCTGGAACGTATCATCGAGCAGCGTCGCATTTTCCTGCCATGTAGTGGTGCCCGATCAGGCGGTCAGCCGCACCGAACCGCTGGCCGAAAAAATAAGGCGAGACCTCCTGGACTCCTTTGGGATCGATCACCCGGTGCTGCAGTTTGAGACCGCGGCCTGCGGTGACGGCGATCTATTATGCCAACTCTCCTGCGGCAACGGTAATGACGCCCATGCTTCCAAATCAAACTAAACCTCTCGACAATCACACCGTCCTGCGTGCGGCCTGGATTCTTGCAAAATTGATCATGGCCGGTATTTTCATCTATGCCAGCATCGACAAGATCGCCCAACCGGCCGCATTTGCCAAGGATGTCTACAACTATCAGATTCTGCCCGATTCCCTGGTCAACCTGACAGCCCTCGTGATGCCCTGGTTGGAGCTGTTTTTAGGTCTCTGCCTGCTGGCCGGCATCTGGCTGCCGGGCGCGGTGCTCACGATCAACGGACTTTTGGTCGTTTTTCTGGCCGCCCTGCTATTCAATCTGGCCCGGGGGCTGGACGTCAACTGCGGCTGCTTCAGCACCGGCGCTGATGCAGCGGCGATGTCGACGACCTATTACCTGATCCGGGATATTGCCTTTCTCGCGATCGGTGCTTTTTTGTTCGTCTCGGTGTTCCTGACCGACAGATGGCGCACCACATGATTATAACTAGTGCCCATCTATAATTGGTGGATTTCGGTTCAGGCCGAGGCCGCAGCGATTTCGCAACCACAAGCGTAGTGGGGTCTACGCCGAGGATTGCGAAGAGCGAGAACACCGGCCTGGGACGAAAGATGCCGCTTATCGATGGGCACTAACTACCGGCCCAGGAGGCCGGCACGCCAAAACTGGAGAACGCATAATGGTTCGCATGCTCGCTTTCGCATGGGGATGGATCGGCCTGCTGAGCGCAACCCTGGTATTCGGGGCACCATCCTCTGACCCGGCCCCGTCCGCCGTTTTCACCCAGCCAAGCTTTCAGTTCGAAAGCGCCTTGGAGGGGCAAGCGGTCGAGCACGATTTCCTCGTCCAGAACAAGGGCAACGCCGACCTGCGGATAGAGAAAATCAAGACCGGCTGAGGCTGCAAGGCGGCCTCCTCCACGAGGCTGATCCCTCCCGGCGGCGAGGGAAAGATTTCGGTCAAATTCAACACGGCCGGATACGGCGGGCGCAGCATTCGCGAATCGGTCGTAGTCCACACCAACGACCCTCAGCGCACGGTGGTGGAGCTGACCTTAACCGGCAAGGTCGAGAAGTTTGCCGACATCCAACCGGAGCGCGTGCGGCTGACCGGAAGGATGGGAGATCCTGTAAGCGTGACCGTCCGGATTATCCCCAGGACCGATCACCCATTCAAGATCAAGAACGCCCGTGCCATGCGAGGCCAATATATCCAATCCTCCCTTGCGGTTCGCGAGGAAGGTGGAAAGCCCTATTACGAACTGACTGTGAGCAGCACCCGGCAGGAGCCGGGCCGGATCGTCGATGTCATTAATTTGGAAACCGACAGCCGGGTGAGGCCTCGACTTCAAGTGCATGTCTTCGGGGAGATTATCCCGGCCCGACAATGAAACCTTAAGGGATGCCTCATGCTGCTGGAAACCTACACCAAAAAATTGTTCCGGGCGGAGTGCAACCCGAGCTTCGAATCCCTGCACTGCATCGCCAAACTGGACCAGGATGTGTCCGAAGCCCTGCCGTATCTGAATGCCGTGCTGGGCGGCTTCGAATATCTGAAAGACCCGCCGGCGGTGATGTTTCGATCCCGCGGCCGGCTGATCACGGTCCACGCTCGAGAAATCGCCATCAATGCCCTGAACGACGAGACGGAAGCGGACAAGATCCTGGAGTGGCTAAAACGCGAAATCAACCAGGCCTGGGAGAACCGCGCCAACATTACCCCGAGCTTCGAGGGTACCCCCAGACCTCAGATTTTCGAAATTCTCAAGCTTTTGCCGCGGACCAACTGCCGGGAGTGCGGGGAGCCGACCTGCATGGTGTTCGCGGCCCGCGCAGCCGAAGGGGTAAAAACAGCAGGAGACTGCCCGCCGCTCACAGGAGATACGAAACAACGGTTGGAAGAGTATCTGGGACGGTTCAACTTTGAATAGTTAGTTCCTGCTTTAGAAAGCTTTATCACCATGGAATTCAACAACAAGTGGTTTCGGGCGGCCTGGCAAACGGGGGCGTTGGTGGTTCTGAGCGCGGTTGTCGCATTGGCGGTCAACGCCTTGCGAACGGATCGCCTGCCCCTGGTCGGGGACTTTTCGGTGGCGGCCCGCATCACCACGGTTACCGGCGAACGCATGGACATCTCTATCGACGAGGCGGAAAAGCTTTTCTTCACCCATGCGGCGGTCTTCGTTGACGCGCGCCCCGTCGAGGATTATGCTCGCGGCCGCATTAAGGGGGCCCGCAGCCTGCCCTGGCAGAATGTCGATATCGATTTCATCAACGTTACGTCCGACCTGGCCCTGGACACGCCGATCGTCACCTATTGCGACGGGGAGACCTGCGAGCTGAGTCACGACCTGGCCCTCTTTTTACGCGACGCCGGGTTTCTGAACGCACAGGTTTTGGTGAACGGCTGGACGCTCTGGCAGCAGGCGGGCCTGCCAACGGAGCCAGGCACTACCACACAATAGCCTTCCAAGGAGAAACGATTTTATGCGCTTGAACGCCATAGCAAGGGGGTTGGTTTATTTTATCACCGGTACTTTTCTTTTTTGGGGAACGGCGCTTGCCCAATGCCCGCCCAAAGGGCAGATCGAGGCGGTCATATCCAAATTCGAGGCCCAGGATCGAAGCCTGATTGCGATTCAGCCGACGGAATATGCAGGGTTGTGCGAAGTCCAGGTTCGGCTGAACAACCGGGTCCACATTTTCTACACCGGGGCCACCGGCGACTATTTGCTCATGGGGCAGCTTTACGATTCGCTCTCCGGGCGCAACCTGACCCGCGAAAAACTCGAAAACGTCAATGTATTCAGCCCCGAGGAGATGAACCAGCTCAAAGATCTCACCGCCGTCGCCATCGGCGCCTCCGGGAAAATGGTTTACTATGCCACCGACCCGCACTGCCCCTACTGCAAGCAGGGCGAAGAGATTCTGAAGCGCATGGCTGACTCCGGAGATATCACCGTGCGGATCCTTTTCTTTCCATTGGAATCGTACAAGGACTCCAGGGGCATATCCATTTCGGTCATCTGCGACAAGAAATCCCTCGACGATTTCCATGGCGGCTACACGTCAAAGAACCAGTGTACCGAGGGCATCGGCATTATCGACAAAACGAAGGAGCTGTTGTCGCGCAAAGGGGTAACCGGCACGCCGACCTACATCTTCCCGGATCAACGCTTCCACTCCGGCCTGCTCGACGAAGCCGAGCTGCGCCGGCGTTTAGGGCTGCCAGCCAATCCTGGCAGCAGCGATCAAAAACCGCCCGCTAAAGAAAAGAAATGACGCGGCAGTGAAGCAGCGCCTATCCGTTTACGTACATTCTACAGAAGCAAGGGGTTGCAATGAGCAGATCCGATGTACAGCCCGCCGGACGGCGTAAGGCGCAGCCATCCGACCGAGTCGAGCCATCATGCAGTTTTCTTCCACTGCCCCCCACCCACTGTTGCACGATCGTAGAGAGCGTCAGCGAGGGGGTGTTCACCATCGACCCCGAAAAAAACATAACCTACATCAATCCGGCCGCCGAGAAGATCACGGGGTTCAGCGCCACGGAGGCCGTCGGCCAAAAATGTTTCGATATTTTCCGGGCCGACATCTGCGCCAGGAATTGTCCTCTTGAAACCGCGTTGCTGAGCGGACGGCCGCTCATGAACCTGCGGGCTTTCATCATCGACAAATCGGGGGCACGCATCGCGGTCAGCATGAATGCGGCGGCGCTAAAGCAGGAAGTTCGCTTTGGGTTAGAAAAGGGACTACCGAACGATTACGGCGGCTTGAGCCGGTATTTTTTCAGCTTGTAGCGGAGCATCCGCTCGCTCAGCCCCAGGCTGTCGGCAGCGCGGCTCTGGTTGCCGCCGGACTCCTCCATGGCTTTCTTCACCATTCGGCGCTCGAGTTTTTCAAGCGCTTCCCGCAGCGCGCCTGCGCCGCCGTCGGTTTCCTCATTGGTCTCATGCGGTTTGAGCCCACCGAACGGCAGATCGGAGGCGGTCAGGGTCGTGCCCCTGGAAATCACGACCGCCCGCTCCATGATATTCTCGAGCTCGCGGATGTTGCCCGGGTAGTCGTATTTGACGAGCTGATCCATGGCCTCCCGGCTCACGCCTTCGATGGACTTGCGGTTTTCTTTAGAAAAACGCTGCACGAAATGCTCGACCAGAGGGGGGATGTCTTCCCGGCGCTCGCGGAGCGGTGGGATTTTTATGGGAACGACGTTCAGGCGATAGTAAAGATCCTCCCGGAAAGCATCTTCTTTTACCCTCGATTCCAGGTCCTGGTTCGTAGCGCTGATGACGCGCACATCGGCCTTCAGGGTCTGGTTGCCTCCGACCCGTTGGAACTCCCCCTCCTGGAGGAGGCGCAGCAGCTTGACTTGAACCGCCGCCGAGATGTCACCGATCTCATCCAGGAAAAGCGTACCGCCGTCGGCCTGCTCGAAGCGGCCCAGGCGTCTCTGCGTCGCACCGGTAAAAGCCCCACGCTCGTGGCCGAATAACTCGCTCTCGATCAGGGTCTCGCTGAGCGCCGCACAGTTCACTCTTATCAGAGGTTTGGCGGAGCGCGGACTCAGCCGGTGGATCAAGCGTGCGAAGAGCTCCTTGCCCGTCCCGCTCTCCCCCTGAATGAGCACGGTTGCACTGCTGGCGGCCACCCGCCCGGCCAGGTTGATCAATTCGGCGATCCGGGAACTGCTGTGAACGATATGCTCCTGGGATATTCCTTTTTCACCGAGCTGCTGGCGCAGCAGTTCGTTTTCCCGCTGCAGCGTGCGGCGATCGGCAATGCGGCCGATGACGCATAAAAGCTCCTCCAGGTCGACCGGCTTCGAGAGGTAGTCCGCGGCGCCCGCTTTCATGGCCTCGACGGCGGTATCGACGGTGCCGAAGGCGGTCAGGATGAGCACATCCAGGCGGGGGTTGAGGAGTTTGGCCCTTTTCAGCACCTCGAGCCCCGTCAGCCCCGGCATCTTGTAATCGACAATAGCCAGATCCAGCGTGTGCGCCTTCACCCGTTCCAACGCCTCTTCGCCGTTTGCCGCCACGATCACATGATGCCCCTCTTTGGTCAGAAACCCGCCGAGCATCTGCCGCTGGGCCGGTTCGTCTTCGGCGATCAAAATGTCGAGCTTCGTCATGGGGTCCCAACCTCGCTTGGTTCAGGCACCATCGCTGCGCCGCAGCAGCAGGATCTCGAAAGTGGTGCCCCGTCCGGGATCGCTTGCCACTTTCAGTTCCCCATCATGGGCGCGGATGATCTGGAGCGCGATGGCCAACCCCAACCCCAGCCCCTTTTCCTTGGTGCTGTAGTCCGGGCTGAAAATCCGCTCGAGATCGCCGGCAGGGATCCCGGCGCCGGTGTCCGCGATCTCGATTCCCACCCGGTTCTGCGGACGGCTCTTGACGGAGACGGTCAAAGTTCCCGAGCCCGGCATCGCTTCAAATGCGTTCTTGATCAGGTTGATCAGCGCCTGCCGCATCCGGTTCTCGTCCATGACCACAGCGGCACCCGGCTCCTCCCAGGCGGTCTCGATTTGGATTCCTTGCGCCTCGGCCTCGGCCCGAACCAGCAGCAGGATGCTCTTCAACAGCTCGACGACGGCCACGGGGCGCAAGACCAGCCGCCCCCCCCGCGCGAGGCTCAAAAAATCTTCGATGGTCACATCGAGACGCCGGATCTCCTGCCGCACCGTCCGGATGAGATCGTCAAATTCCCCCAGGTTCTCAGCCTTCTGCGGCGCATATTCCCGCTGGATTCTCTGGACCGCCAGGCTGACGGCGTTCAACGGGTTGCGGATCTCGTGGGCCACGCCGGCGGCGAGCTGGCCCATGGAGGACAACCGTTCGGTTTGATGCAGCCGGTTTCTGAGGTTCTGGATCCGGCGCAGGTGGCGATTCTGATTGGCGTAAAGAAACCACATGGCCAGAAGCCCCATGCCGATCATCAACCCCATGGACAAGAAAATATGGCGCCGGTTTTCGCCGAGCAGCTTATCCACACTGCGGGTGTCAAGCCCCACACGCGCCGCGCCCGCAAGCTCTTCGCTCAAACGAATGGGCTCGGCCAGTTCGAGCACATTGCCGGTCTCCCGGCTGAATCGCCGCACCTGCCTTCCGTCGATGGGGACGCCTTTTAATTCATCCGCCGAATAGGGCGGCGCCTCGCCGAAGCGGGCGATGATCCGCCCCCGGCTGTCCGTCAAGATCAAATAGTTTACCCCCTGCCTCCAGCCCACCTCTTCAGCAGCCTCCTGGAGAGCGATCCGTATTCCCCACTGCCGGATCCCTTCGCGATCAAGAAGGATGAAGACGGCCCCGCCTCCGGTCTTGCGCCTGAGACCCACGTAGCCGGTCTGAAGCGGCTCGAAGGAGAATAGATTGACGGCAATCTGCTCGCCCGGCTTCAACAGCGACCCGATTTTCGACCGCGTGCCGTCCGGCAAAGGGGTGCTTTCCCGCACAATCCTTCCTGTCGCATCGAGGATGGCGACCGCCGACAGGTTTTCCGCAAGCGTTGCAGCCTGTAGTTGTTCAGGAGAAAGCGGCCCTTCGAGGGCGTCTTTGCGGTCGATATCAGCCGCCAGGCCGATCAGCTCCGTCGACAGGGTCTCCTGCGCTGAAAAGAAATTGTCCAGGGCGCTTGGGTCCAGCGAGGTGTCCTGGCGATTTTCGGCAATCCCCAGAAACCGGGCCAGCCTCAGCTCGGCCACATGCTCGACCCCCTGGATGATGGCAACCCCCTTGGTCTCGAGCACGTTAAGAAGCGTACGCTCCACGCGGCGCACATCGAACATCGCCATTGCGAAAAACAGGGCTGCCACCAGGAGGGCCACGAGAGCGATCGCCAGCGGCTGCAGAAAGGGCTTCCCGCCGATCGCACCGGGCTGCTCGGTGCCTGCCTTTTCTTTAGTATGCTCCATGCGGACCCCGTCGCTGCCTGCCGAAAAAAGGGCTGTCGCTCCATCCGCACCAGCGCCGGATTTGATCCGGTTGGAGAATGGTGCGCGTCTCCAGCTGATAGTCGAGCTTCTGTTGACTGATGTCGTTTTGAAGTGCGATCATCTCTGCGGCCTTGGCGCGAATGAGGGGTTGCTCCGCTTCGGGGTCGCGGAGCAGCGCCTGAATCTCATGCCGCTTCACCGTCAGCTCTTCCCATCGGCGCAGAATTTGGACCCTGAATTGAGCATCGAGCCGCTGAACGGCCTGTCGTTGGGCTTCGGACAGCTCAAGCGCCTCGACCGGAGAACAGCCCCTTCCTTCCGCCCCTGCTCCCCATCTCGGCCCCCTTCCCGCCATTTGGCTGAAAACGACCACCGGAAAAACCACCAGCGCCAGCGCAGCCAGAACTACTCGCTTTTTCATTTAGACATCTCCCCGCCGTTCTTAAAACTCGCCTAAAACAGGTATGCTGGATCTTTATTAAATAAAATTCTATGCAAAACAAGTACCCAGTTTATGAAGCTCACGCAGTTGACCCAGGGACCGGGCGCGGGCCGATAGACCCGCTCTGCCCCTGGATAGCGGCCACCGTCGTCCGCTTGGGCTCGACATTAGTGTCGAGGGGAGCCAAAAGCTTCCTCAGGATATAACAGACTGGAATTAATGTTTTTGGTGCCCAGCCGGGCGCTTCGGCTCGACATTAACTGCCTCGCACTTGTCAATCGAAGTCTGTTGTGGTCTTAATATTTATTTGTGTGATTCATGAAGGTTAGCAAGTGGAAGCCACCCCTTAGATTTTTTGGCATGCGGTCTGCATTATCCTCGGTCAAACTCTAACCGAAAGGAGATCGATTCCAATGAAAAATTTTCGCATTGCGTTGATTGTGGCGACTCTGGTTCTGGTAGCGTCGTGGGCGATCGCCGGCCCTGGCGGAGGCTGGGGGGGACGCGGCATGGGCTTGGGCTGTGATGGACCGGCAGCCCAGGCACTCAATCTGACCCCGGAGCAGAGCCAGAAGATCCAGGAGCTGCGGCAGTCCAAATACAACGAGATGGCTGCACTGCGCGAAGAGATGGCCGGCAGGCGTTCGGAGCTGCAGATGTTGTGGGAAAAGCCTGAGCCGGACCAAAACGAAATCATAGCAAAGCAGCGCGAGCTTTTGGAGCTGAGAGGTCGCTTTCAGGAGAAATCCATCCAGCATCAGTTCGCTCTGCGCGGCATCCTCACGCCGGATCAGCTTGCTCAAATGCCTGGAATGGGATTTGGAAGAGGCCCCGGCAAAGGTGGCCGAATGCACGGCAGATGGTAAGACCGAACTCCCAGGGGGATGGAAATGTGATTATTGCTCCTCCAGGGAAAAACAACCACTGACCACCGGCGGGGGATAAGGCCACGAGCGTTATCCCCCGCTTTTTTTGCTTTATAACTGTTTTTTTATACGGTACAGTTTTTCGATCGCCAATCGCCGCAAACATACGCAGAATAGGCAATCGAATCAGTTCAAAGGAGATGGGATATGGCGCTGATCCACGCGCAGGACCTGAAAAAGACCTATCGCACGGGAGACGTTTTCACCGAGGCGCTGCGCGGTGTGAGCTTCTCCATCGATGAAGGGGCGTTCGTTTCTTTTGTCGGCCCCTCGGGCAGCGGCAAGACCACCCTGCTGAACCTGGTGGGCTGCCTGGACAAGCCTTCTAGCGGGCAGCTCCTGGTGGCAGAAACGAAGGTTGCCTTGCTCGACGTTACCGACGCTGCGCTCTTTCGAGGGAAACACATCGGGTTCATCTTCCAGAGTTTCAACTTGATCCCGGTCCTGACCGTTTTCGAAAACGTGGAGTACCCGCTCGTCATGGTTCAAAACGTCCCGGCGGGCCGGCGGCGCGAAGCGGTGGACGAGCTGCTGGAGGCCGTTGGGATGACCGATCAGCGACGTAAAAAACCGGACCAGCTTTCAGGCGGCCAGAAGCAGCGGGTCGCCATCGCGCGTGCGCTGGTGACCAGGCCGGATCTGGTCCTGGCGGACGAGCCCACCGCCAACCTGGACCACGACACGGCCATGACGATCATCCACCTGATGAAGGCCATCCGGGACAAGCTGCGGACCACCTTTGTGTTCTCCACCCACGATGCCCGCATCATCGGCGAAGTGGAATCCATCTTCCGGCTCGAGGACGGCAGTCTGAAAACCGATGGGAAAGGATTACAGCATGGCTAACCTGCTCAAAATCGCGGCGCGCAACCTGCTGCGCTACAAACGCCGGACGCTACTCACCCTCGGCCTGATCGTCATCGGGGTCGTGTTCGTCGCGGTCTTCGTGGGTGTGACCGACTCGTTCAAAAACATGATGATCGGACAGATCACCGACTCTTATATCGGCCACCTGCAAATCCATCGTAAGGGGTACCTCGCGGCCATCGACACCCTGCCGTTGAACATGAATCTCAAGGCCAAGGCCTACAGCAAGATCGAAAGCATCTTGAAAGAAACCCCGGGAGTGGAAGCCTACTCGCCGCGTATCAAGCTGGGCGGCATGTTCAGCAACTTCACCGAGACCACCAACATCCGCTTGAACGGCGTGGACCCGGAAAAAGAGGTGCGGACGGCACCACTGCTCATGTCGCGGGTGCTGGACGGCGAGAAAGCCGTCTTAAAAGGCAAGATCCTGGTACCTGAGCTCCTCGCCCGAGGGATGAAAGTCAAGGTGGGCGACCCGGTCGTCATCATCGCCACCAACAAGGACGGTTCCGTGAACGGCAAGCAGTTCCAGGTCGGAGGAATTCTCGAGGGAGTCACCGGTCCCGGTGGCCGCGATGGGTACGTGCACATCGAGGACGCCGCGGAGCTGCTACGGATGGAAGAGATGGAAATCAGCGAGATCGCCGTGCGGCTGAAGAATTTCGGTCACCTCGAGTCCGTGTTCAAGGATATCGAAGGTCGCCTCGCGCAGGAGAAAAACCCGGCGGGGCAGCCCGCCTTCGAGGCTCACACCTGGGAGAAGCTCTCACCTTTCTACAACATCGCCCGCATGATCGACCTGATGACCATTTTCATCAAAGTCATGCTGGTCGCCATCGTCCTGGTCAGCATCATGAACGTGATGATCATGGCGGTTTACGAGCGCGTGCGTGAAATAGGGACCATCGCCGCCATGGGCACGCCGCCGCGCAGAATTCTTTCGCTCTTCCTGGTCGAAGGATTTCTGCTGGGGGCCGTCGGCGCCGTCGCGGGCGCCCTGCTGAGCGTGGGGGTCCTTTTCGTTCTCAACCTTTCGAAGATCACCTTCAATTTCGGCCAACAGACCGGACTGCTTTTATCCGCGCGGCTTCATCCGGTAGATCTCCTGGTGGTGGCCGGCATCGTGATCGTCGTCGCTGTGCTGGCCAGCCTGCAGCCGTCCTTTAAGGCTGCGCGGATGGATCCGATACAGGCCCTCGGTCATGTATAGAAGACGTGGCAAGAATACGGTTGCGGCCTCTGCGTCGGTCTATGTGGAAAAAGGTCGGTTTTCCTGTGGGAGTGGCTTCCAGCCACGATTCAGCCGTCGCAGCCTGAGCTGCTTTGTCGAAGTCGGCTCATCGCGGTCCCGCCAAGGCGGGACCCCCACAAAAAAAGCTCAACTTATTAGGAAGCCGGGCAAGACGCGCTGCGCCGCCGTCCGAACTTGGAACGAAATCCCCCAACCCCCTTTGTCAAAGGGGGTTGGGGGACTTTTGGAGTGACTTTAGCGGAAATCAACAGCCGGCTTTCCCGAATGTATCATCTGAAAGGAAGATTCATATGTTCAAGCTGCTACATGTACTGATATCTCTCGCATGTGCCACCGGCGCTTACGCTTTGGATGGAGCAGAACTTCTCGAAAAGGTGGACCGCAATCTGGCGCCACCCTCCTACGAGCTCTACCGCAAGCTGATCAACATCGAGCCGAACGGCGCCAAGAAAGAGTATGTTCTATACACCGTGAAAAAAGGAAAAGACATGGTGGCCGGGGTGTTCCTTTCGCCGGCGAGCGATAAGGGCCGCAGCACGCTACGGCTGGGGGACAACATGTGGCTCTATATCCCGAACGTGGGCAAGCCTGTGCGCATCACGAGCCTGCAGTCCGTGGTGGGCGGGGTGTTCAACAATTCCGATCTCCTGCAGCTCGACTACAGCGACGAGTACGACGTCGCAGGCATTCAAGAGCTCGAGAAGGAATACGTGCTCGACCTCAAGGCCAAGACCAAGACCGTGGCGTATGATCGGCTGAAGATGTGGGTCGACCGCGAAAAGGTCGTGCCCACCCGTATCGAGTGCAAGACCGAGGCCGACATGCTTATTAAAACCCTCCACTTCAAGGACATCCAGGATTTCGGCGGGGGCTTCGTGCGGCCGGCCGTGATCGAAACCGACAGCCCGCTCTACAAGGGCTACAAATCGATCCTGATGTTCGCCAAGCTGAAAATGCGGGAGCTTCCCGACGAGGTTTTCACCCTCACCTATATGCCCAACATAGAGTCCTTGCGTTAAACGGTTTCACTACGTGAAGCCGTTTAATCGGGTTTGGTTCTTCTCCCCCTTTGCCAAGGGGGGTTGTAAATCAACCGTTTTAGGATGAAAACGGGAATCGGCCGATGGGAAATGGTCAGGCTGCCAGGCGGTCATCGCAGGCGTGGCACTCGATGTTCGCCTCGATTCTTTTCGCGGCCATACTGATGCCAATGCTGGCAGGCGCCGCGGATGAGTACTCTTTCGACACCTCGGAGACCGATAAGAAATTCTATTCCTTCGGCGGGTACGCGGAGGCCAAACCGATCCTCTTCGACCTCGACCGGGATGCCGCCCTCTACAAAACCCGTTTTTTCGACCGTAACGTCGGCAACCCGCTCCGGCAATATGATTTCACCCTGCAGCTCGACGGCGGAATCGAGTGGAACATCTTCAAAACCTTCGCCCGGATCAACAACTCCTTGAGCCGCACCTATGACGGGTGGTCGGACGACTCCAAGCCCTACGAGCTCTTCTTGGCGGCGAAACCAACGCCCTCGCTCACCGCCTCCGCCGGAAAGTTGACCGCGAAATGGGGCAAAGGGTATGCCTGGAACCCGGTGGCATTCGTGGACCGGCCCAAGGACTCCGACGACCCCACCCTCAATCTGGAAGGCTTTTACATGGCCGGCTTCGATTTCATCAAGAGCTATGAAGGGCCGCTGAAGACCTTTTCCTTCTCTCCGTACCTGCTGCCGGTGGACCACGGGCTGAACCGGGACTTCGGCAAAGAAGGACACCTCAATGTCGCCGCCAAGATCTATTTTCTATTCTATGACACCGACATCGACTTCATGTTTCTGAAAGGCGACAGCCGGCCTGATCGATTCGGGTTTGATTTCTCCCGCAACATCACCACCCATATAGAAATCCACGGGGAATCGGCCTGGATCGATGATCTTCGACGGATGAAAGTCGATTCGAATGGACGGGTTTCCGAGAGTGAGATAGACGCCTGGAGCGGGTTGCTGGGGGTGCGGTACCTGACCCGCATCGACACCACCTACATCCTTGAATACTACCACAACGGCACCGGCCTCAACCAATCCGAGGCAAAGGACTTCTACACCTTTGTCAACCGGGCATACGACACATATGTTGACACGGGCAACGCAGTCCCGATCCAGAAAGCCGCCAATCTCAACCAGGGCGTTTACGGCCGCTCCAATCCCATGCGCGACTATCTCTACTTCCGGGTCAGCCAGAAGGAGCCCTTCGATTTTCTCTATTTCACCCCGGCGATCACCACTATCTTCAACCTCGACGACCGCAGTTTCTCCCTCTCCCCAGAGCTGCTCTACACCGGGGTCACCAACCTCGAGCTGCGCCTTAAGGGCACGGTCCTGGTCGGCGACACCTTCAGCGAGTTCGGCGAAAAGCCTAACGACGCCCGCCTGGAGTTAAGGGCCCGTTATTATTTCTGATAAAAACAGCCCCCCCGCTAAACCCACCGCAAGGGAGGCGGCTCTTGCAGGAATGAAGGTGAAGGTCTCAAAAGGTTTTGAAAAAGCAGGGGGATCAAAGGATGGAATAGCCGCCGGCGCGAATAGCTTTTATTAAATCGGAGATATTCGTCAGGGTCACTTCGACGTTTCCGAACGTTCTGCGGATCGGCCTCTCCGCATCGCCCACCACAACGTAATTCTCTCCTTTTTCATATTGTCTCCTGAACGCTTGCATGCCCGCAGGATCAAAACCGGGGGTCGACCATTTGCATTCGATGGCCACCGGGGTTCTCCCCCTGCCCTTAAGGACGAAGTCTACTTCATGCCCCCGCTTATCACGCCAGTAATGGATCCGTCGGGTTTGAAGCTGCGCTAGGATTTCATTCAGGACGTAGTGTTCCCACAGCATGCCGGCATCGTCCGGTCTGAGTTCATGCCAGCCCTTGAAGTAGCAGATGAATCCAGTATCGAATCCGTACACCTTGGGTGCGGCTACAATTTCAGCGGGGCGGTTGGTGCTGAAAGGCCTGATCACGGTTACAACAAACGTGGACTCCAACACCGAAAGATAGTTGCTAATGGTCGTCCGGCTCACCTGGCAGGGTCTTGCCAGCCGGCTGGCCTCGAAAATGCCTCCGCTCTGATTCAACAGGAGCTCAAGGAATTTCTGGAATGAATGACGCCGTTCCAGCCGGAACAGCTCTTGGATATCCTTCGCCCAGAATGCATCGATCCATTCCTGGAACCAGCGCTCCGGAAGATGGTCCTCCAGGAAGAACGGCGGCAAGCCGCCTCTCAGAAAGCGTCGCTGAAGGTCGTTGCAGTCAAAATCGGCAAGATCCGAATTGACCATCGGCGTCATCAAGAGATCGGTTTTCCGTCCAGCGAGCGTATCCTTGAAGCGCGAGGATGCCCCCAGGGTTGAGGATCCCGTGGCGATAATTCTGGTGTCGGGGTAATGATCCGCTGCGTTTTTCAGCAGCTGGGAGGGATTATCGAGACGATGGATTTCATCCAGAACGATGCGGCGACCCTTGACACTATTCAGAAATCCTTCAGGGTCCTCCATTAGCCGGCGTGTCCTCGGCAGCTCACAGTCAAAATATTCCATCCCAGGAATGCTTTTGCAAAGAAACGTTTTTCCTGCACGGCGAACTCCTGAAAGCCACAGAATGGGGCGCTGCCATTCCTGGTCGATCAGCGCCAGCCAAAAAGACCTTCTCATGATGGTGTCTGTTTTCATGTATTGGCATTTACACCCGAATCGTACCAAACGCAAGTACTATTGCATTTGGTACGACCATGTGCAATAGTCGCGGCAATAAGTTAATCGACTTCGCAGGCTTTGGTGAACCGGGCAGTCTGCGTGCGCCAGCTGATCGAGCTGCTACAGCTCGCCCCGTCCAGCGTTTCGAAAAACATGTCCATCCTGAAGCAGGCATGGTCCTGGTCGGCGACAACTCCAGCGAGTGAGGATACCGTCTTAAAGGGAGGGTGTGGTCGTGCTGAGGTTTGGCATCCGAAAAACCCTCTCGGTGTGAAAATGGCGGCCGCCATAAAACCTCCCACGCCCTCGGAATAAGCCGCACCACTTTATGGCGCCGGATGAAACGATTCAGAAGGGAAATGCCGAGGAGCTGCTGGCGAAGATGATCCGGCAACCGGATATTTGCAGTCGAACGAACCGTGAAATCCGCGCATGCAAATTTAAGAACCGAAGATCGAATGAGAACTAAAGGAGGTAGTCGTCAATGGAAATGCAGGCTGCACAAATCATCGCGTTGTTGGTCACCGGAATCGGCGTCGGCTTTGCCTCGGGGCTTTTGGGGGTCGGAGGCTGCTTCATTATGGTCCCTGTGCAGTTCTGGGCCCTCAAGTCGATCGGAGTCGATCCCACCATCGCCATCCGCATCGCTTTTGGCACCAATCTGCTGGTGGTGTTGCCCACGGCCTTCAGCGGGGCCATGGCCCATCACCGGAAGGGGGCCGTGCAGTGGAGGGCCGGCGTTACCTTCGGCCTTGCCGGCGCCATCGGAGCCTTCGGGGGGGCTTTCATCGCATCGCACCTGCCCGGCAAGGTGCTGACCACGGCCTTTGGTATCGCCATTATCCTCGGCGGGATCCGGATGCTGACCGCCAAGCCGCCGAAGGTTACCGATGCGCCCTCCGAGAGCCTGACCGCCTTCATCCTCTGGGGGATCCCCTTGGGCATCGTCTCGGGAATCATCGGGATCGGCGGCGGGGTCTTGATGATCCCCATCATGGTGTATGGCCTCAAGTTCAAGATGCATCAGGCCGTGGGCACCTCAACCGCCTTGATGATCTTTACCGCAATCGGCGGCGCACTCTCCTACTGGATCAACGGGCTCGGGGTTCCGGGGCTGCCGCCGTACTCCACCGGCTACCTCAACTGGTACCAGTGGGCGATTCTGGCCGGGGTGAGCATGCCCTGGGCCGTGGTGGGAGCCAACACGGCCCACCTGCTGCCGGCCAAACAGCTGAAATACCTTTTTATCGCCGTGATGTTTTATATGGGCCTTAAGATGTGCGGAGTCTTCGCTTGGCTGAACTTGCCTTTGTAGAGTTCTGCCAGAGGTCTTTCCGCGAGGCACAGGGTCCAAAAGACACCACCCCTATATGGATTGGAGGAATTACCATGTTCGCAAAGATTCTCTATCCGACGGCGTTTGAAAAATTTTACCAGGATGTGCTGGGCTGCATTACTAACTTGAAACGAGCCGGAACGGAAGAAATTGTGCTGCTGCACGTCATCTATGCCCTCGACCACCCCCACATCGCCGATCGGTTTGCCCTCAAGCTGCTTGACAACTTGAGGAACCTTCTTGGATCTAAAATGGAAGAGGCATCCCGTGTCGTCGAAAGTGCCGGCCTTCGGGCGACGGTGCGCGTAGAAATCGGCGTGCCTTACCGTGAAATTTTGAGAGTTGCCGAAGAGGAGAGGGTTTCTCTGATCGTTTCCGGCCGCGAGCGAAAAGGTGCCCTGGACGAGGTGTTTTTCGGCTCCACCACGGACAAGATCGTCCGCTACGGAACCTTACCCGTCTACATCCCGAAGTGCCCGGACATTTATGGCGCTGACAGGCCGAACGCCGAGGCCTTTTGCCGCGACCCCTTCCGCAGGGTGCTCTACCCCACCGATTGGTCCGACTGCGCGCGCGACGCCATGCGCTATCTGGTCGGCATCAAGGAGGCGGGAATCGGTGAGGTCGTGGTAGCGCATGTCATGAACGCCAAGGCCATGAACTTGCAGCCGAAAGACAAATTCCAGGAGTTCGAGCGCCTCGATCAGGAGAAGCTGCAACAGACGAAAGAGCGCCTCGAAAAAGAGGGGTTCAAGGTCAAAACCCACCTTCAGGTCGGCAATCCAAGGACGGATCTGATCAAGATCGCCCGGCAGGAAGATGTTTCCCTGATCGTGATGGGCCTCCACGGCAAAAGCCATGTGAAAGGAATTCTCTGGGGATCCGTTTCTCGGAATGTGGCTGAATACAGTGAACGGCCGATTATTCTTATTAAGGGCGGCGCTTGCAAGAGCGATGGAAGAGCCAACCAGAGTAGCGCGTCGCCAGCCCATTGATAAAGATGCAGATGGCCCCTTATTTCAGGTGCTGCGACGAACTGCTTCTGCTCGACCAGGAGGAAGGGGAGTTGCGTCGCACCTGTCCGTTCTTTCAGCCGATGACCCGTTGCAAAGTTGTCCTACCCCGTAGTTGGCATGGGTGTGCAAAAGCGTGTCGGCGACGGACTCTGGACCTTTCACAAGGCGATGCTGGCTGCACATGGATAGAAGCCATTGACAACCGGCATAGAGAAGTGGAATTTATTATCCGAGGGGGCTGATGCGTTACGCCGTTGTACCGATTATAGACTTCCACCTTTGCCTCGGAGAAGATTAGAGGGCAGCATGTCTCAACCCAAACAGCTGGTTGCACGCCTTTTAGCGGATGCGGATGTGACCATCGGCGGCCTGCAGCCCTGGGATATGCAGGTTAAAGACGAGCGGTTGTTTGCGCGTGTGCTGGGGGCAAGGAATTTAGGACTTGGCGAAGCTTACATGGACGGCTGGTGGGAGTGCCAGCGGTTGGACGAATTTTTCTATCGGGTGCTCATCTCCGACATCGACGAAAAGGTCAGGGGCGACTGGATTCACCTGCTGCGCTACCTGCCCGGTATTCTGTTCAACCTCCAGTCCCTGCGCCGCGCCCGCATCGTTGCCGACTGCCATTATAACCTGGACAACGATATCTTCCTCGCCTTCCTCGACCCCTATAACCAATACAGCTGCGCCTATTTCAAAGAGACCGGCGACTTGGAGCAGGCCCAGCAAAACAAACTCGAGCTGATCTGCCGAAAGATAGAGCTGAAAAAAACCGACCACGTTCTGGACATCGGATGCGGGTGGGGCGGGTTCGCCAAGTACGCGACCGAGCGTTACGGGTGCAAGGTCACGGCCGCAAATGTGTCGACCGCGCAGCTCCGGTATGCAAGAGGCTTCTGCAAAGGCCTCCCAGTGGAGTTCCTGGACTGCGATTACCGCCAGATACGCGGTACGTTCGACAAAATCGTCTCGGTCGGCATGTTCGAGCACGTCGGCGTGAAGAACTACCGGACGTTTATGCGGGTCGCCCACAACTGCCTCTCCGACGACGGAATCTTTCTGCTGCACACCATCGGTGCCAACACGCCCCGCCGTGCCTGCGACCCCTGGATAACAAAATACATTTTCCCCAACGGCATGCTGCCGAGCATCAGTCAGATAGCCAGGGCAGCCGAGGGGTTTTTCGTGATGGAGGACTGGCACAGCTTAGGACCGCACTATGACAAAACGCTCATGGCATGGCATCTGCGGTTCCAAAACGCCTGGTCCGCGCTTAAAAAGCGATACGACGAGCGCTTCAAACGGATGTGGGAATACTATCTGCTCTCCTGCGCCGGGGCCTTCCGTGCACGCAGCAACCAAGTCTGGCAGATCGTGATGACCCGGGCCGGCAGGGGGGCGATGCAACCGGCCTGCCGGATTTAAGCGGCTGGAAAAACTATGGCGCACCTGAACGCGCAATCCGCTTTCTCGCGACTCTCAGAACGCCTGAACCGCTTTCCCCAAGGGGCGCCCCCCTCGGAGCTGCTTTTCGCCATTTTGAAACTGCTGTTCAGTGAAAAAGAGGCTGATCTGGTAGCGCACCTGCCCATCCGGCCCTTCACGAAGGGGCAGGCGGCTCGGGCCTGGAAAATGAACGTGGATGCAGCCGAGGCGATTTTGGAGAGGCTGGCCGAACGGGCCATCCTGGTCGACATCCCGGAAAACGGGACAACCTATTATTGCCTGCCCCCGCCCATGGCCGGGTTCTTCGAATTTTCCCTGATGCGGGTGCGCGATGATGTCGACCAGAAGGCGCTGAGCGAGTTGTACTATCACTACATCAACGTCGAAGAGGACTTTATAAAAGCGCTGTTTCTGGACGGCCAAACGCCGCTCGGGCGGATCTTCGTGCAGGAGGCCGCGCTGTCTGAAGCCAACGCCCTGCAGGTGCTGGATTACGAACGGGCCAGCGCGGTGATTCGAAGTGCCGCGCACATCGCCATCAGCCTCTGCTATTGCCGCCACAAGATGGCCCACGTGGGGCGGGATTGCAGCGCCCCCAAAGAGATCTGCATGACCTTCAACACGACGGCCGCCTCCCTGATCAAACACGGGCACGCCCGGCGTGTGGAGGCACCGGAGTGCATCGACCTGCTGGAGCAGGCGCAAACCTGCAACCTGGTCCAGTTCGGTGAAAACGTGCAGCAGCGCGTCAATTTCATCTGCAACTGCTGCGGGTGCTGCTGCGAGGCGATGCTGGCTATCCGGCGCTTCGGTCTGCTGCGACCGATCCACTCCAATTTCATCGCCCGCATCGATGCCGCGGACTGCACGGGGTGCGGTCAATGCGCCGAGGCGTGCCCGGTTCAGGCGATCGGGCTGGCTGCGGGAAGCGGCGACAGCCAGGCTGCTGTCGACCCGAACATGTGCCTGGGCTGCGGGGTCTGTGTCCGCAACTGCCCCTCCGGCGCCATCAGCCTCGATCCTCGGCCCAAGCGGGTGTTGACCCCCCTGAATACGGCCCATCGCACGGTGGTCATGGCCATTGAAAGAGGGACCTTGCAGAATCTGATTTTTGACAACCAGGTATTGCACAGCCACCGGGCGCTCGCCGCGGTAATGGGGGTGATTCTGAGTCTACCCCCGGTCCAGCGTTCTCTTGCAAGCACTCTGCTGAAATCGCGCTATCTGAGTGCGGTCATCGACCGCTTGTCGGCTTAATCATCTGCTGCACAATCAACGGAAAAACCACCTCAAGTGTCCCACGCTGCCTTGGCAGCATGCAACTTTCTAAATTCCAGCCGCCGGCTGTTAGTTTTCTGTTAGTACCCGCTTTTCTATTCCCGCCCACCGACCTTCAGTGATAGCATGATATAATCGCAGCACCAGCGATGTGGCTCACCTTATCGTTTGGAGGTCAAACAAAATCTATGTTGCAGAATAACATTCTTTTTATTTGCCGCCACAACAGCGGCCGGAGCCAGATGGCCGAGGCGTACCTTAGAAAGTACGGCGGGGAGAACGTCCACGTTGAGAGCGCCGGCTTCGAGCCGGCCGAAAAGGTCAAACCGCTGGTCGTGGAGGTCATGAAGGAAGAGGGCATCGACCTCACCGTCAAGAAGCCCCAGAGCGTGTTCGGTCTTTACCAGCAGGGCCGGCTGTTCGACCACGTGATCACCGTCTGCAGCCACAGCGAGGGGGACTGCCCGGTTTTTCCCGGCATCACCCGGCGCTGGCACATCCCGTTCCCCGACCCGGCGGCGGCCGAGGGCACACACGAACAAAAGCTCGCCAAGGTCCGGGAGATCCGCGATGCGATCAGGGCGATGATTTTACATCCTACTGAAGGGGAATTCGATTTCCGCAAACTGTCCGGATGATGGTCTTACCGCCCGCCGATTTTTCGAATTGACACCGTTCCTGCACACTGCTATATTTCGCCATATAACGAAACATTGAGGTGCGCATGAACTCCTTCCTGAATCTGACCCGCGCCCTGTCGGATGAAAACCGTTTGCGGGCCCTGCTGGCTCTGGAGAACCGCGAGCTTTGCGTCTGCCAGATCATCGAGCTTTTGGGGCTGGCGCCCTCGACGGTTTCAAAACACATGTCGATTCTCAAACAGGCCGGCCTTGTAGCCGGCCAAAAGCGGGGGCGGTGGATGTATTACCGCCAGCCGGACAAAAAAGGGCCGGCTGAGGCCTTGCTGGCTTTGGCGTTTGTGCGCGCGTGCCTGCTTCAGTCGCAGAGGGCCCGGCAGGACCAGCGGCAGCTGGCTGCGATCCTCAAACTTGACCGCAACGCGATCTGCCGCCGCCAGTCAGGCCGGTGAACCTGTCGAAGAACGACCGAACTCACTATCCAGGGGGACCACATGACCATCCGCAATCTTCAGGCAACGGGTCAGGCTGCGGAACTTTCAGCAGCCAAGGGGCTCAGCGCGTTTGAACGCTATCTATCCGTCTGGGTGATCTTGTGCATCATCGCCGGGATCTTACTAGGTAAAACGGCGCCGGGTTTTGCCGCCTACTTGGATGGGCTTGCCATCTTCGTCAACGAGGCCCCGGTGGTGTCGATTCCGATCGCCATCTGCCTCTTTTTCATGATGTATCCCATCATGGTCAAAATCGACTTTACCGAGGTGATCAGGGCCGGCAAGAGCGGCAAGCCGGTTTTGCTGACGCTGTTTGTAAACTGGGCCATCAAACCCTTCACCATGTACGCCATCGCGCTTTTCTTTCTGGGAACGCTCTTTTACGGCTTCATCGGGCCAGACGCGAAAGATCTCGTCAAAATGCCATTCGGGCTCGATCTGCCTGTGGGTGCCGAGCACGGGGCGGGCAAGGTGATCCTGGTGTCCGGGGTCAAGATGCTGGAGGTCCCTCTCTGGCGCAGTTACTTGGCCGGGTGCATCCTGTTGGGGATCGCGCCCTGCACGGCCATGGTGCTTGTCTGGGGCTACCTGGCGCGCGGCAACGACGGGCTGACGCTGGTCATGGTGGCCATCAATTCCCTGACCATGCTGGTCCTTTACGGTGCCCTCGGTGGTTACCTGCTGGGCGTGGGGAGGCTGCCGGTCCCCTGGCAAGCCCTTCTGCTCTCGATCGCAATCTATGTCGCACTCCCGCTGGTGGCGGGATACCTGTCGCGCAAATGGATCATCGCATCCAGGGGCGAAGTCTGGTTCAAAGAAAAATTCCTGCACGTCCTGACGCCTGTGACCATCATTGCGCTGCTGATCACCTTGGTGCTGCTCTTCAGCTTCAAAGGGGAGGTCATCGTTGCAAACCCCCTGACGATCTTGTGGATCGCAATCCCGCTCTTCATTCAGACCAACCTCATCTTTTGGCTGGCCTACGGCCTGGCCCGGGTTCTCAGGCTCGAGTACAAAGATGCAGCCCCGGCCGCCATGATCGGGGCCTCCAACCATTTCGAGGTCGCCATCGCTACGGCCACGATGCTTTTCGGCTTGTCCTCGGGGGCCGCCCTGGCGACGGTGGTTGGGGTGCTGATCGAGGTCCCGGTGATGCTGATGCTGGTCAAAATCTGCTTGAAAACACCGCATTGGTTTATCGCCTCAGGTTCTAAAAAGCGCGCCTGATGCGATAACCCATGTTGAAAAAAAATGACTGGGATGAAATGAAACCCCAGACAAAGACTGAGTTTTCAGATAGAAAAAAACAAAACGATTGGTTAGTTGACGATCAACACCGAGACATCTTTTGCGCCGTTCAGCACTTTCTGAGAAACGCTCCCCAGAAAGAAGCCTTTTACCGGGGACAACCCCCGGCGGCCGAGCACGATCAGATCGTAGCCGTTGCGGGCCTCCTCGATAATTTCGACGGCGACATCGGCGCGCATGGTTTTGAAAAGGACAGATATGTTCTCTTCGCGGACCCCGGCATCGATCAGGAGTTGGCGCGCGGCCTTAAGAGCGGATTTGAGGGCGGCCTCCTTGCGCGCGTCGACCTCGCGGCAATATTCCGGATGATGGGCTGCAAGGTACCCGTGCAGGGCCGCCACATCCATTTCGCACACAAGGTCAACCGGCCGCATGATGCTCAGGAGTGTTAAACGACAGCCGGCGGCAAACGTTTTTGCGACAAAGGCAACCGCTTTCATGGAACTTTCGGATTCATCTATGGCAATGAGCACGTTCGACGGCATATGTCCTCCTTTCAGGCAGAATTCAACCGCAGCCTTTTACCTTTTACCACCGGGAAACCAAAAATGGAATTAAAGCCCATAGCCGACTTCACTCCATGCTGCTGCACCTCCAAGGTCAGCCCCCCTGAACAGGATGCGGAGCGCCCCGATAGGATCAAACCGGTTGAGGTCTGTATTTTCATTGCAGTCCTGGGGGGATGGTGGGTGGTCTATCAAAACCTCCTGCCCATGGCCCGCTACCTGACCTACGATTTCATCGGGTTGAGTGAGGGATCGCACTTTGCCGCAGCGCTCGAGTTTTTCATCTACGACACCCCCAAGGTCCTGATGCTGCTCGCTGTCGTGGTGTTCGGGGTCGGGATCGTCAACACCTTTTTCACCCCGGAGCGGACCCGCCGCATCCTGGCGGGGAAAAAGGAGGCGGTGGGCAACGTGCTGGCGGCCCTGCTGGGGGTCGCTACGCCGTTCTGCTCCTGCTCGGCCATCCCGCTCTTCATCGGCTTTGTAACCGCCGGGATCCCCCTGGGGGTGACCTTCTCGTTCCTTATAGCGGCGCCGATGATCAACGAGGTGGCAGTGATCCTGCTCTATGGGCTTTTGGGCTGGGAAATCGCCGCCATTTATGCCGGCACCGGGCTTTTAATCGCAATGATCGGCGGCTGGCTCATCGGCCGGCTGAAGATGGAAAGCCACATCGAGGAGTGGGTCGCCCAGGTCCGGACGAACGAAGCCCTGATCGTTTCCGGCCCCCAGAATCTCCGAGACAGGGTCGGCGCCGGGTTGGACTCTGTGCGCAGCGTCGTCGGAAAAGTGTGGAAATGGATCGTCCTCGGGATCGCCGTCGGCGCCTTTATCCACGGCTATGTGCCGGAAAGCTTCCTCGCTTCTCTGATGGGCAAAGGCGCCTGGTGGTCGGTGCCGATTGCCGTGTTGATAGGGATCCCCATGTACTCTAACGCCGCCGGTATGATCCCTGTGGTTCAGGCGCTGCTGGGTAAGGGAGCGGCATTGGGCACGGTGCTCGCCTTTATGATGAGCGTCATCGCCCTCTCCCTGCCTGAGATTCTCATCCTGCGCAAAGTGCTCAAAGTCCGGCTGATCGTCACTTTCGTCGGCGTGGTCGGCATGGGGATTCTGCTCGTGGGATATCTGTTCAACACGATCATTTAAAAATTGCGGCCGCGCCTTTAAGCTCCTCATAGTTTCCTAACGGTTCATGATTATGATCTTGCTTATACGGCCGTTGAGTTGACTGCCACAATTTTTAAGTGGGGGTATGCATATGAACACGTATCAATGTCTCCCCGACAGCGTTATCACTCGGAACGGCCCAGTGTCTGAAGAATTCAACCGGTTGAGGGTGGCGAGTTTGCATGCAGCCTGCAGCTGGGTGCATGGGCTGCCCTACGGGTACAATTCGGACCGCGACGACCTGATGATCCTATTCAGGGAGAAGATGGGCAGCTGCACCACCAAGCATGCGGTCATCGGCACCCTCGCGCGCGAGTTGGAGCTCCCCATATACAAGCACGTAGGGATCTATGCGATGACCGAGGAGATCGTCACGGGCACAAACGCACTTCTGACCCAATTCGAGCTGCCCTATATCCCCATGCTGCACTGTTTTCTTGTTTACGACACGTTTCGGGTCGACCTGACTGAGGGCAACCGAAACGGGAAAAACCGATCGATCGATGAGTTTCTTTACACGGAGCGCGTCGACCCGAACATCTCCGGGAAAGATGAATACATGCTCTATCGCAGGGCGCTGAAGGACGTCATCCTGAAGCGGCCCGAGCTGATTAACTTCGACATTCGGCAAATCTTGCAGGCACGGGAGGAGGGGCTCAAGCTCTTGAAGGCAAACCTCTGACGAGAACGCCGAAGCGTGCGAGATGGATCTTCGCGGCAGGATGCCGCTCCCACAGGAAGCTTTGACACCATCCGAAGCGACATGGACATATTCGAAAAACCGAACGAGGCTGATGTCAAACGGCTGTTGGCCGAATCGGGCCTGCCCACGGCGGACATTACCGCCCAACACCTGCACCATTTTTTCGGGTGCGGACACAAGGGCAAGCTCAAGGGAGTGGTCGGGCTCGAGCTTTACGCCGAGGTGGCGCTGCTGCGCTCACTGGCAGTTGCAATCGAACGGCGGGGTGCGGGGACAGGCTCCAAACTGGTGGAGCACGCTGAGGGCTACGCCCGGAACCAGGGGGTCAAATCGCTATATCTTTTGACCGCCACGGCCGAAGCGTTTTTCCAGCACCGCGGCTACACCCGCATTCCGAGGGAAGATGCACCCGCCGCAATTGCCGGCACCAGGGAGTTTTCCGGAATTTGCCCGGTCAGCTCGGCTTTCATGACCAAACACTGGATAAAGACGGGTCCATGCTCTTAAACGAAAGAACAACGCCGGCTTTGCCGGGGCGGCCGAAGGTCAGGTAACCTTCGATGGAATATCCCATTTCTTCATGTACTTCCATATCGTCGCTCGGCTCATACCGGTGCGCCGGGACACTTCGGCTTTGTTCCATTCAGCTTCTTTGAGCAGGGTCATGAGATTCTCTCGGGTCATTTTTTGTGTCGGCTTTTTTTCAAGTTCTTGAATTCCGAACTGTTCCCGGATCGATAGCTGCACGCCTGGATTCAGTATTTCCTGAGGAAGGTCGTGCAGACCAATTTGGTCGCTTGTGCATAAAACAAAGGCGTGCTCAATCGCATTTTCAAGTTCACGCACGTTGCCCGGCCAGGAATGGTTCATAAAAACCCGCAGGGCTGCCGGCGAAATCGTTTTAACCTGCCGTCCTGTTTTGCGGTTAAACATCTTCACAAAATGGCTGGCCAAAAGCGGTATGTCCTCTTTTCGTTTCCGGAGGGGTGGCAGGGGAATTGGAAAAACTTTCAGCCGATAGTAAACGTCCTCTCGGAAAAGGCCCCTTTGCACCAGTTCGTATAAATCCCTGTTCGAAGCACCTATTATTCGTATGTCGATTTTTCTTGTCCTGGATTCGCCGACCCTTTCAATTTGCCGCTCCTGCAAAACCCTTAGCAATTTGACCTGGATCAAGGGGCTTATTTCACCGATTTCGTCCAGAAAAACCGTGCCGCCGTGGGCCTCCTCAAACCGGCCCGTGCGATCGTGGACGGCCCCGGTGAAGGCGCCCCTGACATGCCCGAAAAGCTCGCTCTCGAGCAGGGATTCGGGCAGCGCACTGCAATTGACGGTTATCAGGGGTTTGTCAGCGCGACTGCTGTTGTAGTGAATGGCGCTGGCAACGATTTCCTTGCCGGTGCCGCTTTCTCCCTGAATCAAGATGGTCGTCTCGCTCGATGCCGCCGCGG
This sequence comes from Desulfobacterales bacterium, assembly GCA_041736435.1. Classification (GTDB taxonomy): domain Bacteria; phylum Desulfobacterota; class Desulfobacteria; order Desulfobacterales; family SpSt-501; genus SpSt-501. The sequence goes on along the minus strand of JBGSTS010000232.1, from coordinate 13,543 downwards.
ATATTGCTGAAAACACCCGCTGCATGGCAGCGCTTTTGCCGATAATATTGCCGAAGTTGTAATGCTGCCTCAATCGACGAGCGGCTTCCTCCATTTCCCATTTGGCATGTTTAAGCTCCGTCAGGTCGGTCACGGCCTCGACGATGCCGATTACCCCCCCCTTCTGGTCTCGAATGACTCTGGCATTTTTCATCACTGGGACAATATGTCCGTCTCTGTGCTTCAGGGAGCATTCAGTCGGTAACACCTGGCCGACGTCGAAGATACGGCACTCCGTGAAATCGGCCGGGCACTCTTTGCCAAAACAGTGGTCAAATTTCAACAACTGGCATTTCTTCCCGAGGACCTCATCGGCACGATAGCCTGTGATCCGTTCCATCGAAGGGTTCCAAGACGTGATGTGTCCTGCCTGATCGAGAGTGAAAACACCGTCCCCGATTGAATCCAAAAGGAGTTGAACAAATTGGTTATCCGAAACAGAAAACGCCATGTCCATAAAACCACCCCGCCCCTGTTGCGGTAGCGCTACCGTGGCGCCACCCTTCTATCTTGTACTGATATAAGTCGAAAACGAAACCGTCAACACTTTTCCATTTTATCGGCTTTTCCATACATATTCAGGTTGTTGTCTTCATCAACACGTTGCTGGCATGCTTTTTGGTTAAATGCCAGTGAAAGGTCAAACATCGCTTCCGGGCAGGGGGCACGTGTGCGAGGTTCGTTTTTCTCCTACCGCACCCCAGTCGCCCTGTGTCGGGAGCTAAACGCCAAGGAGGTGACAAATGAAAAAGATGCAGCAGTACATGGCCGTTCATCGCGATCCTGACGTTAACTGCAATGTCGTACAGGCAAACTGGCGCAAGATGGCAAAGCTAGAATCGGCCAAATGGGTCCGGACCTACATCAACGAGGAAAAGGGGATGCGGTATTGTATCTGGATGGCACCGGACGAAAATGAACTGAAGAAAATATTCACTGAAATGAAGGTCAGCTTTGAAACCATCCTGCCGGTCGTGGAAACCGTGCCGGACATGTGGGGCGATCAATGGCAGGAGCATCTGAAAAAAGATGATAAGGCTGACACTCTCGGGGCTCTGTAATTGCCGATGCTGCCACAGCTTGCTCCGGCAGCAGACCCGGCAGAGTGAACGTGTATGACATTCAAACCGCCAATTCCGGACAAGACCGAGAGCATGCAAGAGATAACGTCCGCAAAGGCGTTGAAACGCACCCTGGGCAACGGCGTGGCCCTGCTCGATTTCAATGCGCCTTGGTGTGGGCCATGCCGAGCACAGGAGCCTATCCTTCTCGAATTATCGGACCGGTATTTTGGGCAGGTCGCTTTTGCGGTGATCCATATTGATGCGCATCGCGATCTGGCGGCTCAGTTCCGTATCAGAAGCATCCCGACGCTAATTATTTTCAAAAAGGGGGTAGAAACTCTTAGGCTGGTCGGCCTGCAGGGTTTGGAGAGTTTGGCCGCTGCGCTCGATCAGGCACTGTCGACCTGAAACACCTGTGCCGCAAGGCGCAAAACCGGGCTGACATTCTTGGCCAATGGGGTATCGAATGAGACTGTAATGGGCTGGCGGTCCGCCGCAACATCCCCGCGGCAAGCGAAAGGAAAGCCGTATGGAAGACGCATCGTTTAAGGACACTGCAATTGTCGCCTGCGGGACCCTGAGTCTTGAGCTGAACCATTTAAGAGAGGCCGGTTTTCTCAATGTCCGTCAGATATATTACACCACGCCTGGATTGCACGAGGACCCCGGTGAATTGGAAAATCAACTCCTCCGGCGCCTACAAGAGGCAAAAGAGAAGGTCGAAAAGGTGATCGTGGTCTATGGCGGCAAGTTCTGTTACGTGAATGCCCATGAGCCCACGCGCACGATCCAGAAAATCATTGAAGAACAGGGCGTTAGTGTGCGGAGAATCCATGCCAGCCATTGCGTGGACATGCTGGCAACCGAAGCAGACCGGGAGAAGATCGCCCAGGAGATGGCCGGCGGAGAGAAAGTGTGGTGGATGACTCCGGGTTGGATCAAGTTTCGTCACCACGTGTTTAAAGGTTGGGACAAAGGCCTGGCAAACGAAAATTTTCCCCGGCACACGGGCGGTGCGATTGTCCTCGACGGCATCGGGTATGTCGAAGAGTATATGGAGGCACATCCCGAGGAATTTCTCGAGTATTCGGATTGGATGGGAATTCCAATCCAGTCCTGCCCGGTAAGCTTGGATCGGTTCCGTTCGCTGCTGTTGGAGCAGCTCAAGGATTTTCAGTGAGGGCAGAAGCCGACTTAACGCCAAAAGGAGGCAAAAATGTTCAACCACATCCTACTGCCTACGGACGGTTCTATTCTTTCGCAGGCTGCAATTCACAAAGGGGTCCAACTGGCCAAGGGTATGAAGGCGAAAATCACTGGAATTAGTGTGACGCCGGAGGAAAAATTTTATTTATATCAGACCGATATCAACTTGCAGGAAAAAGAGGAGATCGCCAAGCAACATCAACTGCAGGCCAACCGGAATCTTGCCGTTATTGAAGAGGCCGCCAAAGATGCTGGCGTCTCCTGCGAGACGCTCTGCGGGATTAGTGATCATCCCTATGAAACGATTATTAGCGTTGCAGAAAAACGAGACTGCGACCTCATCATGATGGCCTCTCACGGCCGAAGCGGTGTCAAAGCGCTATTGCTCGGCAGCGAAACGCAGAAAGTGCTGACGCATTCAAAGATCCCGGTGCTGGTGTACCGCTGAATCCGAGAGAAACGCGGCACGTCAAAAGTCCTCAGAATCCGATAAAGGACCTGCGAACGAGGGGTACTGAGGCGATAATTGAAGAGGTGCTCTCATGAAGAAAAAGGAGCTGGAATTTTTCCGTAAATTGTTGACACAGCGGCTTGATGAATTGACACAAAAATCCGATGCCACCATTGCCGGATTATTGAATTTAACCGTTAATTCAGCGGATCCTCTTGATCAGGCATCACTTGGGGCGGAGCGAGACTATGCAATTCGTAGCTGCGTCGAGAGAATAAATTGATGATCAAGATCAAAAAAGCGCTGCAAAAATCGAGGACGGAACTTTTGGAATCTGTGAAATCTGCGGCGAGGAAATAGGTATCGATCGGCTTAAATCACGACCGGTTACAGAACTGTGCATCGGTTGCAAAACCAATCAAGAAAACCATGAAAAGCTCACCTGTGCATAAAGGGTAGTGGAATACTTATGCTGTGCCTGGCCAAACACCCCATCCTGCCCGCAGGGGTTCAATGTCCTTGCCCAACAATGCTAACCGCCGCGAGGATAGAGGGCCCACATGCGGGCCAACTCGTCCTCTTCGCAGCGAATCTCCATGTGTGGAATTACCGCACCACCCTTGAAAACGCGCACGCCGGCTCCGCCTGTAACACGACCCACGAAAGCAAACGGCGTGCCCAACTCCTTCAATGCTGTGCTCACTTGAGTAACTCTTGCTGGTGGGACGGTGACCGCCAGCGTCCCGGAAGAGATCATCCGCAGCGGATCGAATTGAAATGCCTGGGCGAACCGTGAGACAATGGATGGGATAGGCAACCGGTCGAATTCGAGTTCGATGCCCACATTCGAAAGATGAGCTATTTCCAGGAGCGTTTCCAGAACCCCTCCCCGGGTGACATCATGCATTGCCGTCGCACCGTTATCCGCCAATAACATCGCCTCCGGCAGGACACTAACCTTGGCCATCACGCGCAGGCCCTCTTCCAGCTCCTCTGCGCTCAAGCCCAGCCCCTATGCCACTTCGTAAAAGTCTTGTGATAGAATAGCCGTACCTTCCAGGGCGATGCCCTTTGTTACCAGCACGTGGTCGCCCACCTTGGCTCCGCCGGTCCGCACCGGCTTTCGGCCGGAGGCGGTCCCCAGCGCAGTGACGGCCACCAGTGGCCGCGAGAGCCCGGCAGAGTAACCCGTATGCCCCCCGATGATGGAGGCCCCGACCTCCTGCGCCGCCCGGTTCGCATCGGACATGATCCCCCCTAAAAGTTCCTCATCCTTCAGATGCGGTACCAGCACCAGCAGCAGAAGCCACCGGGGTGCTATGCCGGTTGCGGCGATGTCGTTGCATGCCACATGGACGGCCAACCAGCCGATTTCACCGATGGCACCAACAATGGGGTCGACATGCGAGGCCAAGATGTCCCCTCCGACCCTGGTGAGCGCCACATCCTCGCCGAATGCGGCGCCAAGGATGACGTCGGGGTCATTCGATCGAGCGAAGGGGAAAACCCGTTTCTGCAGCACTTCGAGTGAGAACTTGGACATCATATGCCTCCGATATTCATCCTGCGCCTTATTACGTAAAATGTATGCTTACCATGTTCAGTCTCAACGAGTTCCCCTTCATCGCTGGACGGGACCGGTCCAAACGTGATCATTTGGTGAAAACCCACCACCAGGGCTCAACGATAAAAGTGAATTTTTCGGGACAGATGAGTCCGAACCACTTCAAATATACAATAACATACATACCGCTGCAATATAACGAATAACCTCGTGCATATTATTAGCCTTGAATGTCAACGTTTACCACTCGAAATCAATTATGCGAATGATTCACTTTGTGGCACTTATGGTTGGGATTTGTGTTTGCTTTATATTGCAGCATCGCTGCTTAAAATTTGCGCATCAACCGATACCATGTTGATAACATATCCAATTTAGCTTCAAATGCTCCCTTGGCCGGCAGGACATTCAACAAAATGAATCACTCTCTCGAATCGACCAAAACGCCACGCCTACTTATACCTTAAAAAATTTACAATAAATTTAATGTCTTCCTTCCTAAATCCGGAAACCGCCGGATTGGCCCGCTTTTTGCCTTATAGGGTTGCAACAGGTTTAGAAGAAAACCGCTCTCCAGGAGGTGCCTCATGAAACCAACCGTTCAGCAAGCCAAGCCCTCAACCAGTGTGATGGCTTTTGGCATGAGCCATCATGTCTGCGTCTGGAGCAAAGCCGGAGTGATCAAACCCACCCGCTGCATCAATGCCTTCGATTGCCTGACGTGCCCTATCTACCAACGCATGAAGCATGCCGTCGCGGAAGGCAAACTGAAAGGCGGCCGCGCACCGGCCGATTGGCGGGTGACCGAGGCCCGTGAACTGGGGGTTCTCTTCAAAATGAAATGCCGGCACATGCTCGCGGGAAGGGTGTCCTACAAGTATTGCATCAACGACTATGACTGCGATCACTGCGCCTACAACCAGATGATCGAAGACGAAGCGCTGGCCGAAACGCTGAGCCACGCATGCCAGACCGCGGTAAGCGGTTTCGCCCTTGCGGCAAATTACTACTACCACATTGGGCATGCCTGGGCGCGGGTGGAGTACGGGGGGCGTGTCCGGGTGGGTCTGGATGATTTCGCCTCTCGCCTGTTCGGTCCCTTCGACCGGGTCGAGCTGCCTAAAATGGGATTTGTCCTTCGTCAGGGCGAACCGGGGTTCGGCCTGGTACGCGGCGATTTGCGAGCAGTGTGTCTCTGCCCGGTGGAAGGCTTGGTGGTGGCCTTGAATCCTAAGGCATCCGGCCAACCCGCCATCTTGACCTCGGAGCCTTACGACGAGGGGTGGTTGATGGTGATTGAACCGGTCAGGCTTCTCAGCCGGCTGAAGAACCTCTTCTTTGAGGACGAAAGCCGCCTCTGGTTGGAGGATGAAGTCTCCAGCCTCACGGCCATGGTCGCAGAGGATTCCGGGATGCGGCTTGCGGCCACCGGAGGCCGTGCCTTAACCGACATCTTCGGTCGGATGCCGGATCTGGGTTGGGGGCGTCTTACGAAGGCCTTCCTGCGCACCTAAAGCGGAGCTTAAGCCTGCAGGCCCAACGACTTCAGCGCTGAACCTTCCGGGCAACCAGCCGCTCACACTCCGGACAAAACCTGAGGGTCAAGGCATCCAGCTGCTCCAGGCCCAGGGAGAACGCCATCAGGCATTGTGAACTTCGGCAGTGCTTGAGCCCCAGCACATGGGCCATTTCGTGGACGGCGACTTTCGCCAACCGCTCCAGCACCACATGGAGGGGTGCGCGCTGTCCATCCCGGCCTTGCTTTAGGCGGCGAATCGAGACGACGGCGGCCCCGCCGTTTACCTGGGCCTCCCCAAAGACATAGGTGAGGATGGGTAGGCAAAGATCTCCGGTGAGAAGCCCCAGCCGCCGGGTGTCAGCATCGATGCCCATGCCTAATGCATTCAGAATCGGCATGGCATTGTACTGGCCCCGAACAGGGATCATGGCATATTCGGGCTCGGGCCAAGACGGAGCCACATCCACCGGCACGCCGATGAAGGTTTGAATATTGGCAGCCGCCACGGAGACGCATACCTCATCCACCGGCCCTAAGCGGATGATCTCTACGCGAAGCCGCATGGCCCTCGAAATGTCCCCAGGAGCCCACACCGGCCCAACCGCTGCGGTTTTTTCATTTCCACCGGTCGGCATTGGATTTCAGTGCGGGTTTTTCAGCCCGTTTTTTTTAATGTGCCGGGTCAGGGTGCCCCGGTTGATGCCAAGAATTTCGGCAGCCCGCGAAACGTTCCAGTCACATTCCTCCAACGTCCGGCGGATGTGCAGCGCATCCACCTCCTTCAACGTCGCTGCTTTCGCCGAGGCCTCAGTCCCCGCCCCGAAAAAAGTGAGGTCAGCGGCGTCGATCTTTGGCCCACGGCTGACCACGACGGCGCGTTCAATGACATTCAACAACTCCCGGACATTCCCCGGCCAATCATGCCGAGTCAACAAGCGATAAGCACTCGGGGTCAGCTCCTGGGTCGGCTTGCTGATTTCGTTCGAAAACTGCTGCAAAAAGTGGTGTGCCAGCAACGTGATGTCGCCGGGACGTTCCCGCAAGGGTGGGACGCGTATGGATATCACGTTGATACGATAAAAAAAGTCGCTGCGTACCCGACCTGCATCGACCAAAGCTTGCATATCGCGATGCGTCGCGCAGATCAGCCGAAAGTCACTTTCCACCTCCCGGCTGCCCCCGACCCGAAGGAACCGCTTCTCCTCCAGCGCTCGAAGTAGGTTGATCTGCATCTGGGCGGATATCTCTCCCACCTCGTCTAAAAAAAGGCTGCCCTGATCGGCCATCTCCAGACGGCCTATGCGGGTCCTGACCGCGCCGGTGAAGGCGCCGCGCTCGTGACCGAACAGCTCGCTCTCTAAAAGCTGCTCCGGAAGCGCCCCACAGTTGATGGCGACAAAGGGTCCGCAGTTCCGGATGCTTCGGGCGTGGATGGCTCGAGCCACCAATTCCTTGCCGGTTCCGGTTTCTCCAGTGATCAACACCGGGATGTCCGCTTGTGCCACCTCCTCAATCTGCTTGAAAACTTCCTGCATGGCCTCCGAACTGCCGATCAGGTCCCCGAACCCCGCTCCTTCCAACTCGAAGAGCCGATCGCGGACGAGCCGGTATTCGGTCATCATCTCCTTTTGGTTCGCCATCTTTTCGATCAGCAGCATCAAGTGCTTGGGATCGAAAGGTTTCAACAGATAATCGTTGGCACCCTCCTTCATGGCAATGACGGCGGATTCGATCGAACCGTAGGCGGTTATCATGACGACCATGATTCCGGGGTAATGCTCCTTTATCCGCCGCAGAAGTTCGTGGCCGTCCATTCCGGGCATTTTGATATCCAGCAGAACCAGGTCATGGACGTCTCGATCGAGCATCTCCAAGGCTCTCGTGCCGCTCTCGGCCACAGCCACCTCATGCCCGCTGTTCTCCAGCCAGGCGGCCATGGATTCCCGCATGGCTTCTTCATCATCGATGACCAGAATCCGCAACGTGCTCATGGTCTCACTCCTTGGGGCGATTGCCCTGGACCGCCGGCAGGGAGATATAAAATTCGGTCCCTTTCCCCTCCTGGCTTTGCACGGAAATTTCCCCTTTGTGTTCGCGGATGATGCCGTAGACCATGGATAGTCCCAGGCCCACTCCGCAACCCTCGCTCTTGGTCGTAAAGAACGGCTCGTAGATGTGGGGCAGATCCTGGGAGGCGATGCCGACCCCCGAGTCGGAAATACTGACCCAGACCCGATCGGCGCTGGGGTCGCACCCCCCCCGGATGATCAGGCTGCCGCCTTCCGGCATGGCTTCCATGGCGTTGAAGATGAGGTTGACAAAACACTGCTGGATCTGATTGTAATCCCCCCAAACCTGGAGGGTGGGCATTTCACTTTTCCAGTCCAGGCCTATGTTGGACAGCTCGAGTTTGTGACGGATCAACTGAATGACCCTATTAATAATGTCGCAGAGGTCAATCACCTTCGGCTCCACCGGCTGCTGGCGGGCGAAGGAGAGCAGGTTGCCCACTATTTTTCCGCAGCGCTGCGCCTCACGTAGCGTCAACTCGAGGTACTTCTCAAAATTGACCACCTGATCCGGACCGGGCGCCCCCTTTCGCATCAGTTCCAGAATCAGCATCGAGAAATTGATGATGGAACCAATCGGGTTGTTGATTTCATGCGAAACGGATGCAACCATCTTCCCCAAGGCGATCAGCTTGTCCTCCTGGATTGCCCGGGCAAGGTTGTCCTTGAGGGCACGGGTCCGCTGTTCAAGCTTTTCATCGATATCGACGGTGATGTCTCTAATGAATTCTACAACTTCTACTACTTGCCCGGCACGGTTGAACAAGGGGAATGTGGATATGTCGCAGTAAGCAGTTTGTCCCTCGGCCGTCAGATGCTCATGAAGCGCGTGCGCCGAATGGCCGGTAGCCAGGGTTTCCCTCATGGGGCACCTTGCCCTTGGCGCAGCGCATGGGTTGATCTGTTGATGGGAAACCTGAAAACAGTAGTGGCCTATCGCTTCTTCCCGTGTCAAGCCGGCTGTTCGGGCGGCCGCCTCATTGACCCAAACGATCCGATAATCGGTATCCAGAACCATTACACCCACTAAAGTTGCCTGGGCAATTGCCTGGGCAAAGGCCTGGGAGCGGGAAATCTGGTCAGCCTGATCGTCCATCTGACGGCTGGCGGTCAATGTCTCCTGAACGATTTCCTGGAACAAGCGCGAGGCGAGATGCGGGAGGACAGTGACATCCGGGGGAGACAAATTGGCAAGTTCATGGGTCACCCCCGGGCTGCCGGTGAGATTGATGACCATCTCCAGTTTGGGCACGTCAAACAGAGTGCGAAAGTCAGAGGTTGTGAAAATGCCTGCTGATTTTGCGTATGTCAAACCAACGGCTTCAGGGTCGATGTCGGCCACCCCGATGATTTTCAGCTTAAGACCCTTCAATGCATCCGATTCAAGCATCTGGAGAAGTGAAAAACAACGCCTCCCTCCGCCGACTACTGCCACTGAAATTTTACTTGAGGTTGCGGGACGGTCTGCATGCCGGGATGAGCTCATGCCTTCCTCCGCGATGGAAAGAGTTTTTAAGGTTTTGCAGTCGTTGCGGTCAGGCTTCGGAAGGAGATACGCAGCAGCGGCTAACCTGTCAGCGGACAGGCGAATGGCATTCGACAGGATACGATTGGAGGTCTCCTTCGAAAACCGCCCGTATCGGTGTTTGTCTGTGTATACCTCTTTTCAGGGGTGAAAGTCCAAACCAAAAAATATCAGTCAGCCTGCCTTGGCGGCAACGACCTTGACGCTCACAATCGATTTTTCGACCTCTTTGATTTTATCGGGTGTCAGTTTTGCCTCTGCGATAATTTCCCGCACGATCGGATCGGCATCGATCTCTCCCAGATAGAACGGGCTCTCGCCGACCACCTTCACATCCGCAAAACCGACGGCCTTGAGCATACCGAGGTAGTCGTCTTTGAGGCTGGCCCCGGCAACGCAGCCCAAATATGCGGCCGCGGACTGCGAGAGGACCGGCGGCAAGGGGTTGAGCAGGACAACGTCGGACAAGGTGAGGACCCCACCCGGCTTCAATACTCGGAAGGCCTCCGCGAAAACCTTCGGCTTTTCCGGCGACAGGTTGATCACGCAGTTGGATAGGATCACGTCCACCGTCTCGTCCGGCACCGGCAGGTTTTCGATCTCCCCCTGATGGAATTCGACGTTGCGATATCCTCCCTTTTCAGCATTTTCACGGGCCTTCGCGACCATTTCGGGGGTCATGTCCACGCCGATCACCCGCCCGCTCTCACCGACGGCCCGGGCCGCCAGAAAACAGTCGAAGCCCGCGCCCGAACCCAGGTCGAGGACCGTCTGGCCTTTCTTCAGCCCAGCCAGCGCCACCGGGTTGCCGCACCCCAATCCAAGGTTGGCTCCTTCCGGGACCTGGCCCATCTCTTCTTTGGAGTACCCGATCATCTCTCCGATCGACTGAATGGATGCGCTGCTGCCGCAGCAGGAGGAACCGGCCCCACAGCAGGATCTGTTTTCGCGGGCCACTCGCCCGTATCCTTCTTTGACTTTGTTTTTGATTTCATTTTTTTCCATTCAACCCTCCACGTTCCTGATGCCGAAGGTATCAGGATGCCATGTCTTTCATCATGGGCCCCAGCACCCCCTTCACCATGCCGGCAAGGGCCTCCGCCTTGATCATGGTGATGCAGCAGACCTGCCCGTCTTTCTCCCAGCCGATCAGGACAAGCTTGTCTCCCGGCTGGATACCGGCCTTGTCGCGAATGGTCTTGGGCAGCACCATCTGGCCTTTCTCATCGACACTGACCATCGCTTCCACCTGGCAGCAAGATTCGCCGCTGCCTGTAAAACAGGTGGGTGTCTTCTCTTTTTTCGCGCTCATGCGATCCCCCTCAAATCGGCATCAAATAATTAATCAGATAAATCAAAAAAGTAAGATTGTAAATATATTTTTGATCAAAAATAAAGGTTAGGTTTGACAAAGAAGATTCATCCAATTAAGCTTATACTTAATTGGATCGACATGGACTTTCAATACCTATTGCGCATTTCGAAAGCTCTGGCAGACGAAACCCGTTTGAAGCTGCTCTCGTTGCTGCTCGATCACGATCTATGCGGCAAGGCGCTGGCGAATCGACTGGGTGTTTCCGAGGCGGCCGTTTCCCAACACCTCAAAATACTCAAAACCGCCGGCTTGATCGCGGCTGAAAAGCGCGGCTACTGGACGCATTACGGAATTGAACGCAGAGCGCTTGAGGATGCTGCGAGAGCACTTGAAGGGATAGCCGGCCGGGCCGCTTTTCCGGGCAACCCCTGCCGCCGACTTTCAAATAGCACTCACATCTCACCCAAAAAGGAGGACCCAACCATGTGCTGCCAATCCTGCTGCGAACGGCCTGAGCAACTTAAAGACAGGCCTGAAACCTGCTCGCCTGAGCAAATCAAACAATGCCACGGTGAAAGCGGGTCGCACCCGTGCTCGGATCAAAAGAAAACCGGAAAACCGTAAGGAGGCAAAAACGGGCTATGGCCATCCTGGAAGCAGACGGGCTACGCAAGCACTTCAACGGCATGGTCGCTGTCGACGAGGTCTCCTTCGCGATCGACGAAGGGTCCATCTTCGGGTTCCTCGGGCCCAACGGCGCCGGCAAGACCACGACCATCAACATGCTCACGGGACTTGCCCGGCCGACGGCGGGCAAGATTTTCTACCAGGGCCGGGACTGCACGCATCGCCTCAAGGATGCCCAGCACCTGATGGGGGTCGTCCCCGATGAGAGCAACCTCTATCCGGAGCTGAACGGTTTTGAAAACCTCTGCTTTTGTGCCGCGCTCTATGGCCTGGGTAAAGCGGAGCGCGAATCCCGCTCCCGCAGTTTGCTGGAAACCTTCGGCCTTACCGATGCCGCCGGACGAAAATTCGCCGGCTACTCCAAGGGCATGAAGCGCAAGCTGACCATCGCCGCCGCCGTCATCCACCATCCCGCCATCCTTTTTCTCGACGAGCCCACCAGCGGGATCGATGTGGCCAGCGCCCGCCATATCCGCCAACTGCTGGCGGACCTCAAGCGAGACGGCACCACGGTTTTTCTCACCACCCACTACATCGAAGAGGCCGAGAGGCTCTGCGACCGGATCGCCTTCATCGTCAATGGCCGGATAGTTGCCAACGACGAGGTCGCCACGCTGTTGAAACCCGTCCAGGGCCGCTTTGCGACCGTGTTTTCAGTCCAGGGCAGCGGACCCTCGCTGATCGACAACCTCCGGTCGGCCTTCCCGGATCTCGACTTCACTCCTGAATCTCAAAATCAGCTCCGAGCCGAGTCCGCCGGGCCGATCGCCATCGGCCCCCTCGTCCGGTTCTTCGAGGAAAAAGGGATCGAGGTCGCAGAGGCCCGCCGGGTGCGGCCGTCGCTGGAGGATGTTTTCGTCCGGATTACCGGAATCGGGGCCCTGGTTATGAAGAAAGAGGTGGAAAAACGAGGGGGTGCTGCATGAAGCGCTGGATTGCATTCTGGAACATCGTCTTGAAGGACATGCACGCCTACTACCTCAAGCCGCCCAACGTGAGCTGGGGGTTGATCTTCCCTTTTGCCTGGACGGCCATGTTCTTTATAAAATCCGGCCGCGGGTTGGAGAGCGTACTCGCCGTCCTGCCGGGAGTGGTGGCCATCTCCATCCTTTTCGGCACCACCTCCATGCTGGCTGTCACGGTCACCTTCGAGAAAAAAAGCCGCTCCTTCGAACGGCTGCTGCTCGCCCCGATCCCCTTGGAGCTGCTCATGCTGGCCAAAACCGGCGGGGCGATTTTGTTCGGGGTGGTCAATGCGTTTGTCCCGGTCGTCGTGGCCGTGTTTTTGGCCGACCTTTCCGGTGTGGCGTGGTGGCAGGTAGTGTCGGCGACAGTACTGATTTCGGTCTCGTCGACTTTTTTAGGGCTGTTTATCGCCGTAGCGGTCAGCGAGGTCTTCGAGGCCCAGACCTTCTCCAACTTTTTCCGCTTCCCGATGATTTTCCTGTGCGGGCTTTTTTTCCCGATCACCGCCCTGCCCATCTTCCTGAAACCGCTCTCCTACCTGCTGCCCTTGACCTACGGCGCGGATATCCTCCACGGTGCGTTTCACGGAGGAAACACGATGCCCATCGGCCTGGACTTCGCCCTGATCACCCTCTTTTGCGCAGGCCTCTTTTACCTCAGCATCCGCAATATCCACCGTCGGTGGATCCACTAGCATTCAGGGCGACACCACTGCAATCTTCTTGAAATACTTTCGGATTTCCTGGAGGACATCATCTGTGTTTCGGCCACGTCCGAGGGTGCCGAAAACCTGATCGACCGCGTCCAAGGTCTCGCTTTTTCTGGCGATCAGTCGGCCTTGCTCCTCGGTAAAATCCAGGATGATTCCGGGGACGATTCCCAAACGCTATCGCAGGGCCTTGGGGATGGTTACCTGGCCTCTTTCAGCCACTTTTGCTTTCATTAACCTGCCTCCCAGAGTTTATAGTATGAATTTTGTATCACGAATTCATACTCGTCAACGTGGAACCAGTTCACCGAATCTCAGCAACAACGAAGAGGGGCCCCCCGCGCGCGGGGGGCCCCACTTCGGAATCTTTTCAGATAAAAATGCGCAAGCCATTTTAGGCGTGCACTTCCTCCTTGAACGACACGGCGA
>JBGSTS010000226.1:0-2793 GCA_041736435.1 Desulfobacterales bacterium | reverse complement strand
CTGCGGGGTCGAGGAGGCCGTGCGCCGGGCCAAGGAGTACATCCGCCGCGCCATCCAGGCCGGGGCCGGCTACACCATCGGCCATGGCCACGGCCCGGTGCACCATTTCTTCCAATACTGGAAATAGCGCGGAGGCCGTGTCCGGCCTTCACGCTATTTCAGAGGAAGCGGTAGTAGATGCCGGTGACGATCGCCCAGCCGAGAACGGCGGCCGTGATGACCAGGCAGCCGGCGGCCAGCGTTTTCTGGAAGGACGTTTCCCGTTTGCGTTCGTTGTAACCCAGTCCAAAGCCCAGCAGGGCGCCCGCCACCAGCCCGCCGCCGTGGCCCCAGTTGTTGATCCCGGGAACGATCAGCCCGAACACGAACATCACGATCGCCCACATCCCCACCTGCTTGTAAACGGCGCTGCCGTATGTACCGCCGCGGCTTCGGCCGTAATAGAGCACCGCCCCCACCAGGCCGCAGACCCCGGCGGAGGCCCCGATGGTCAGCTGGACCCCGGCCAGGTAGGACACAAGAAAGCCGGCAACCCCGCCCAGGGTAAAAATGAGGAACATGCGGCTCGGGCCGTACTCTTGAATGACCAGGATCCCGAGCTGGCGAAAGGCCGCCATGTTGAAAAGGATGTGCAGCACCCCCCCGTGCAGGTAGTTTGCCGACAGCAGCGTCCACCAGCGTTGAAAGCGGTCGATGGGGATCGTGCCGGTGGCCCCCAACACCAGGACGCTCTGGTCCGAAGGCGAGAGCAGTCGCAGGGGGTTTGCGCTCAGGCCAAAGGCGTGGGGATCCAGGAGCAGCGCAATTACGAACATGGCGATGTTGGCGCCGATCACCGTCTTCAGCAGCAGGGCCGGGTCGGAGAAGAGCCTCAAGGGCGCCACCCGCCGCCACCCGGCCGCGGGGGAGATCAGCCCGCAAAAGGGGCATCGGCGCTCGCTGACACTGATGAGCATCCGGCAGTTGGGGCAAAGGATGGATTTGCGTTGATCCGCCACCGAGAATCGCCCGTTTATGGAGAGACCCACGCGAGCGAATCCGGAACCAATGGCCCGTGGGCCTTCTCGGAGAGTTTCGTCAGCGTGTCATGCAACTCGCGCAGGTTGTGGTCGACGCTCCGGCGCTGGGGGGACCAGTCGGCCGGGCAGGAGGTTCTCAGCAGATCCAGCTCGGAGTCAATCGCTTTCAGCAGCGGCTGAAGCCTGTCGATCATCGGGGCAAGCCCCTTGCGCTCACCGGCAGGCAGCCGGTCCGCGGCTTTGATCACCTCACCGATGTAGTCTTTCCAACCGCTGAGCTGCCTGTCCATCTTGCTGCAGTAGTCTTTGACCTGCATCGCCGTGTCTCCTGGAAGGTTTCGGGTTCACATCACCGGGGCGGCCTTGCGGCCACCCCGGAAAAGGAGGAGAGAAGAGATGTATTCGTTCATCACCGATTGACAGACCAATGGTAATGCAAAGCGCCCGGCCGTCAACCCTGCCGCCTCTTCTGATCCGATTCTGTTTGACACACTGCCTGCGAGACGTGTATCGTTTTTTGGAACTTCGTTTGAAATGGAATATAGCGCAATTCGCCGGCATTATCGGCAATACCGTATCGACCCTGAGGGAGTGGTTTCCAGCCGCGATATCCCCGCGGCTCCGCCCGGGCGGGGCTCCCACAGCGTCTTCGGAATCCAAACCTCGGTGTTGTTCTGCATTCATGCCTGATTCATGCCCCAGCGTCATTTTGCCGGTCCGCACGGCACGTCCCGGCCGCGAAACGGTTGCCGGTGTCGCCGTCCTGTGCTGCCTGCTGCTGATCGCCGGCGGCATCGTCTTACGCCAGTTCAGGTTCAACCCGGCGGTGCTGAACCTCTCCGCGATTGCCGAATCCCAGCCCAAAGCGCCCGGCCCATCTCAGAGCGCGGGCGCCCCGCTCATCCCGACGCCGGCCGGGCTGACCGTGCTGACCCCGGCGGAGCGTTTCGACCGTGAAACTCTCTCGGACAAGATCAACGGCAAGGCCGAGCTCTACCTCTCGGCCGGCTTCCTCCGGCTCGACTGCCAGCGTATGGCCCTGGGCGACCGGCCCGATGCCTGGCTCGAGGCGTTCGTCTACGACATGGGCTCGGCCGCCAACGCCTTTGCCGTGTTCAGCACCCAGCGGCGGGCCGACGTGACGCCGATGGACATCGGGGATTTCTCCTACCGCGCCGGCAACGCGCTCTTCGTCGCCCACGGGCATTATTACCTCGAGCTGATCGCCTCCGCCGAAGACGAGCGCCTGGCGGCGGCGCTGAGTGCGCTGGCCGAAAGCTTCATCCGCAGCCGTCCGGTCGCCGCAGCAGCCATCTCCGAGCGGGACCTTTTCCCAAAGGCCGGGCTGATCGAGGCCAGCATCACCCTGATTGCCGCCGACGCCTTCGGCGTCGCCGGCCTCGACCGGGTGTTCACGGCCACCTACAAGCGGCAGTCGGCCGAGTTGACCGCCTATCTCTCACGCCGCGCGGATGCGAAGGCGGCGGCCGAGCAGGTTCGCTCCTACGCGGAATTTTTGACCACCTATGGCGGAAAGCCCCTCGCCACGGACGACCCGGTGCCGGGTGCAGCACTCATCGAGATCCTCGACACCTACATGGTGATCTTCGCCCAGGGACCCTTTTTCGCCGGTGTGCACGAGGCCGCCGACAAGGAGCTGGCCCTGGAGCTGGCGCGCGAGCTCGCCGCCGCCCTGAAAGAGGCGCCGAATGCCCCACCCTGACCCCTTGAGTCGACGCGAGTTTTTGTCCCGCGCCACCCGCGCCGGTGCGGT
>JBGSTS010000221.1:0-41479 GCA_041736435.1 Desulfobacterales bacterium | reverse complement strand
GGCCACATCATGCTCGACCGGCCGATCGCTCCGCCTGGCCACAAACCGGGTCTCGACCGCAAATTGGCGTCCTTCGCAGGCCACGACCGGCACGCCGCCCAGCAGGTCGGCGACCGGGCCGGTTTCCATGGTGGCGGACATCGCCAGGAGTTTGAGTTCCGAGTTCAGCGCGCCCTGAATGTCCAGACACAGCGCCAGACCCAGATCGGCCTGCAGGTGGCGCTCGTGGAATTCGTCGAAGATCACCAGCCCCGTGCCCGCCAGGCCCGGATCGCTCTGAATCATGCGCGCCAGCACCCCGTCGGTCACCACCTCGACCCGCGTCTGCGCGCCAACGCAGGTGTCCATGCGCACGCGGTAGCCCACCGTCCGGCCGACGGTTTCCCCAAGGAGCCCCGCCATGAAGACCGCCGATAACCGCGCCGCCAGGCGGCGGGGCTCGAGCATGAGAATGCGCCGGCCGACAAGCCAGGGCTCCCCCAACAGGGCCAGGGGAACCCGAGTGGTTTTGCCGGACCCCGGCGGCGCATGCAGGACCGCACCCGCGTGCGTTCTCAGGAGAGCTTTCAGCTCATCCATTTTTGCCGCAATAGGAACGTTATTCATACCTATATGTGTACCATCTGTGCGAGCATCCGGCGAGCCAATTTTGCGTCCGATCAGACAGAAAAGCCCTGCCGCAAAGGCTGAACGATTTCCCGACAGGGGATTTTTCCCGATTGACAGGGATGAATTTTTACTTTATGGATCTTCATTATAGAAAGCCTCCTTAGTGGATTTCCGTTAATCAGCAACTGATCGGGATTCATGTTAAATTAGTATCTGACTGATCCGATTGAATTTATGAACCAAGAGAGGGGGTGGCGGGAGGCTAACCGGTTTGCAATTTATCAGGTTTTTCGAAAAACCAGCTTTCAGTGAAAGGAGATGTTGTATGAACAGGAAAAACGCTTTGTGGTTCACAACGATTGCCGTGGCGTTGATCTTCGGGGTCTCGGCCATTGCCTTTGCCGCGACGAAAATCAAGTGGGGTGCAACCAGCGTGCGTTCAGGCCTCTATGCCAACACTGTGGCCCTGGGTGGCGTTGTGAACAGGGCCTATCCGAACGATCTCCAGGTGACCGTCGTTGAAACCGGCGGGTTCGTCGAGAACCTGGCCCGGATTCAGAAGAAGTCCATCCAGCTCGGCCCGGCCGACGCCTCGGCCGGTTACGCCGCCCTCAAGGGCATCATCGATTACAAGGGCAAACAGATGCCGGATCTGCGCTCCCTGTGGGGTGGGTATGTAACCCCCATTCACATCGTCACCGCCAAGAAGAGCGGCGTCACCACTCTTGAGGGGTTGAACGGCCTCTCCTTCGCAATGAACCCGGGGACCACCTCCGGCCGGGTGATCGAACTCTACTTCGACGCCCTCGGCATCAAGCCCAACTACAAGATGATGGGGCTAGCCGCCAGCGTGGATGCGATGAAGGCCGGGGTGGTCGACGGCTGGTTCAAGGCCGGGTTCAAGGATGCCGCCATCATGGACCTCGAGTCCACCATGGACATCAACATCATCCCGATCACCAAGGAGTCCATCGACAAGATGAACCAGAAGTACCCCCGGCACGGTCTGAGCATGACCGTCCCGGCCGGCCTCTTCAAAGCCCTGACCAAGGAGCAGCTCAGCTTCGCCTATGTCATCAGCGACTTCGTGCACAAGGACGTTCCGGATGACGTGGTCTACAAGATCGTCAAAACGGTCTACGAGCACCGCAACGAAATCGTCGGATCCCTGAGCACCCTAAAGGAAGGGCGGTTCGCCGACATGTACCAGATGGCGATCGACTTCAGCCTGGGCGTCCCGTTCCACCCCGGCGCCGCCAAGTTTTACACGGAGACGTTGAAGGTCACGCTACCGGAAGTTTTGATCGCGCCTAAATGAGGAGTGAATTGAGGCCGACTATTCCGTGCGGGAAGAACTCGTTTGCGGGATTCCCCGGTCGGTATCCCGCCGGCCCAGGACGGTCAACTGCCACTTCTCCACCGGACTTCAAGAAAGGGGGCTAACATGAAGATAAACGTCGCCATCCGCCTGCTGGCGGTCTGCACCGCCGTTGTCTTTCTCGCCGCTGCTTGCGCGGGCACTACCGTTTCCAAAGCAAGCGATGCCAAGATAACCATCACCCCTCCCAGCGGGAAAGAAAGGGCCGCGATCACCATCGAAGGAGCCGACTTTAAACCCGGTGAAATCGTCGATATCACCATTGACCTCGGAGGGGGCCAACTCGTGGGGCTGGGGACCACGAAGGTCGAGGAGATTGTGGCCGACAACGCCGGAAAATTCAAAGCCCCATCCGGAATACCGTTCAAAGCCAAACCGGGAACTTATAAGGTGACCGCGGAAGGCAACAAGGGCAGCATGGCCAAAATCGATTTGATCATTACACCGTAACGGCCTGGAGCACCGTAACGGCCTGGAGCACGCCCGGTTTTCCGATGCGGCCGTGCCCTCATCTTATTACAACTCGACTGTTCGGTGCGTTGGGAACGGCCGAAGACAGATGCCCTCAACTCTTCGAGAACCGGAAAGGCGGCCCCGAAAACGCACAATCCCTGCATTCCGGGAAAGGTAATCCATGCGAAAACTCAAAGGTGGTTGGAATGTGCTCCTTTGTCTGCTCATCGGCCTGTGGAGCGCTTTTTTGCTCGTCACTGCGCTCTACATGGCGCTGCATCCGCTCCTCATGGGCGCCATCTCCCTGATCTTCGGATTGTCGATCGTGTTCCTGGTCTACCCGATTCACCCCGGCGGGATGGACCGTGGGGGCGGCCTTGGAGCGCTGGTGTTCGGCTCGAAAAGCACTCCGTCCGTGCTCGATCTGCTCCTGATCGTCGCCAGCGTCGCCCCGTGCATTTACATCATGGCCGAGTGGGAGACCATCGTCCGCTCACCGGGCATGTATGAGACCTATCAACTGGTCATCGGTGGGGCCCTGGTCATCTGCCTGCTGGAGGGCACGCGGCGCGCGCTGGGCAACTCGATCCCGCTCCTGGTCCTCTTCTTCATTCTCTATGCACTCGGGGGCGATTACATACCCGGCAAGTTCGGCCACGCGGGCTTCAACCTGGAGGAGATCCTCTACCAGCTCTATCTGATGAGCGAGGGCATCTGGGGGCTGCTGACCGACATGACCAGCCGCCTCATCGCGCTCTTCGTCCTCTTCGGGCCGGTGCTCTTCGCGACCGGGGTCGGAAAGTCCTTCATGGACATCAGCATGCTGCTCGGGGGCCAGTTCCGCGGGGGCGCCGGCCATGTGGCGGTGATCTCGAGCTCGTTTTTCGGGATGCTCTCCGGCTCCTCGGTCGCCAACGCCGCCACGACCGGCTCGTTCACCATCCCGACCATGAAGCGGCTGGGATTTCCGTCGCACTTTGCGGCGGGGATCGAGGCCTCGGCCTCATCGGGCGGGCAGATCATGCCTCCGATCATGGGGGCCGGCTGCTTCATCATGGCCGAGTTCCTGAACATCTCCTACACCAAGGTGATGATCGCCGGCATCGTGCCGGCCCTGATCTACTTTTTCGGCATCTCGGCCGGGATCTGGGTCGAGGCCGGCCGGCACAACCTGGGCAAACTCCCGCAGGAGCTGATGCCCAAGGTCAAGGAGGTGTTCGGTCTCAAGCAGGTCCTGACTTTCGCCCTGCCGGTGGGAACCCTGATCGTGCTCTTGGCCATGTTCCTGCCCCCGCAGATGTGCGCCGCCTGGGCACTGGTGGTGGCGATGGTGATCTTTCTATTGCTGAACACATCCACCCCCTTCAAGGAAAGACTGAAGATCATCTGGGACGGCTATTT
Source organism: Desulfobacterales bacterium (assembly GCA_041736435.1). Taxonomy (GTDB): domain Bacteria; phylum Desulfobacterota; class Desulfobacteria; order Desulfobacterales; family SpSt-501; genus SpSt-501. The sequence goes on along the minus strand of JBGSTS010000221.1, from coordinate 37,638 downwards.
CCAGGCGGTCGTGACCGCACTGGCCTGGCTGATGGTCATGATGAGCTGCGTCCAGATGGCCGTGACGATGATCTCGCTGACCGGCTTCGGCGTGAAAGTCTCCGAGATCATCATCGGGCTCGCAGGAACGAGCATGGCGCTGGCCATTGTGGCCACCATGCTGACCGCTCTCATTCTCGGTATGGGGATGACGACGACCGCGGCTTACGTGATCGCGGCCTCGGTGCTGGTCCCGGCGATGCAGGGCCTGGGGCTCCCGGCGCTGGCGAGCCATCTCTTCATCTTCTACTTTGCGATCAAGTCCGGACTCACGCCGCCGGTGTGCATCACGGTCTTCACCACCGCGGCCATCGCCAACAGTCCCTGGCTCAGAACCGCCTGGGACTCCATGAGGCTCGGTATCGGCGGCTACATTATCCCGTTCTATTTTCTTTTCATGCCCGGGTATCTCTGGGAAGGCAGCCTCTGGTGGGTCCTCTACCTGATCTTCTCCGGTACGGTGGCCATGTTCGCCATCGAGGCCGGCTGCATGGGATTCTTGACGAAAAATTCAACGCCGCTCGAGCGAATCGTCTACTTCGCAGCCGGGCTTATGATCCTGGGCAACCTGGAGTACAGCATCGCGGGGATCCTCCTGTTCGGCTTCGGCTATCTGCTCGAGCGTTGGGACCTCCCCATTCCGATCATCGGGAAGAGGCGAACCTCGGCCCGCTGAACCGATAGGGATAGATTCCTTGAGGAAAAAGCCGGGAGGCTGAAATTCAGCCTCCCGGCTTTTTCGGTTAAAACCTCACGGCATATCGTATTCTTCCACCTCCGATTCTACCCGTTGGATTTCTGTTGACTCCGCCCGGGTCAGGAGTAAAATAATGCGTCATCAAGCAGGCAGTGCAGGGTTATCTCCATTGATATGGCAAGTCGCCAACCGAAGCTCGTAGGTTTGCCATGGTACTCCAATCCGTGCGTGCATTGCTCTTCGGGTTGAGCCTCTACATCTGCATCCACCTCGTCGGGCTCGCCCCGGTTTTCGCCCAGCCGCCATCCAACCCCGATCAAAACGCAGCACCGACCCACCGCCTCCGGGTGGCCCCCGGATGGACCATGTATCGCGGCCAAAACGGGCTGATCTTGTTTCATCCCGCCGGCTGGCAGGTCCAGGAGCGCGGTTCCGGGGGGTTCCTGTCCTATCGCCCGGGACCGGGGGGCAATGCGACGGCCGTGGTCCTCGCCCAGCCGATTGAAAAAATAGAAGGACAGGCGCAGGGGGTGGTCCAGGGGGTCGGCCAGATCTTCCCGGAACTTTTTCCGGAAGCCCGGGTCAGCCGAACCCGCCGTATTTCCGGCAATCCGGAAGTGGCCATAGCCGGCATCGACTACGCCGTTGGAGGCTTGACCTTCAAGGGAGCTATCATGTGCTTCAAGTCGGCCGATCACGGAGTTCTTTACGTGATGGCGTCAAACCCTGCCTCATGGGGACAGGACGCACCGGTCATGGAAACCATCCTCAAGGGCTTTTTCTATTCAACGGACGAACCGGCCGATGCGGCATCGCTGCCGGCCATGGCGCCGTGGCGCGATCCGCGCGAGGGCGCTTTCACCTGCCCGGTGCCCCAGGGGTGGAACATAGAAGGCGGACTGCAGCGCTTCAGCGCCATCGATTTCAGGCCCGAGGTGCTGGTGACGCGCCCGGATGGCAAAGTACTCGTTCGCCTGGGCGACGCCTCGATTCCACCGTTGAGCCTGCCGGGTCCGATGATGCTCAGCACAGGTTTTCCCGAAGGAAGCTGGTACAGTCCGGACGGCGCCACACGCCGGTTGGTGCTGCGCTATCTTCCGGGGGCCAGGTTTCTTAAGGACTATTATCTGCCGCAGCGCGTCGCCGAACTCAGCCATGTCCGGATAAAGGAGATGCCCGAAATCTCCCAGCATGAGCAGGCTAAAGGCGCCCGGATGGGCATCGCCTCCAGCGTGGATACGGCCGAAATACATTTCGACGCTCAAACTGAAAACGGATTCCGAAAGGGGTACGGGTTTATCCAAACGGTCTGCATGCCGATCCCAGGTTCCCAGGGGGAGGGTCTGTGGTTCGTTAGCCGCATCTTCGGTTACCTGGCCGACCCGTTGCTCGAACCGCTCGCCGGGGCCCTGCTGAACCGCATGGTGGCCGGCTACCGAACGGACCCCGCCTGGGAGGCCATGCAGCAGCGAACAGCGGCCACGGTTTCGAAAATCTGGAGCGACACCCACCGCGACATCAGCGATATGATCCACAGTACATTCCAGGAGCGCGCGAAGTCTCAGGACCGGATGCACGAGAGAAGGACCAGGGCTTTAAGAGGAGAGGTCCTCGTCGAGGACCCCAACACCCACCAGCGCTACACGGTGCCGTCCGGCAGCAACTATTACTGGCGCATCGGCGGGAGCGAGGATTTCATCGGCACCCGGACCTCCGACCCCGCCCAGCTTCCAAACCACTGGGTCCACCAGATGCGAATCGTCGACTGAAAGTTCGACCAGTTCGACCCGAAACCGCTTTCAGGCAGGGAGGAGGCCGACATGAAAACCGTAAGAGGTTCTTATGGGCTGCTGGTATTGGTGTGCATTTTGGGTGTTCTGGGGTTAACGATTTTAGCCTTCGCCCAGTGGACACCGCCCACGGGCCAGCAGACCTATCCGTCTCAGCCGGTCCCACCGCCGGCCGGCCAGCAGACGGTGCCGCCCCAGCAGCAGTACCCGAACCAGGCCCCGTCCTACCCGCCGCAACAGCCCCAGCAACCGCCATCGCTGCAGCCCTCCTACGGCCCACCGGGCGGTGCTCAGAGCTTCAGCGACGCACTCGGCCGTTTTAGGATGAACCTGCCCCAGGGCACCGTGCCCATGGGGGCCACCTACAACTTCAGCCTGCCGGCAGCCATGTGCCAGGTCAGCGTCATGTCGGTCACCCAGAACCAGATGTTCCAGATGCAGCAGCAGAATTTTCCGAACATGTTGAAGCAGATGGGCGCAAAAATCGATACAGAGCAGTCCATGGACGTGAATGGCCGGCCGGCGCGCCTTATTGCAGCCACCCTGCGCGACCAGATGTCCGGAACGTCCATGCACTCCATCAACGTGTTCATCAGCCAGGCGGACGTCTGGGTGCAGGTGATGGGGCCCGAACAGAATGCCCAGCAGTTGGGCCAGGTGCTGCAATCGGTCCTGTCGGGGCTGCAGTTTTGATGATATAAAGAAATCCCCCCCTATTTGAGGGGGGATTTCTTTACCGGTAAGGCTGCGCCGACCACATTGTAACAAGCCCGATTTCCCGGCTGAAGCGGGGCAGGCACGGCGCACGAATTTAGCTGTTGCCGGGCTTCAGGGACCGCAGGAGGGAGCATGCCCAAGCGTGCGGACATTCGCAAGGTGTTGATCATCGGCTCAGGCCCGATCGTCATAGGGCAGGCCTGCGAGTTCGACTATTCCGGCACCCAGGCCTGCAAGGCCCTACGCGCCCTGGACTACGAGATCGTCCTGGTGAACTCAAACCCCGCCACCATCATGACCGACCCCGGCATGGCGGATGCCACCTACATCGAACCCCTCAACCTTCAGGTCATCACCGAAATCATCGCCGCCGAGCGGCCCGACGCCCTCCTGCCCAACCTGGGCGGGCAGACCGGGCTGAACCTCTCCTCGGAGCTGCACCGCGCCGGGGTGCTCGATCAATACGGGGTCAAGGTCATCGGAGTCAAGGTGGACGCCATCGAACGCGGGGAGGACCGAACCGCCTTCAAGGAGACCATGACCCGGCTCGGCATCGGGATGCCCGCCAGCCGGGCGGTCGAAAGCGTCGCGGAGGCCGAGCAGGTCGCGGCCGAGCTGGGGTATCCCGTGGTCATCCGGCCGGCCTACACCATGGGGGGCACCGGCGGGGGGCTGGTCTACAACGCCGAGGAGCTGCGGGTCATTGCCGGCCGGGGACTCGCCGCAAGCCTGATCCACCAGGTGCTGGTGGAGGAGTCCGTCCTGGGCTGGGAGGAGCTGGAGCTCGAAGTGGTGCGCGACGCCTCAAACCGGATGATCACCGTGTGCTTCATCGAAAACGTGGACGCCATGGGCGTGCACACCGGGGACAGCTACTGCACCGCGCCCATGCTGACCATCGACCCGGCCCTGCAAGAGCGCCTCCAGGCGTATTCCTACCGCATCGTCGAGGCCATCGATGTCATCGGGGGGACCAACATTCAGTTCGCCCACGACCCCAAAACCGGCCGGGTGGCGGTAATCGAAATCAACCCGCGCACCTCCCGCTCCTCGGCGCTCGCCTCCAAGGCCACCGGGTTTCCCATTGCGCGCGTATCCTCCCTGTTGGCCGGCGGCCTGAACCTCGAGGAGATCCCCTACTGGCGCGATGGCACACTCGACCGCTACACCCCTTCCGGGGATTACGTGGTGGTCAAGTTCGCACGCTGGGCCTTCGAAAAGTTCAAGGGCATCGAGGACCGCCTCGGAACGCAGATGCGCGCGGTGGGGGAGGTGATGAGCCTTGGCAAAACTTACAAGGAGGCCCTGCAGAAGGCCGTCCGCAGCCTGGAGATCAACCGCTACGGGCTGGGGTTCGCCCGCAATTTCTACGACCTGCCCCTCGATCGCCTGATGGAGCGGCTGGCCGTCCCCACGAGCGAGCGCCAGTTTCTCATGTACGAGGCCTTGCGCAAGAGGGCCGATATCCAAGCCTTGTCGGCGATCACCCACATCAAGCCCTGGTTCATCCGCCAGATGCAGGAGCTGGTCGAACTCGAAGAGCAGCTCCTCGCCTGCCGCGGCGGCGAGCTGTCCGACGAACTGCTCGCCCGGGCGAAGAAAGACGGGTTTTCCGACCGCTACCTGGCCCGGCTGCTCGGCCTGCCGGAGATTCAGATCCGCTCGCGGCGCAAACAGCTTGGCGTGGTCCAGGCCTGGGAGCCGGTGCCGGTCAGCGGCGTGGAGAACGCCGCCTATTACTACTCAACCTACAACGGGGCCGACCGGGTGCCGGTCAGCGACCGCCGCAAGATCATGGTGCTGGGCGGCGGCCCCAACCGCATCGGCCAGGGGATCGAGTTCGACTATTGCTGCGTGCACGCCGCCTACGCCATCCGCGAGGCGGGCCTGGAGTCCATCATGGTCAACTGCAACCCTGAAACCGTCTCGACCGATTACGACACCTCGGACAAGCTCTATTTCGAGCCGTTGACCGTCGAAGACGTGCTGGGCATCTACGATAAGGAAACGCCGGAAGGCGTGATCGTCCAGTTCGGCGGCCAGACGCCGCTCAACATCGCGCGCGAGCTGGCCGAGGCCGGCGTGCGTATTTTAGGCACATCCCCGGATGCGATCGATCTGGCCGAGGACCGCGACCGTTTTCGGGAGATCATGCGCCGTTTGAGCATCCCTATGCCCGAGTCCGGCATGGCCGGCTCCGCGGCCGAAGCCCTGGCGGTTGCCGATCGCATCGGCTACCCGCTCATGGTGCGGCCCTCCTATGTGCTCGGCGGCCGGGGCATGGAGGTGGTCCACGATGCGACGATGCTGGAGCGCTATGTCACCGCAGCCGTGGAGCTCTCGCCCGAGCGCCCCATCCTCATCGATAAGTTTTTGGACAACGCCATCGAGGCCGAGGCCGATGCCATCGCCGACGGGCGCGACGCCTTCGTGCCGGCGGTCATGGAGCATATCGAGCTCGCCGGCATCCATTCGGGCGATTCGGCCTGCGTCATCCCGCCGATCAGCCTAGCCCCAAAGCACATCGACACCATCAAGGAGTACACCCGCCGCATCGCCGTGGAGCTGGGCGTGGTCGGTCTGATGAACATCCAATACGCCATCTACGAAAACACCGTTTACGTTCTGGAGGCCAACCCGCGCGCCTCGCGCACCGTGCCGATCGTCTCGAAGGTCTGCGGCCTCTCCATGGCACGGCTGGCAACCCAGGTGGTTCTGGGCCGCCGCCTGGCAGAGCTCGCGCTCGAGGATCGGCGCATTCTGCATTTCGGGGTCAAGGAAGCGGTCTTTCCGTTCAACATGTTTCCCGAGGTCGACCCGGTGCTCGGCCCGGAGATGCGCTCCACGGGGGAGGTGCTGGGGATCTCCTATTCGTTCGGCCGCGCCTACTTCAAGGCGCAGGAGGCTACTCAGACCAGCCTGCCGCTCGAGGGCACCGTGCTCTTCACCATCGCTGACCGGGACAAGACCGCCGCCATCGAGCCGGTGCGGCGCTTCCGGGACCTGGGCTTTCAGATCATGGCCACCGAGGGCACACACCGCTTTCTCAAGGAGATCGGCATCGACGCGGAGCCGGTCTTCAAGATCGGCAGCGGGCGACCCAATCTGGTCGACGTTATGAAAAGCGGCCAGGTTCACCTGCTGGTCAACACGCCGAGCGGCCGCAAAAGCGCCACCGACAGCTCCAACATCCGCCGCACAGCCATCAAGCACAAAATCCCTTACATCACCACCACGGCGGCGGCCATCGCCGCGGCCAAGGGCATTGCCGCTCGGCGCGAGGGACGCCCCAAGGTGCGCTCGCTGCAGCACTACCACGCGGAGATACGATGAAAGAACGGCGCACGGCGCATGGGAAGTGCGGAGAGACGATGACAAAGAGGTGCAGGGTTTAAGGTGCACGGTTCAGGGGAAATTATGAGATCGACCGTTTGCGTTTTCACTGCCGTGTGCCCTGTGCCGTCAGCCGCGGGCCGTTTTCTTTAAAAATTCGATAATCAGGAGCATCCATGGGCGGAGTTTTCGGGATTGTGTCGAAGGATGACTGCGTTTCGGACCTGTTCTACGGCACCGACTATCACTCGCATTTGGGCACCCGGCGGGGCGGGATGGCCGTGATGAACTCGCACGGGATCCAGCGCTCGATCCACAACATCGAAAACAACTACTTCCGCACCAAGTTCGAAGCCGATGTCGCCCGTTTCAAGGGCCGCAAGGGGATCGGCGCCATCAGCGACACCGACCCGCAACCGCTGATCATCGGCTCGCACCTGGGCACCTTCGGCATCGTCACCGTCGGCAAGATCCGAAACCTTCAGGAACTCGTGGAAAGTGCCTACGCGCGGCGGCGTGTTTTCATGGACACCTCCGGCGGCGCCATCACCCCCACCGAAATGGTGGCCGAGTTGATCTGCGAAGCGGACACCTTCGAGGAGGGGATCGTCAAGGCCCAGGCGGAGATCTGCGGCTCATGCTCGCTGCTGTTGTTGACCGACAAGGGGGTCTATGCCGCGCGGGACCGCCTGGGGCGCACCCCGCTTGTGATCGGGCGCCGCGAGAGCGCCGTGGCCATAAGCTCGGAATCCTGCGCCTTTCCCAATCTGGGCTTTCACACCGAACATTTTTTGGGGCCTGGGGAGGTGGTGTTCATCAGCGCCGAGGGATGGGAGCGGCGCGTCCCACCGGGGCCGCAGATGCAGATCTGTGCGTTTCTGTGGGTCTACTACGGCTACCCCGCATCGGACTACGAAGGCATCAACGTAGAGGCGGCCCGCAACGCCTGCGGCGCCGCCCTGGCGCGCCGGGACGACACGCCCGTGGACTGCGTGGCCGGCATCCCGGACTCCGGAATCGGGCATGCCATCGGCTACGCCAACGAGAAAAAGATCCCCTACCGCCGGCCGTTCGTCAAGTACACCCCCACCTGGCCACGCAGCTTCATGCCCCAGAATCAGCAACTGCGGGACCTGGTGGCAAAGATGAAGCTGATCCCGGTACGGAGCCTGATTGAGAATCAGCGGCTGCTTTTCTGCGAAGACTCCATCGTACGCGGCACCCAGCTTCAGGACACGATTCAAATCCTCTACGACTGCGGCGCACGCGAGGTCCACATGCGCCCGGCCTGCCCCACCTTGATCTACCCCTGCGAGTTCATCAATTTCTCAACCTCACGCTCGACCCTGGACCTGGCCGGTTGCAGGGCCATTCAAGAGCTGGAGGGCGCGGAGGACCGAAACCTCGACCGCTATGCCCAGGCCGGTTCAGAACAGAACCTGGCCATGATCGAGATCATCCGCAAACGCCTGCGCCTTACCACCCTCACATACCAGCGCCTGGAGGACCTCGTCTCTGCCATCGGCCTGCCCAAGGAGAAGGTGTGCACCCACTGCTGGGACGGCTCCAGCTACTGCTGACACCGGTGCCGGCAAGCCCGGCACAACGAGCCAGAATCGATCAAGGTTTATCCCGTTGAGGATCTCTTCATCTTCCTGGAGAAAACAGTGATGGGGGTTACCTGACGAACACCACCACGACTTCAAAAACCACCCAGGATTGGATTCATCGCTGTATACAAACCTCGACCCTGGGAGGCTTTTCATTTGGATAGCACCTGCCGTCCACAGGGGTAACGGTCTTTCATAAAAATGAATCTTATCTGTCAACCCCTATTCTAACGGCAATAGCGGGATCATAGAGGTTCATTGTGCTTGCCTCGGTTCGCCTGGCAATAGCACGGACGAATCCGATGTAACGCCCATGATCCGACCAGAAGACTTTTCCGTTGGTCTGAGGTTTGACAAGATGTTCTGGAAGTACCTCACCAATCGGCTGCATCAGGGCCGGCATGACGACACCCAGCATCCCCTCCGGACGGACCAATCTGCTCAAATACCCGAGATAAAGCTCATCTGTCCCGAAGTACTGGTACGTGTCGATTGAAACAACGGCATCGAAAAAGCCTTGGGGAAATGGCAAGGAGTGAGCCTCGGCACGCAAGGGAAAAACCAAATCGCCAACTTTGGCCTCAAGAACTCTTTGCCAGTTATAGTCCGGTGTTATCCAAAAATCAGTCGCCCATACCTGCACTCCGAACTCTCTCGCAAGAAAAATACTGGTCATGGCTCGTCCGCAGCCGAGATCAAGCACACGCATCCCGGCCCTTAAAGGTAATGCTTCAGCAAGCCATTCTGCAAGCCACAGTGCGTTTGGGCCCATTTGGTTTGTAGGACATTCGTTGCTTAGAAGCATCCGAGATCTTCACCCCACAGCCTTCGGAGCGGGTTGGCTGGAATCGTCAGCGGCTCCAAGCAGCAGTGTTGTGGGCGCGAGATAATTTTTCAAATTCATATGGTTGTCAACAGGCAAATCGTTCTTGAAAGTCGATTTTCCGGTGATATTCTCAACGAAGAGTTCAGTGGCGCGGCTTTTCCGTGTCCGCTGGAGCGCCATGTTGGCCATTTGACGTGCTATTTATCTTCGCTACCGATAAAGCGATAGATGGCCGCACCGATCAAGCCGCCCACAATCGGCGCTACCCAAAACAGCCAAAGCTGCGAAATGGCCCAATCACCTACAAACACCGCAACCCCGGTGCTACGGACCGGATTCACAGATGTGTTGGTCACGGGAATGAAAATCAATCAGAATAAGACCAAATGTTAAAAAGACAACAAACCCCATTCATCTTATAAGGAATAGAAATCACAAGAACCTCTGGTTAGGTTGGGGATTGAATTGAATTCATGCCTGTGTCGAATCATCGGCAGGATGCCAGGGGCGTTGGGATTAGCTTAACGAAGGTAGAGTTTAAGGCAGGGTCACCCTAATCGCCGATATCCATTTTGCCAAATTGTGTCCTCCCGGTAATCTTCCGCAACTGGGGGGACCACGTAGATGACTGTCAGTTTTGACTGGTTTCTTTCTGCCAAAGATACGGCACGTTTTAGTGCCGAAGCCTGATCAACGGTCCCTTCGGTGACGTAAAGGATGTTCTTGAACGGCTTCATATGTCACTCCGATTAGTATTTAGGAACTATCGGCACTCATCGATACCGTAAGCGCTCCAGCAGGGCATATTTGTTTGATTCTCTCCACCGCTGCGCTTTCACCCAAGACCACCAGCCGGTCATTCGGGACCAGGCGCTCATGGGGTCCGGGGGAAACGATGCGCTCCTCTCCACGCCTAATTCCGACCACGGTGACCTTGTATTGCTGGCGGAATTTCAACTCTGCCAGGGTCTTGCCTGTAACATCGGAGTCACAGGGAACCAGCACTTCATCGACGACAAATTGGTCAGGAGTGCCTGAAGAATCGATTTCATGCAATTGCCCCAGCAGGTCTTCAGCACGCTTCAACTCATCATGAGACCCCATCACCACCAGCCGGTCTCCAGGGTAAATCCGGAATTCCGGATTGGGGTCGTAAAACACATGCCCGGCTCTGTTCACGGCAAGTATCGAGGTGCCGGTGGAACTCCTCAACGGAATTTCATGAATTTTACTGCCCGTAAAAATTGAGCCGGACTTCAACCGTATCTCATGAAAGGCGATCGGCCAGTCGATTTTCGATGTGAAAACCCCTCTGGCATGGGTGAGTGAATCCGCTGCTTGTTCGGCGGCATCGGTAAAGGGCCGCAGCACGACATGCGCTCCGGCCGCCTTGTAAAGCTCCCACTCCTCGGGGGAAGTCGCCGTAAGCGCAATTTTTCCGGCAAATTTTCGATGAGTCAGAAATTTCAGCAGCGCAAGGTTCAGTTCTTTGCTGCGCACGGTACTGACCACCCACTTGGCCTTGTTCAAAGGCAGCTCTTCATGAAGCTCCGGATCGCCCATGTCCCCGTAAAGAACCGTAACGTCCCTGGAGCGCCATTTCTCAAGTGCACGGGGATCAAAGTCCACGGCTACCAGGCTTTTTTTCCTGGCCAAGAGATGCTCGGCCAGTCCGCTGCCATAGTTTCCCAGACCAACGAGGATGACATCAACAACGGGCTGGATTTGAAAAACGTCAACACTCACCTCCCGGTACGGGTACGCTTTTTCAAAAATTTTGAGGGATTCGGAGAAAAAGCGGTAGAGCGGCTCCGAATAAAGAATCATGTAGGTCGAAGCGAAAATCGTCACGACACCAACGAGCGTAATCAGACCCATGGTTTCCGGGCCGATATGACCGAGGCTCAGCCCCAGGGCGGCGACGATCAGGGAGAACTCGCTGATCTGGGCAACCGTGAGACCTGCCATAAAACCCGTGCGACGACGGTACCCCATTACACCCATGATGATCAGCACGATGAGCGGATTGCCGATCAAAACAAAAACAGAAAACAGCATGGATGCACCCATCTGTGAACCGACGGTGCTCCAATCCAGCCGGGCTCCAAGGTCGATGAAGAAAAACAGCAGCAGAAAGTCGCGCAGTCCCGTTAAACGGGCTCCAATGGCGTCCCGATAATCCGTGGAGGCCAACGAAACTCCGGCCAAAAACGCCCCGACCTCCTTGCTGAAGCCGAGCGAATCGCTGAGGGCCCCGAGGAAAACAGCCCAGGCAATCGCAAAAACATTAAGCAATTCTTGGGAATTAGCCATTTTCTGAAGAAGTGGAGGCAGCACATAACGCATGACTATTCCGACACCGGCTAACATCCCAACACCCTTTGCCGCAATAACGGCCGATGCTGCGAGTGCTGATTCTCCTTCCGGGAGCTGGGAGCCAAATGTCGTCAGCCCCACCAAGGCAAGGATGGCCGCGATATCCTGGACGATCAGGAACCCGACTGCGATGCGGCCATGCAGGGAGTCGATCTCTTTTTTATCCGAGAGCAGTTTGACGATGATGATGGTGCTGGAAAAGGTCAGGGCAACTGCAACGTAAGCAGAACTGATCAAGGACATCCCGAGGCCCAACGCGATGAAAAAACCAATAGCGGATGTAAAAACTATTTGCCCTAAGCCTGTCGCCAGTGCCACAACGCCGGTTGTGCGGATTAGGTCCAAGTCGAGCCGCAGTCCTACGATGAACAGCAACAAGGCAATCCCGATCTGCGCCAAGAGTTCGATCTGCTGATGGCTCTCGATGACCCCCAAAAAGGCCGGACCGGCCACGATGCCGGTGGCCAGATACATGATGATCAGCGGTTGGCGCAGCTTCTGACCGATGGCTCCAATGACCGCCGCAAGGCCTAATATTGCTGCAATCTCGTAAAATGTATTGCCAAAAATCATCCGGTCCACCTATGGAAAACCATAGCGACACTCCAATTCGGTTCGCGATATTCTTTCCACTTTAATTTTACGCCGCCTCCGTAGGAGATCTTTTAGAGACAACTAAAGCACTCTGGCCGGACACCGGACATTCGACTCTCACCTCGATTTTTTGTTCGACATGACCTTAGAGCGCATCTGCGGTTACTCGATTGCGCCGAACCAGCCGCGTCGAAGCATCCATTTCATGAGCTCCATGAAGGGGAATATGGTACCCGCCGCGATGAGGATTGCAACCCATTCCGAGAATAGAAGGCCATACGTGCTGAGGGCCTCCTGCAGGAAGGGTACATATAAAACCGCTGCCAAGGGCAGCAGTTCCCAGGCGACAGCGAGGTTAAGCCATTTGTTGGCGAACGGCTTATAGAGCAACGAGACTCGCTCCGACCTGAAGTTATAGGCCATGAAAAACTGTATCAGAACCAAAGACACGAATGTCATCGTCATGGCCTGCTCGCTGCTATAGCCGGAACTCAATGCCCATGCAAACAGACAAAGGTTGGCTGCCGCCGACCACAATCCGCCGGCGATCATAAGGATGACAATCGGACGGGTGAAGATACCGCTGCGGGGGTTTCGCGGCTTGCGAAGCATGATGTCCCGTTCGGGCGGGTCGACCGCCAGCGCCAAGGCTGGAAGGCCGTCCGTTGCCAGGTTGATGTACAGGATCTGAACGGCGGTCAGCGGCATCGGCAGTCCCAGCAATGCGGCGCCGGCCATCAGAACGATCTCGCTGGTGTTGGCAGACAGCAGAAACATGAGATACTTCTTGCAGTTGTCAAAAATCCCCCGGCCTTCCTCCACCGCCGCCACGATGGATGCAAAGTTGTCGTCCGTGAGCGTCATGGCGGCAGCCTCTTTGGACACATCCGTGCCGGTGATCCCCATTGCCACACCGATATCGGCCTTTTTCAGAGCGGGGGCGTCATTGACACCATCGCCCGTCATGGCGACGATGTGCCTTCTTTTTTGGAGCGCCTCGACGACGCGCAGTTTATGTGCCGGAGACACTCGGGCATAAACATCTATTTGTTCGACCTCAGCTTCCAAGGCCTCATCGCTGATTTCCTCCAGTTCGGCACCGGTGACGACGCGCCCGCTCTTGAGAATACCCAGTTCACGCGCCACCGCCTGGGCGGTGACGGGGTGATCCCCTGTAATCATGACCACCTTGATGCCTGCCTGTTCGCACTTCTCGATGGCGGTTTTGGCCTCCGGCCGCGGAGGGTCGATCATGCCCACCAATCCGAGGAAAATCATGTCCTGCTCGGCATTTTCCATGGTGGCTTCGGGCTTGACGGCAATGGCAAGCACGCGGAGTGCATCCGCCGCCATTCGGCGGGCGGCCTCCAGTATTTCTTCCTTTCCAGCCGCCTCGAGCGCTACCCTCCCGGATTCGTTGACCACTCGCTCGCAGGAGCCGACGATGGTCTCCGGCGCCCCCTTGGAATACGCCACCCCACCCTCCGGTGCCGCGTGCAGCGTCGTCATTCGTTTGGTCTCAGAGGTAAACGGGATTTCGCCGGTGCGCGGAAATTGAGCGTCAAGATCACTTTTCTCCAAACCCGCCTTTGCTGCGGCGACCACCAAGGCGCCCTCGGTCGGGTCCCCCTTGATCTGCCAACGCTTGTCCGAAGCGCTGTAAGCGACCCCAGCGTCTGATGCCAATGCGGCGGCTTGCAGCAGCAACGCGAGGGATTCGTCGGGGGCAATGACGGTTCCGTCGTATGAAAACCGGCCGTGTGGCTCGTAACCGGCCCCGGAAACTTCCAGCATTCTCGCACCCACGAAGATTCGACGCACGGTCATCTCATCTTTTGTGAGAGTGCCGGTCTTGTCCGAGCAGATAACCGACGTGCTGCCGAGAGTCTCCACGGCCGGAAGGCGGCGGATGAGGGCATTGCGTTTGACCATTCTCTGGACGCCCAAGGCGAGTGAAATCGTGACCACTGCCGGTAATGCCTCCGGAACAACGGCCACTGCCAGAGCAATACCGAAAATAAGCATTTCGATGAAAGGCGTGCCTCGAAACAATCCGACGGCAACAATAAGCGCCACGATAACGAACGCGGCGCGTGCCAGGGTGTGGCCCAACCGATTGAGATTCTTTTGCAAGGGGGTTTTTCCGGATTCAATCGTTTGGATCATGCGGGCGATCTTGCCGAACTCGGTGTTCATACCGGTCGAAACGACCACGGCACGGCCACGCCCATACGTAGCGGCCGTGCCGGCATGCACCATATTCTTGCGGTCCCCGATGGGTGCGTGCCCGCTGATGGGAGCCGCGTGTTTTTCAGTCGGAACGGATTCGCCTGTGAGGGGAGCCTCCTCGACTTGCAGGTTGACGGACTCGAAGAGTCTCGCATCCGCCGGCACTTTGTCCCCTGCACGCAGGAGAAACACATCGCCCGGAACGAGGTCGCGTGCCGGCAACTCGATTTCTTCGCCATTTCGTATGACGCTGGCCGTCGGTGCGGCCATTTTGCGCAAGGCCTCGATCGCGCGTTCAGCGCGGTATTCCTGCACAAAGCCCAACACCACGGCGAATAATACGATGATGGTGATCGCAGCCGCCTCGACCGCATGCCCGAGAAATGCGGAGGCCACCGTTGCAGCTAACAAGATCAGTATGAGGATATTTTTAAGCTGCTCTAAAAGGATTCGCCAGGGCGAGATGCGTCTTGCTGCCTGCAGCTCGTTCGGGCCATGTTCAGCTATGCGTTGAGACGCCTCTGCAAGGGTCAAACCCAAAGGAGATGATTTCAATTTTGAGAAGACGGCCTCGCAAGACAGCGTAGACCAGAGGGGGGCTATCTCCCCATCGAATGATCTCACCGGGTCTGATTTTTGAAGCATTGACATGTCTCTTACCCTTATCTTGGACGAATTGCGCCTTGAACAAATATCAAACGGCACTTGCAGCGGCTCACTGTGCTGCCATTGGCAGATCGCTGCACTTGGACCTCAGGTGGGCGTGTCGCCTGAGGTTATAGTATAGATATAGGAGGAGGCCGCGGTTGTCGGAGAAAGAGACTGGTGTCATAGGAAAAATACGAAGTTGCGAGCTTCAATCTTTTACCTCCAATGTGAATGCATCGCAGGTAAAAGAAAAACCTTTACCCGCAGCAATAGATGCATTGGATAAAGGTCTGGCAAAGACTGCAGTGCTGCAGCAATTCCATCCCAACATTGTCATGCTCGCTTCTCCTCATCACCTCTTTTGAGTGTTACCACGTGGAAAAATTCACGCTGACAGCCCAGGGACATATCGCAGCATTTCGTGAATCAATACGCCGCCCCCTGCAATGAGACACCCAAAATAAATGATCGTGGCAACGTTTACAAGATGTCCGAGCAGGATACAAACCCCGTCGCGCTGTAAGAACCCAATGGCAAGCAACAGGAGCGCCAGCGCCGGCAGGGTGTTGCTGAAGGGGATGAGCCCGAAGGGTGCCATCAGCAGCAGCGCCCCGGCAATCAGCGAACAGCTGTTCAAGGTGCCGGTGACCTTACCGGTTGTGAGCCACTTCAGGCGAAACGGACGGGCGATCCTTTCAAAGCGCTGGACAACCATCAGTCCCTGCGTGAGGCCGGCGCGCAGCTTGTTGGCGGGTATGGTCCGCTGCTCGATTCGCTTCGGCAGCCACAGCTTGCGGCCCAGGAGGCGGCTGACTCCGATCAGCAGGATGGCAACGCCGAACACGGTACTGACCCCGGGAATCGAAACAGGGATCATGAACGGCATGGTCAGAAAAACGGAAAGGAGCATGAGCCCTTCCTGACCGAAAAGGTCGCGGATGTCGGCCACCTCAACCCGACCCGGCGGCAGGGCATCGATCACCAGCTTGAGTCTCATGGAAAGGCTCTCTGTTTCCAATTACGGCTCCTACCTTGTGTTGAGATGATTCTGATACATGTGAGGCGCTCTCAGGGTCCGAGCGCATCATTTCATCAAAAGCAGGCTCAGCGCCATGACAATCATGCCGCCGATGAGGCCATAGAGACTATCGTGCCCTTTGCCAAAAAAGGAGGCTACATTGATCCAGTGCCCTGCGATCTCCCCGTACGCGGCGACAAGCGAATCGATTCCCTTGTAGAAGATTTCAACAAAAGATACATACAGCATGACACCAGCGGAGAAGCCGGTTGAAATCGACAAGAAGCGGTAGTCCGTCCTTTTGGCCGTGAATGCAATGATGCTGCCGATACCGGTTGCCATGCCGGCGAACACCGTCAATCCAAAGGCAACCCAAACATCGCTCATCGCTCAGTCGTCTCCTGTACTATCCGGCCTCTGACAGCTACGCTGCTGAAGGCAATTTCTGTCGTTTTAAAATCACATCAAAAATGTACGTCGATCCCTGCAAGCGGAACGATGAACTGCCGGAAAGCGTTGAGATTTGCCTCCTGCGCGCGCCGGTCGAAGCCGTCGCGCCAGTACGCGAGCAACTCCTTTAAATAGGCGACGCTTGTTCCGGTGGACCAGGGGGCCAACGGTGGTTCATCGGGGAGTCTCACGTTCTGCAGACGCTGTCACAGGTCCTTCAGGACGGACTCGGGCACGGAAAGATTGAAAGGGCGTAGATCCTTTTTCGGCATAAAGCAGTCTCACTTGAAATTTGGTTATGGTTTACGTGAGATTACATCAGCATACCCGAAAAAGGTAGTGGCGACTCGCATTTCTGCACGGACACTGTCGATAGAAGGGGTGGACGCATGCGAAGCTTGAGGCCCTGCCTCTCTGTCGTTTCTTGAATCTTGTGCCGCGTCGGCAGGCAGCGGCGAGCTCACGGCAATCACCGAGGTGGAATTTTTTGGATTTTTAACGTATGAGATTTTCATCTTGCTGCGGACAGTCAATCGTCGGAGGGTATCCATGGCCAAATCGATTCGCCCCAAAAAGCTTCGTCTTGCGCTCATGCGCCGCTGGAAGCCTCCCCGGGATTGGATGCACATAACGACCATCGATCTTCATACCGGCGGGGAGCCGTTTCGGGTGATCACCGGCGGCTTCCCCGAGCCCGCCGGCGACACCATCCTGGCCCGGAGACGGCACGTGCACGCGCATTTCGACCGGCTGCGGACGGCCTTGATGTTCGAGCCGCGCGGCCACGCCGACATGTACGGGTGCATCGTCACCCCGCCGGTGACTCCCGGGGCGGACATCGGAGTCCTCTTCATGCACAACGAAGGCTACAGCACCATGTGCGGCCACGGTATTATCGCCATCACCAAGGCGGTGCTGGAGACCGGCCTGGTCCGCATGCAGGCGCCGGAAACCACCATCCGGATCGACAGCCCGGCCGGGCTCATCACCGCCCGCGCCCGGGTGGCCGGCGGCCGGGTCGAGAGCGTCTGTTTCCGCAACGTCCCCTCTTTTGTGCTCGCGAGGGATGAAATCGTGGAAGCCCCGGGAGTCGGCCGTGTGCGCTGCGACATCGCCTTCGGCGGCGCCTTCTATGCCTACGTCGACGCCGAGGCGACCGGAGTGCGCTGCCGGCCGGAAGACTTCCGGCTGCTGATCGAAAAAGGCATGGCGATCAAGCGTGCGGTAATGGCGCAGCGGAAGATCACCCATCCGTTCGAAGCGGACCTGGGCTTTCTCTACGGCACTATCTTCATCGGCCCGCCGCAGGGGGCCGACGCCCACAGCCGCAATGTGTGCGTGTTCGCCGAAGGGGAGGTGGACCGCTCGCCGACAGGCACCGGCGTGAGCGGCCGGCTTGCCATCCACCACGCCCGGGGCGAAATCGGAATCGGAGAGCGCATCACCATCGAGAGCATCATCGGCAGCCGCTTCACTGGGGCCGCGGTGGAAGCAACGACCTTCGGCCCCTATCCGGCCGTCATCCCGGAAGTCGAGGGGACGGCATACATCACCGGCCGCCACGAGTTCGTGATCGATCCGGCCGACCCGTTTCGGGACGGATTCATCTTGCGGTAGTTCAGCCACCCCGCGGCCGGCGTTCCTCGATCCCGGAGAGAACCGGCGCAATGTCCAGCATGATTTCCCTGAGCTGGGCGCTCACCAGATTCAGGTGCCGGCGCATTTCCTCCGCCGCTTTGGCGCCGTCGCCTCTCGTGAGGTGGCGCATCAGGCGGCAGGCCGTTTGGTGCGTAGAGGCCCGCACCTCAGGCGAAGACGTCGCCCTGAAGTGCTTGTGATAGCTGAGCACCTTCTGTATCAAGACCTCCACCATCTCGAATATCGTCTGGTTGCCGCTCGCTTTCGCCACCGCCAGATGGAATTCGAGATCTGCGTTGAAAAAGCGCGATACATCATCGCCGCTGCGTCCGATGTCTCTGACCGCTTCACGAATGCGTCTGAAATCCTCTTTGCGTCCTCTCACCGCGGCCAGCTCGGCCGATTTGGATTCAAGCAACTCTCTGGCCTCCATCAGATCCAGCATGGACCCGGATGGGAACGATGAGGGCGAATGGGCGCCCATCGCTGCCGCAGGCAACCCGGCGTCGTGAACGAAAGTGCCCTTTCCCTGAGCGGAAAACAGATATCCCATCCCCGTGAGGGTGTTGAGAGCTTCCCGGATGGTGGAGCGGCTCACCCCGAGCGAAAGGGCCAGTTTGCGCTGGGATGGCAGCCGCCCTCCGGGCTTGAGTGTGCCAAGCTTCAGCTGGTTCAGAATGATTTCGACCACCGACTCGACCGTTGATGTTTTCATCGTTCTGCCCATTGTCTCGATGGTGAAAACGGGCGGAGAACGCTCCTGCGTCATCCGGCCCATTACTGGTCTGACCAGTTATACGGATACGGAGGCGATTGTCAACAGAAGTTCCATCGGCACCTTCAGGATCTTTTTCGGACGGGCCGGCGTCCTATGCAGAACCTTGGGCAACTGCCCGATAACGATGGTGCGCTTTGGTTCCTGCGGATTCTTGGAAGGAAAAAATCCCTGCGTGAGAGTCTCAGACTCCACTTTGCCGCTCCGGTTCAGCCGGAGTATTTCGCTTGACTTTATTCCCTCCGAACATTTATAAGAAATGACTTGGATGGATGGTCAGACCAATTGCGCTGCGCGACCGGACCCTGTACCGCACAGCGGTCATCCGACACGGGAACGCGAAAACCGATGGACTCACGCCGCTTTTCCAAGCGGAGGAAAAATTCGTCTTGGGTGAAACCACCACACAAAGGAGAAAGAACATGAAACGAATCGGATTGCTGCTCACGATGACAGCCCTGGCCGCTCTCCTGGCGGCCGGCACGGCCGCCGCCGAAATCAAAGTCGGCATCATGGTTCCCACAACCGGCTCCGAGGCCACCTATGGCAAAGACATGGAAAATGCCATTAAAATGGCCGTCGACGAAATCAACGCCAAAGGCGGCGTGCTCGGTCAGAAATTCACCACCTTCACCGGCGACGATGGCTGTGATCCCCAGATGGCAACGGCCGCCGCCAGCAAGATCGTCTCCGCCAGCGTGGACGCCGTCGTGGGCGGCTACTGCTCCGGTGCCACCCTGCCTACCTTGAAAATCTATTCCGATGCTGCCGTACCGATCGTCATTCCGGCGGCGAACTCCACCAAATTCATCGACCTCAACCCGGGAAACGCCTTTCTGATCAACTCCATCGGAACGTATCAGGTCGAAACGGCTGTCGGTCTCTTCAAAAAACTCGGTGTCAAGAAAATAGCCATCGTCCATCAGGGCGACGGGTACTCCGAGGATCTGGCCAGCCTCACTCAGAAGGAATGGACCAAGCTGGGAAATGAGGTGGTGGCCTTCGAGGTCGTCAACAAGGGAGAGCAGGACCACTCCGCCCTTGTCACCCGAATCAAGTCCAAGGCCCCGGAACTCGTCTTCTGGACCGCCTACTACGCGGACGGCGCCCTGATCATCAAGCAGCTCCGCCAGGGCGGCTTCACGGGCAAGATCGCCGTGGGCGACGGTTCAACGGATGCCAAGCTGATGGAGATCGCGGGCAAGGCCGCAGAAGGTGTGTATGCCCTGGCCAATCCTTTGCCGGAGTTCCTCGGCGAGGGCCAAAAATTCATCGACGCCTACAAGGCCAAGTTCAAGACCAGCCCCGGGCCCTATTCGGCGCTCTCCTACGACGGCATGTACCTGCTGGCAGATGCCATCAAGCGCGCCGGCTCCACCGACAAGAAGAAGGTCACCGCGGCCCTCAAGGCGACCCAGGACTTTAAAGGGCTGTCGGGTCCCGTCACGTTCACCGACAAGAACCTGCTCTCCCGTTCCAACTTCGTGGTGCTGGTGGTCAAGGACGGCAAATTCATCTTGGCCAAATGACCTGGCCGATTCAAATTCAAAACAACGGCCCGCGCCGTCGAACGGCGCGGGCTTTCACTAACGAAGACGAGAGACGCATCGACCGGTGACGATACTCGACATCATCATTCAGCAGATCACCAACGGCCTGATACTGGGATCCTTTTACAGCCTGGTGGCACTCGGCTACTCCATGGTCTACGGTATCATCAAGTTGCTCAACTTCGCCCATGGCGACATCTATATGGTGGGGGCCTTCGTCGGTTTCATCCTCCTCTCGTTTTTTTCGACGTTCCTGGGCGACGGCTGGCTGGGAATCCTTCCCAGCATGATTCTGGCCATGACGGCGGTGGGCTTCCTGGGCGTGATCATCCAACGCATCGCCTACCGACCGCTGCTCTCCGCTCCCCGGCTGTCGATCCTGATTACCGCCGTCGGGGTCTCCCTGGTCCTGTTCAACAGCGTGATGTTCGTCACCATCGGGGAGTACAAAGCCTTTCCGTCGGGACTGGGATACGAGGGCATCACCATGGGGCATGTCCACATCACCTACACCCAGATGGTGATGGTGGGCGCCACGGCAGT
Source organism: Desulfobacterales bacterium (assembly GCA_041736435.1). Classification (GTDB taxonomy): domain Bacteria; phylum Desulfobacterota; class Desulfobacteria; order Desulfobacterales; family SpSt-501; genus SpSt-501. The sequence goes on along the minus strand of JBGSTS010000221.1, from coordinate 16,805 downwards.
GCTGATGATCGCCCTGCACCTTTTTATCGCCAAAACCATTTACGGCAAAGCCATGCGGGCCATTTCCATCGATATGGACGCCTGCCGCCTGATGGGCATCGACGTGAACAAGATCATCGCCCTGACCTTTTTCGTCGGCTCCGCCCTGGCGGCCGCCGCCGGTGTCATGGCCGGTGTTTACTACGGGTCCATCCACTTCTTCATGGGGTTTGTCATCGGGCTGAAAGCCTTTACCGCAGCCGTCATCGGCGGCATCGGCTCCATCCCCGGGGCCATGTTGGGAGGCCTCTTGCTCGGCCTGCTGGAGTCTTTCGGGACCCAGCTTCCCTGGATCGGCACTGAGTGGAAGGATGTCTTCGCCTTCGGCCTGCTGATTCTTCTCCTGGTCTTCAAACCGACCGGAATTTTAGGGCGAACGGAGATCGAGAGGATGTAGGGTATGCCTGAACCATCTCCGACACCCACCACGGCAGCAGGAAAATCCGGGTTGGCCGGATTGGAAGAACGACTGTTTGTCTTCTTCGACAAGCGCTCGCACCGCAGGCTCGTCCAAGGACTCCTGGTCCTTGTCGCCGTCCTGATCCCGCTGGTCGGGGACAGTTATCTGCTGGAGATCCTGACCAACTCATTTTTCTATATCGTCCTCTGCCTTGGGCTGAACATCGTGGTCGGCTACGCCGGTCTTCTGGATTTGGGCTATGCCGCCTTTTTCGCCGTGGGGGCTTACACGACCGGCATCCTCACCTCCCAGTTCGATTGGAATTTCTGGCTGACCATTCCGGCGGCCGTGTTCTTCTCCATCATCGCCGGCGTCATCATCGGCGGTCCGACGCTTCGGCTGCGCAGCGACTACCTGGCGATCGTGACCCTGGGCTTCGGTGAAATCACCCGCATTGTAGCCCGCAACCTCAAGGAGTTGACCGGGGGGGCGAGCGGGCTGATCGGCATCAACCGCCCATCTTTTTTCGGCCTGGAACTGAGCCAGATCCACCACTACTATTACGTCTTTTTCATCCTCGTTCTCCTGGCGATTTTCGTCAGCTTCCGCCTCCAACACTCCCGACTGGGCCGCGCCTGGCAGTACGTGCGCGAGGATGAGGATGCCGCCGAGGCCATGGGCATCAACCGGGTGGCCATCAAGCTGTACGCTTACGTGATCGGCGCCGTCTTCGCAGGGGTGGCCGGATGTTTTTTTGCCGGGAAAATGACCGCCATTTCGCCCGAAACCTTCCAGTTCATGCAGTCGGCCACCATCCTCATGGCGGTGGTGTTGGGAGGGATGGGCAAGATCCCGGGCATGATCGTGGGGGCTCTCGCGCTGATTCTCTTCCCGGAGGTCTTTAGGGAAATCGGGTCCATACGGATGCTCGTCTTCGGCCTGGTACTGGTGATGATGATGATCTTCCGGCCTCAGGGGATCTGGCCGGAGCGCCGGAACTGAAAAAGAGGCGGGGCATGCGCATTTTGCAGGTAAACGATTTGTCGCTGAGTTTCGGGGGCCTGAATGTCATCGACCGCCTCAGCTTCGACGTCGAGGACGGCTCGATCGTCAGCCTCATCGGCCCCAACGGGGCCGGCAAGACGTCCGTCTTCAACTGCCTGACGGGGTTTTACAGAGCCAACTCCGGCGAGATCCGGTTTCTGGACAAGTCGGTCACGAAGTTAAAGCCCCACAAAATCACCCAAAAGGGCATGGCCCGCACGTTCCAGAACCTGCGCCTGTTCAAGCAGATGACCGTCCTCGAAAACGTCATGTCGGGAATGCACTGCCGCACTCACGCCGGTGCACTGGGCGCTGTTTTGCGCAACGCCCGCCAGTGCAGGGAGGAAGCCCACATTCGCAGCGTAGCCGAAGAGTGCCTGGACTTCGTGGGCATCCTCGGGCTGAAGGACCGGATGGCGCGCAACCTGCCCTATGGCGATCAGCGCCGCGTCGAATGGGCCCGCGCCCTCGCGACCCGGCCCAGGCTGCTGCTCTTCGACGAGCCAGCGGCCGGACTGAACTATGACGAAAAAGAACGCCTGATGCGCCTCATCCGTCGCATCCGCGAAGAGCTCAACATCACCATCTTCCTGATAGAGCACGACATGGGGCTGGTCATGCGGATCTCGGAGAAGGTCGTCGTCATCGACTACGGCAAAAAGATTGCCGAGGGCGGCTGTGACGCCGTTCAGTGCGACCCGAAGGTCATCGAAGCCTATCTCGGCCGGGAAGACGAGGAGGGCATGGCAGATGAACGAAACGGTCCTTGAAATCGAAGGTCTGCAGACCTTTTACGGCAAGATTCACGCCCTGAGAGGCATCAGCTTCAATGTGCCGAAGGGAAAGATCGTCACCCTTTTGGGTGCCAACGGCGCCGGCAAGAGTACCACCCTTAAAACCATTTCCGGGCTGACCCGAGCCGCCGCCGGCAGGATCACTTTTCTGGGCAAAGAGATCACGGACGCTCCGCCCCATACCATCGTCCGCATGGGATTGATCCACGCCCCCGAGGGCCGGCGGATCTTCAAAGGCATGACCGTCCAGGAGAACCTTGACCTTGGCGGCTTCACCAACCGTAAGGAAAGAGCCGAAAAGCTTCGGCGGCTGCAGTACATCTTCGAACTTTTCCCCATTCTTTCCAACCGCCGCAACCAGGACGCAGCGCTGCTCTCCGGCGGCGAGCAGCAGATGCTCGCGATCGGCCGCGCCCTCATGACCAACCCCGAACTCATGCTGCTGGACGAGCCCTCGATGGGGCTCGCTCCCTTCCTGGTGCAGGCGATCATGAAGATCATTCGCAAATTAAACGACCAGGGAACCACCATCCTGCTGGTGGAGCAGAACGCCAAGGTGGCCTTGAAGCTGGCGGACTATGGCTACGTGCTGGAGACGGGGAAAATTGTCATCGAAGGCGACAGCGCCACGCTGCGCGAAGACGAGAGCATCGTAAAGGCCTATTTAGGGGGCGGCCACTAACCCTGGCGTGTCTATGTTTATCCCGGCCCGGCCCCAAGCCCGCTGCAGAAACTGCCGATATCGCAGCCCTGGCCTTTCGGGACGTCTGAAATGAGCCCGCAGCCCGCATAATGGATGGCGCAAGCGTAGAGCAATGTAGCAGCCCCGAAGCAAACCCCATAGACGGACAGTGAACGAATTTTTCGGACCGCCACCATACCTTCATCATGGAGGGCAGCCGCGAAGTTCAGCAGGAACTTGTTCCCGAAACATCGCCTACTGCTTTCATGTGGGCAGCGATCCCGCAGAGCCGGGGCCCCTCATGAAGATTGCGGCCAAATCGGCTCTCACGCTGACCGAGGACTTTCCGGCACCACCTTTCAAGGGGTGGGCCGACCGAGCGGCCGCATTGCTTCCCATCGCCCTAATCCCCTGGAAATTGAACGGTGATGGGATTCACACCCCATGTTCGGCGCGTGAGAGGATCTCCTCCTGGATGTCCCGGCTCAACAGCACGAAGTAGTCGGAATAGCCCGCCACCCGGATCAACAGGTTACGGTGTTCGTCCGGCCGCTGCATGGCGTCGAGGAGGACGCCGCGATCGACGATGTTGAACTGCATGTGGAAGCCGCCCTGGGCGAAATAGGTGCGGATCAGCGCGGCCAGTTTGCGCAGGTCGCGGTCGGTCGCCACTGTCTGGGGGTTGATTTTGATGTTGAGCAGTGTGCCGTTGGTCCGGGCGTGGTCCAGCTTGGCCACCGAGCGGGTGGAGGCCGTGGGACCGCTGCGGTCATGGCCCTGGACCGGGCTGACGCCTTCGGACAACCACTCCTGCGCCCGCCTACCGTCCGGCGTGGCGCCCGTCAGTGCACCGAGCGCGATGTGGCTCGTGGTGGGCAAGAGATCCACCCAGTACCTCGCGCCCTGGATGTCGGTGTGGCGTTCCACCGCTGAGCAGAAGATCTCCTGGACCTGAACGGCCAGAGTGTCGGCAAACGCATCGTCGTTGCCGTAGTGCGGGGTCTTGTGGGCCAGGATTCGACGCAGCTCCTCCCTGCCCTCCCAGTTGCGGTCCAGCGCATCGATCAATTCGGCCATGCTGAAGCGGCCGTCGGTAAAAACGTGTTTGCGGAGTCCGGAGAGCGCGTCGGCGACCGTGCCGACCGCAACTCCGCTCATGGTGGCAATCTTGTAGTGCGACCCACCGGCATGCCAATCCGTGGCTGTGGCGATGCAGTCATCGATGACGGCCGAGGTGAACGGCACCGGGCAATGCCGGGCATAGATCTCGCGCACGGTGTCGTCATAGCGGACCTTGAGCGCCACGAAGTGCTCAACCTGCTTTTTGAACGCCGCCATCACCTCACCGAAACCGGTGAAGGTCCTGGGGTCCCCGGTGGCCGGCCCGAGCGACTCGCCGGTCAGACGGTCCATGCCGTTGTTGAGCGCCAGCTCCAGCGCTTTGGCCAGGTTGAAGTAGCCGGTCGAAGCCATGCGGTCTTTGCCGTCGCAGAAGGTTGCCACACAGCCGTTCAGACTGCTTGCCCGCGCATCGGAGAGGCTCTTGCCGCGATTGACCATGCCCAGGACCATTGAATCGGTGTTAAACATGGCCGGCATGCCGGTCCCCAGCCTCAGCACCTCGCAGCAGCGCAGCAGGAACTTGGGCGGGGTGAGCGAGGCGATCTGGGCCGAGAGCCCCGGTTGGGGAAGGCGCGTGTGCTCCAGTGCCTCCAAACACATGTAGGAGAGTTCGTTGACCGCATCCTGCCCCTGGCGCGAGAGCCCGCCGATGTTCAGGTTTTGGAACTCGGGGTAGGAGCTCGAGGTCTGGGATTCGCCCGAGTCCTTGGCCAGGGTGATCTCGTCGAACTTGACCCACATCAGGTCAAGCAGTTCCTGGGCCTGGTTGTTTGAGATCTCGCCGGTGTCGATGCTGCGCCGGTAGTAGGGGTAGAGGATCTGGTCGAACCGGCCGGGGCCGAAGGCGTGCCCGTCGGTCTCGAGGTTCAGCATGAGGTGGGTGATCCAGAAGGACTGCAGCGCTTCCTGGAAGGTGGCCGCCGGTTGGGCCGGCACCCGGTCCAGTACACGGGCGATCTGTTCCAGTTCCGCGCGGCGGGCGGGGTCGGTCTCGATGACGGCCAGGCGCCGAGCCTCGGCCGCGTGCCGTGCGGCCATCAGCATGGCCGCTTCGCAGGCCATGATCACCGACTCCAGGAAAAGGCGCTTGGGCTCGCTTTCGCGCTCCCGGTCGCCCAGACGTGCGAGTGATTGCTCGACGTCGGCGATGATGCCGTGCATGCCCTTCGCCAGCACTTTCTCGTAGCCGGCATTGATGTGGCCGATGGTGCGCGACCGGAAATAATTATAGATGAGCCCGCGCTCGTCCGCCTTCCAAATCTCGGCCGGCACCGTCTCCATGATGCGGTCGCTGATCTGCCGGCCTTTCCAGTAAGGAAACACCTCTGTGCACAGGATCTGCTTGGTTTCCGGGCTCACATAAAACGGCGTGTTGGCCCGGCTGGCCAACCGGTCGATGTCACGCTCGACCCAGTCGCAGCTGATTTCCGGGAAGACGGGCGACCCGCGCGGGGTGAGGGTCTTCATGCCGACGATGAGCTCACCCTCCTGGATCGCAACCACATGCTCGGATGCGATGCGAAGAAGCATCCGCCCCCGCCGCGTGAACAAGGGCTCAGCCTCTGTTTCACGGTAGCTTCGGGTAACCGACACGGCGCGTTCGGGGTGGACTTCGGGACGGGCGAGTTGGTTGCGTTTTATGCCCAGCCGCACCCGGGCCGCCGGTCCGCCGCTGGTGGCGGGAGCCTTTGCCTGAAAGGGTGGGGGCTGGTGCAGTCCGGGCGATTCAAAAAAAGCGATAGTCATGGTCGGTCTCCTGCTGGCCGGTTTCTCGATCGGGACGATCTCTTGAGCGGTTGGGCCGGGTTGGCGGCCGCCAAGGACGTTTTCTCCATTGCCGCCGTGGCATGCCGGACATGATCCCGCGCCAGGCGCTCCGCCCGGTCGGCGTCGCCCTGCACAACGGCGGCTACGATCTCCTTTAATTCCGCCAGCGTGGTTCGAATGGTTTTTTCGGTGCGGGGCAAATAGGTGTTGATATGATAACGGTGCAGGTTGTTGTGCACGGTTTCCAGAAAAAAATGGTGCAGGGGGTTTCCGCCGACGCGCGCCAGGGCCAGATGGATTTTCTTGTCCACCTGCATGAACTCATCCCATTGCGCCACGCCCTCATCGGCCAGCATCTGGGCACGTTTGAGCAAGCGGCCCAACTCGCCGGTGTTTTGGGCATCCGCCCTCAGGGCCGCCCGGCGGGTTACCACTCCTTCCAGGTCCTGCCGGAACTCGGAGATCTCCCCCATGCGGATGCGCCGGGACTGGACGAAGAGGGCCAGACTCTCCGCCATGGAGTCGCTGTTGAGCTCTTTGACGAAAATCCCGCCGCGCTGGCCCTTGCGAATCTCGACCAGCCCTTTCTGCTCAAGCACCCTCAGCGATTCGCGCAGCGTGTTGCGGCTGACATCCAGCAAGTCCTGAAGCGCCCGTTCGGAGGGCAACCGGTCCCCGACGGCAAGACTGCCCTGCACGATGGCATCTTCCACCTGCTGGATAATGCTCTCGAATGCCCGAACCTGTCTGACCTTGGTGAACATAGATAGAGGAGATGGTGTTAGGTGTTAGGTGTTAGGTGTTAGGTGTTAGGTGTTAGGTGTTAGGTGTTAGGTGATGGGTGATGGGTGTTCGGTGTTTCGTTTTTAGCGTCTTACCCCGCCAAAAACCCAACAACAGATCTTAAACACCCTACACGAAACACCCATCAGCCAAAAAATCAATGGTTCAACCATACCTGAAAGGCACATTCCTGTCAAGTAAACTACCGGCGCCATGGAGCGGTGACGCCCTCAGGACGCCTTTTTAACTGCAGGCGGTGCGTGGGGCACCCGGCGCAGCCGGTTCACATCGTACCCCTGGTCCTCCAGGAACTGCACCATCTTGCGGTAGTCCTCTTCGGGGATCGACGGCTGCCGGGCCATGATCCAGGCGTAGTCGCGCTGGCTGCGGCCGATGATGGTGCGGGTATAGTCCTCGGTCAGATAGACGATCCGGTATTCCGCCTTGAAGGGCCATATGAACTGCATGCCCCAGATTGCATTGGACTGCGGGTCCCGGACGAACCCGCGGGGGGTGTATTTCTTGAGGGGTCCGTCGAGCCCGCCCTGGTTGAAGGTGAACGTGGTCTCGACGCTGCCGTCGGCGGCCAGCCGGTAAGATTCGATCGCGTTGTAGGCGTCGGTCTCGATGAAGGTCGGGATGGCGGCGATCACGTACCAGTCGCCCATGAAACGTTGCAGGTCGACCGCTGCCACCGTGTGGATCGGGGGCCTGTTCTGGCAGCCCGCCGCAGCGATCAGCAGCCCCACAAGGGCCGCCCGCAAGATATATTTTTGCATGCACCCTCCTTTCCCCGCATGATTTTGAAACCCGATGCAAACCGCAACGACAACAATAACTAAGTTAACCATCCATCATGAGCAGTCAAAACCAAACCCTATTGCGCGCACCACAAAAAAAACCCCGCCCAGGCTGCGGGCGGGGTTTTGAAGAAGCACGGACGTCTCATCGGCTGCCGGCTGGAAGCCGGCCGCCGGATTATTCATCTTCTTTCAATTTTTCCTGCAGGTTTTCGCGCAGCAGCTCGCCGAACGTTGTGGTCCGCTGCGATCCCAGGCTGCTCACGTAATCGCTCAGCAGGCCCTGCTCGCCTTCGATCTCCAGGCGTTTGATGGAAAGACCGATCCGCCGTTCATCGCTGTTGATGGTCATCACCTTGGCGGTGATCATGTCGGCGATGGTGTAACGGCCGACCGGTGTCTTGACTTTCTCCTTGCTGATCTCAGAAACGTGCACGAGACCCTCGATACCCTCCTCGATCTCCACAAAAATGCCGAAATCGGTCACGTTGGTGATCGTGCCGGTGATCTCACTGCCCACCTTGTAGCGCTGGCCCAATGTCTTCCAAGGGTCGGGCTGCAGCTGTTTGACGCCCAGCGAGAAGCGCTCGTTGTCTTTCTCGATATCGAGCACGATGGCCTGGACCATGTCGCCCTTCTTGTAGATCTCAGACGGATGTTTGATGCGCTTGGTCCAGGAGAGATCGGAGATGTGCACCAGGCCGTCGATGCCCTCGTCGATCCCGATGAAAATGCCGAAATCGGTGATGTTCTTGATCTTGCCCTCGATCGTGGTGCCCACCGGGTATTTCTCGGCGATCACTTCCCACGGGTTGGGAGCGGCCTGTTTCATCCCCAGGGAAATACGCCTGGCATCGGGCTTGATGTCCAGCACCAGGGCATCAACCTCTTCCCCCACCGCAACCACCTTGGACGGGTGGCGGACCTTGCGCGTCCAGGACATCTCGGAGACGTGAATCAACCCCTCGATGCCCTCTTCCAGTTCCACGAAAGCGCCGTAGTCGGTCAGGCTCACGACGCGTCCCGCCACCCGCGACCCGACCGGGTATTTTTGCGCGGCCGTGCTCCAGGGGTCCGCCATGAGCTGCTTCATCCCCAGGGAGACCCGCTCCTTCTCGAGGTCCAGGTTGAGGACCTTTACCGTGATCTGGTCACCGATCTTGAACAGGTCGGAGGGGTGCTTGACCCGGCCCCAGGAAATGTCCGTGATGTGCAGCAGCCCGTCCATGCCGCCCAGATCCACGAAGACGCCGTATTCGGTGATGTTCTTGACCACACCCGGCATCACCTTGCCTTCGTGGATGGAGGCCAGCGTAGCCGCGCGTTTGGATTCGCGATCCTTTTCGAGCAGCACCCGCCGCGACAGCACAATGTTGCTGCGCTTGCGGTTGTACTTAAGAATTTTAAAATCGTAGGTCTTGCCGACCATTTCGTCCAGGTTGCGGATGGGCCGAAGGTCCGCCTGCGACCCCGGCAGGAAGGCCGGGACTCCGATGTCCACGGAGAAGCCGCCCTTGACGCGGCTGGTGATGACTCCCTGGATGGTGCCGTCCTCGTCGTGGCACTTCTTGATGTTGTCCCACACCTTGATGTTGGCCGCCTTGTCCTTGGAGAGGATGACGCGCTCCTCCTCGTCGTCCCACCACTCGACCATGACCTCGACCGTGTCGCCCACCTTGGCGGTGATGCTGCCGTCCTCGGCCCGAAACTCGTTGATGCGGATCTGTCCTTCGGATTTGTAGCCGATGTCGACCAGCACCAGATCTTTGTCGACGGAGGTGATCACCCCGGTGACCACCTCGCCTTCCTTGAACTGGCCAAAGCTGTCCTCGTACATCATCATGGACGGCTCGCCGGGATCCGCGCCGGGCTCTTTGGCCTCGGCCACTGAATCCGCCGGAATGCGGGCCGTATCGTCATTTTCAGCGTTGGTTGTGATGTTGACCATAGACGTGGTGTCCTCCCTTTGGCGCCGGCCAGCATGACCCGGCATATGTTTATTAACCGTTTACTTTTAGCAGACTTGCGGAAAAAATCAACGATAAAATGAGGCAGGGTTCCGAAGCGTCAGACGTTCAGCGGATAACGACCGGGCGGGCGGTCACCCCCGCTGTTCACGGGACATCGGCGAGCGCCAGTTTGGCGTTCACGTGGCCCAGCATCAAATCTACCACCTGCGAAACGGTGATCTCGGAGGAGTCGATTTGGATGGCGTCCGCCGCCGGTTTGAGCGGCGCCAGGGCGCGCGTGCTGTCCTGCTCGTCCCGCCGGCGCAGGTCCTGCACCACCGCCTGCAGGTTTGCGTCGCTCCCGCCCTGAAGCTCGGCGAACCGGCGCTTGGCCCGAGTGGCTTCCGAGGCGCTCAGAAAAAACTTCACGTCCGCCTCGGGAAACACCACCGTGCCCATGTCGCGGCCTTCGAAGACGACCGCCTTCTCGCGGCCGAGCTCCTGCTGAACCTTCAGCAGGAAGGCCCTCACGACCGGGCGGGCGGAAACCGTCGAGGACAGCATCGAGACCTCGGGGGTGCGGATGCGCGCGGTGATGTCTTCCCCGTCGACCAGAATCCTGGACCCGGCCCGGCCGCGCTCGAGAACGAGCCTTAGGCCGGCAAGCATCCGGGCCAGGGCCTCATCGTCCTCCGGCGCCAGGCCCCGGGACCGCGCGGTGTAGGCCACCCCGCGGTAGAGCGCACCGGTGTCGACATAGCGATACGCCAGCCGCGCCGCCAGTTCCCGGCTGACGGTGGTTTTGCCGGCGCCGGCCGGCCCGTCGATGGTGATGAGCAGTTTTGGCATGACCTTCGTTTCAAGCCCTGCGAGTGCAGGCCTCAGGCCCCGAGCACCTGCCGGAGCGTTTCGATGAAGCGCAGGTTCTCCTCTGGCCGCCCGACACTGACCCGCAGGTGCTCCGGGTAGCCGTAGCCGGCCAGGGGCCTGACAATGACCCCCCGGTCGAGAAGCGCCTCATACACCGCCTGCGCCGGCCGAGGAACCCGGAAGAACAAAAAATTGGACTGCGTGGGCAGGACGTCGAGCCCGAGCGCTCGGAGCGACTCGCTCACGGAGTCGACCCCGTCGTGCACCGTTTGGAGGGTTTGGCGCAGAAACCCCTCGTCGTCTAAAGCGGCCTCGGCGGCTTTCTGCGCCGGTAAGCTGACGTTGAAGGGCTGGCGCACACGGTGGAGAACGTCGGCGACCGCGGCCGGCATGATCCCGTAACCGATGCGCATCCCGGCCAGACCGTAGGCCTTGGAAAATGTCCGCAGCCCCACTACCGGACGATCTCCGCTTGCGTAGTCCCGGCTGTCGGGGTGCTCCGGCGCCCGCACGAACTCGATGTAGGCCTCGTCTAACACCAGCAGGACATCGGGCGGCAGCACCGCCATGAACGCCTCGATCTGCGCGCGCCTGACCATGGATCCGGTAGGGTTGTGGGGCGAATTCACGAACACCATGCGGGTCCGGGAGGTCACTCGACCGGCCATGGCCGATAGGTCGTTTCGGTAGGCGGCAAGCGGCACCTCCACCGGCAGGGCGCCGGCCGCCCGGCTGACGATCTCGTACATCTGAAACGAGGGGCGCGCCATAATGACCTCGTCCCCGGGCTGGAGGAAGGCCGTGGCCAGCATGACGATAATGTCGTCGGACCCGTTGCCGAGCACGATGTTGCCGGGGGCGAGGTCCAAACGCAAAGCGAGCTTGCGGGTGAGGTCGACCCCCCCGCTCTCCGGGTAGCGGTGCACGTTCGCCAGAACCTGCCGCACGGCCTGCACCGCCATCGGGGAGGGTCCCAGCGGGTTTTCGTTGGAGGCCAGCTTGATGGCACCGCGGATACCGCGCTCCCGTTCGACTTCCTCGACCGGTTTGCCGGGAACATAGGCCGGGATGGCCTGGATATGGGCGGGCACGTTGAGTTTCACGGAAAAACCATAGCCCGGAAGAGGCCGGAGCGCTTTTTCTTACTGAGTGTTCCTCGGAGATGGCAGCTCTCGTCTCAGGCCAAGGCTGCAGCCATTCCGCAACCGACCCGCCAACGGCGAGGCAATGGTTCCACGCCGTGGATTGCAAAGAGCCAGAACAGCGGTCCGGGTCGAAAGATACCGTTTCCGGATCGACACTAACTGACCCCCGCCGCCGTGCGGCCGGCCTCTAAGGCTTTCATGTTGAGGGGAATCAGTTTGGCCTTGGCGGCGAATTTATTCTTGACGGCTTGCGTCAGCGACTCGAACCGCACCACCCGGCTGCGCGCCACGAAGGCCGCCAGCGCCACGATGTTGGCGGCCTTGACGTTTCCCAGCTCGCCGGCGACCTCGATGATGGGCACCCGCAGCTCGTCCACGTCGGAGCGGCCCGTACCGATCGGAATGAGGGAAGCATTGATGAACACGACGCCGCCGGCCTTGACCGACGGTGAAAATTTCTCGAGCGAGGGCCGGTTCATCGCCACCAGGTGCTGGGGGTTGCGGATAATAGGGGACCCGATGGACTGGTCGCTGATCACCACGGTGCAATAAGCGGTTCCGCCGCGCATCTCCGGGCCGTAGGAGGGAATCCAGACAACCTCGTGGCCCTCGTCCATGGCCGCCTGGGCCAGGATCTGCCCCATGAGCATAACCCCCTGTCCGCCGAAACCCGCAAATTGGACCTCACTCTGCATGTTTCCTCCCCGCGGCCGGATTCAGGCGGCCGGCTTCCGGCGTCTTATAGTCTCCCAAGGGGTAGTAGGGCAGCATCTTCTCCTCGACCCATTTGAGCGCGTCCACCGGCGTCACGCCCCAGTTGGTCGGGCAGGTGCTGAGCAACTCCACCAGGCTGAAGCAGGTATTGGCCATCTGGTAGCTGAAGGCCTTGAGGATCGCCTTCTTCGCGCGATTGATATACTTGGGCTTGATCAGAGCCTCGCGGGCGATATAGGCGGGTGTCTCCAGCGCAGAGAGCAGCTCGGCCATCTTGACCGGCATCCCGGTCTCCGCCACCTTGCGCCCGAAGGGCGAGGTGGTGGTGCGCTGGCCGGGCATGGTGGTGGGGGCCATCTGGCCGCCGGTCATGCCGTAGACCGCGTTGTTGATGAAAATGGTGGTGAATTTTTCGCCGCGGTTGGCGGCGTGGATGATTTCGCTCATCCCGATGCTGGCCAAGTCCCCGTCGCCCTGGTAGGTGAATACCATCAGGTCGGGCCGCACCCGCTTGATGCCGGTCGCCATGGCCGGGGCACGGCCGTGGGCGGCTTCCTGGAAGTCGAAGGTGAAATAGTTGTAGCACAGGACCGCGCAGCCGACCGGGGCGATCCCCACGGTGCGGCCGCGGATTCCGAGCTCGTCGATGACCTCGGCCACCAGTCGGTGGGCCACCCCGTGGGTGCATCCCGGGCAGTAGTGCGTGACGACATCGGCGAGCGCCTCGGGCCGGTGAAATGCTTTTCCCATAATTTTTGCTCCTGTTCGTGAAGGCGACGAGCGTTGGGTTCCTCGCGGGCTGTGCTCCTAGCACCGTAGCATAACACTTGCCGCAAAAATTATTCGTAAGAAATCCGCACGCTGCTACAGCAGCGTGCGGATTTCTTCCATGACTTCTTCCGGCGTCGGCACCTCGCCGCCGCACTTGCCGTACCAGTGGACCGGCTTGATGCCCTTGAGGCTAAGCTCCACGTCTTCCACAAGCTGGCCCATGCTCATCTCCACGCTGATGACGGCGCGGCAGCTGGCCTTGGACGCCGCCTCGAACACCGCTTGTTTCGGGAACGGGAAGAGGGTCTGGGGCCGCACCATGCCGATCTCCACCCCGTCGTGCTTGAAGTTGTCGATCACCGTGCGGCACACCCGGCTCATGGTGCCGTAGCTCACAATCAGCACGCGGTAGTCCCCCTCGAGATTGTAAGACTCAAAACGGATTTCCTCCCGGGCCATGCGCTCGTACTTGGCCTTTAGTTTCAGGTTGTGGGCGTTGAGTTCTTCGGGCACGAGGTAGAGCGTCTTGACGAGGTTGCGCCGTGTGCTGCCGCGCGTCTCCATGCCGCTGGTGGCCCAATCGTCTTTGTTGGGCGGCTCGCTTTTGAGGTGATCCGGGAACTCGACCGGTTCCATCATCTGGCCGATCAGACCGTCGCCCAGGATCATGACCGGATTGCGGTATTTTTCCGCCAGCGGAAAGGCCTGCATGACCATCTCGACGGCCTCCTGGACACTGGCGGGAGCCATTACCAGCAGACGGTAGTCGCCGTGCCCGCCGCCTTTCACGGCCTGAAAGTAATCGGCCTGGGAGGGCAGAATGCCGCCCAGACCGGGCCCGCCGCGCATGATGTTGACAAACACCGTTGGGCACTGGGCGGCCGTGATGTAGCTGATGCCCTCGGACATCAGGCTGATCCCCGGGCTCGAGGAGGTCGTAAAGACCCGGGCCCCACAAGCGGCAGCGCCGAAGATCATGTAGGAAACGGCCACTTCGCTCTCGCCCTGGAGGAAACTTCCGCCCGCCTCCGGCAGCCGTTTCGAGAGGTATTCAGCCACCTCGGACTGGGGGGTGATCGGGTAGGCGAAGTAGTTCAGGCACCCGGCTCGAATGGCCGCCTCACCGATGGCTTCGTTGCCCTTCATCAGCACCTTGCCCATGTCATGCCCTCCGTTTCGCACGGCCGGCGGCCCCGCCGGCGATCTCGTTGATGGCGATGGCCACATCCGGGCAAACCGTGCAGCAGATCGCACAGAAAATACAGTCTTCCGGCCGCGCTTGAACAGCGGGGAAATAGCCTTTGAGGTTCACCTCGCCTGCAATCTCCAGGACATTCTTGGGACAGGCGGCCACACACAGCCCGCATCCCTTGCAGCGGTCCTTGTCGATGATGTGCTCGTAGGTCATGCGCTCACTCCTCCTGTCGGCCCGGCGGCCGCGCTTTTTTCCACGGGGGCACCAGCTGCCGGCGGATCGCCAGCAGCGGGCATTCGACACGCAGGGCGGCCAGCTCGCCCAGGAGTTCTTCGGCCGCTGTGATACACACGAGCGGCAGCCCGCTCTGCCGCGAAAGCACCCGCATGAACCGATAGCCCTCTTCGATATCCCGCACCGTGGTCTCGTCGATCAAATTGGCGTTGCCGATGAAGCCGGTGATGGGCAGCTGGGATGCGGCTTCGATTTCACGGCGGACCTTCAGGCAGCCGTCCAGGGTCCCGGTCGCGGGCCGCAACGGGTTGACGACCTGCAGCACCTGCAGCGGGCGGCCGGCAAACGCATCCCCCAACGCCGCCAGCACCCTGACGCCAACCGGGTCGCCGCCGGCATCTAAAAGGGTGAGCCCTCCGCCCTGCCGGATGATGCCCGCCACCATCGGACTCAGTACAGGCAATTCGGACTGCAGGTACGCCTCCGGCGGCAGCACGACCTCGATGCCCAATTCCGCAAGCGGTCCTCGCAGTTCGCGGCAGCGGAAGTAGGGGTTCACCAGGTCGAGGTCGGCCAGGCGCACCTGCATTCCCGACAACCGATGATGGACCGCGAGATGGATGGCCACCTCGGACTTGCCGCTGCCGTAACTGCCGACGATAACGACGATGCCTGCCAGCCGCAGTTCCACCCCGGCCCCCGCGCGTTGGGTTGAGGCTTTTGCCTGGACGACCTGCAGCGGGCAAAAAGCCAAGTGGTTTTTTAGAAGCTTATGCACAGCCTGTCAAGCGATTTGCAGGCCGATGGCCGGGGCCGGCAGGCGATTCTCATGCGATTTGCCCTTCCGCTGCGTGCCGCACTGTGCTAAGGGCTCGGCCATGGGATCTGTCAAAACCGGTCTGGAGCAGCTGATCGAAGCCCCGCCCCCATGGATGGGAGGCCGCCGGCTGGGGCTGCTCTGCAACCCGGCCTCGGTGGACCGGCGCTTCCGGCATGCCCGGCTGCTGGTTGACGCCAGGTTTCCGCGCGCCCTGCGCGCGCTGTTCTCCCCGCAGCACGGGTTTTTCGCCGAAAAGCAGGACAACATGATCGAGTCCGAGGACCTTCTCGACCCGGTCCTGGGCATACCGGTCTTCAGCCTGTACGGCCGCAGCCGCATCCCCAGCCCGGAGATGTTTGCCGACCTCGACCTGCTGCTCGTGGACCTCCAGGATGTCGGCACCCGTGTCTACACCTTTGCCGCGAGCCTGTCCTACTGCATGGAAACCGCCGCGGCGTGCGGCAAAACGGTTGTGGTATTGGACCGGCCCAACCCTGTCGGGGGACAGGCCGTGGAAGGCAACCTGCTCAGGCCCGAGTGGGCCTCCTTCGTGGGACGCTACCCCATCCCCATGCGCCACGGCCTGACCCTGGCCGAGTTAGCCATACTTTTCAACACCCGCTTCGGGATCGGCTGCGACCTGAACGTCGTCCCCATGTCCGGCTGGACCCGCGGCATGCTGTTCGCGGACACGGGTCTTCCCTGGGTGCCACCCTCCCCCAATCTACCCACACCGGCCTCGGCGGCGGTCTATCCCGGGCAGGTGCTCTGGGAGGGCACCAACGTGTCCGAGGGGCGCGGTACGACCCAGCCGTTCGAGCTGTTCGGGGCACCGTTTCTCTCCCTGCCGGCGCTAAAGGCCGATCTGGCCCACACGCCCATCGACGGCGCCGTCCTGCGGCCGGCGGTGTTCGAGCCCACGGCCCAAAAATGGCAGGGCTGCGCCTGTCATGGGTTTCAGATCCATGTCACCGACCCGCAGCGTTTTGCGCCCTACCGCACGAGCCTGCGGCTCTTGCAGGCGCTTCTTCGCCGCCACCCGCAGGAGTTCGCCTGGCGCCCGCCCCCCTACGAGTACGAGCATGAGCGCATGCCCATCGACCTGCTTATCGGCGACCTCTCGGTGCGCCGGCGGCTCGAGTCGCTGGAGCCGCTCGAACGCATCGAAGCCTCGTGGCGGCAGGAGCTGGCCGAGTTCGATGCGCTGCGACGGGAGGTGTTGCTTTACAACGACTGAGGCGCACGGCACGCTCAGCGACGCAGAGCCGCGGAATCGGCACCGGCACCCCCTCCCGGATGGAGGCCGAGGGGGTTGCGAGAGGGGACCGCTCTCGGTCGCTGATAGTTCGAAACAACGGATCGTTTTCGGAGCAATGATGGGCTCAACCGACACGACCGACCCGACCCGCTGGGTCCGGATGCGTTTTAAAAAGAACAAGGTCTGGGTGGCGGCCGACGCCGCGGACCGACCGCTTCACGCCGGCGGCCTGGCCCGGATCAAGTACCAGTTGGACCAGGACCAGGATTACCGGGTGCGCGCGGACACGCTCAGGCCGCTGGAGGAGAAGGCCGCCCGCGTTTTGGGCCCAGCCCCCGCACCTGGCGAAACCACAACTTTGAACGCCCGGACTTTGCTGCGCATTGCGATTGCCATGGATTTGCCGTGGCGGCCCACC
>JBGSTS010000211.1:0-23394 GCA_041736435.1 Desulfobacterales bacterium | reverse complement strand
GCCAAGGCCGCTACCCTGCCGGTGGGGGAGGCCACGAAAATCACGATCGTCCGCGACGGCAAGGAGAAGACCATTGACGTGAAGGTGGCCAAGCGGCCTCTGACGGTCGCCGATGCCGGCAAGCCCCAGGTGGAGAAAGAGGGCGAGTTCGGCCTGGAGGTGACCGAACTGACCCCGGAGATGGCCCAGCGGTTGAAGACCAGCCGCAAGAACGGCTTGGTGGTGGTCGGTGTCCGGCCGGACAGCAAAGCGGCCAAGGCCGGCGTTCAGCAGGGCGACCTGATCCTCGAGGTCAACCGCCAGAGCGTGTCCTCGACGGGCGAGCTGAAGCAACTGCTCGCCAAGCACAAGGGCGGCGATGGGGTATCGCTGCTCGTTCAGCGCAGCAATGCCGGCATGATGGTGCTGAAGATGGCTTAAGGCTGCGCTATAATAGATCAGGGCGGGACCGCAGATGCTGCCCCGCCCTGATAACTTCGATCCCGGTTTCAAGCCTTGCACCTGAGCGGCGTCATAGCAGTAAGTCGAGGAAAAAGATGCAGTACTGAGCAGCAGTTCCGAGATACGCATTGCAGGTGATACGGAAATCGAACATAGATCGTTAAAGCAGACCATGAGGGCAGCAACTGCTATGGCAGAGGGCCGGCGCTGAACACATACCGGGGACATATCGAACGGGTTCTGGCCGACGACAAGAACACCTTCGCCGGAATCGTGGCCATGTTCAAGGATGTGGCATAAGTAGTGGCGACCTCACGCTTGGGCGATTCCTTCACGATTACGTGAAAGGAGTGCTCGCTGCGGCGGAGTATACCACCAGAAACACAAACGAATGCGCCGATATCCAGGCGCGCTACACTGGCATTCCCAAGGATATCACCAGGCATAACCTTGATCGCCACTACGTCACCTTCCGCGACCTTCAATCCTTGGATGCCGACCACCCGCCGGCTGCGGCCACAGCCGCCATCCCGGCCATTCTGCCTTTGCCCGCAGATGCAGGACCAATCGGACTGAAGCGTCATAAAAGGGGCCCGGGGGGCATTGCACCCCGGGCCTTTTTGCTCTCTATGGCGAGGCAGGAAGCCATGAACATAGTGTGCATTCTCATCGCTGCAAAGTTACGGCTGCGCTGTCGATGCACATGGTGCCACACGAACGTTTAAATCCGTACAGCCAATGGCGCCTTTTAACTCCACCACCTGAGGTCGTTCGGCCAGCATGCAACCGCTTATTTTGCACAAGATTCGCTTGATTTCCATTGTCTATTGCAAGGTTGGCAGAGCATAGGATATTATTGAAACAATTTCGGTTCGCTCGTAACCATCAAGACAAGTGAGGCACAGATGGCACCAGCTGTATTGAGGTTAGGACCTTATAGATTCTATTTCGTCAGTCATGACCTCGACGAGCCACCTCACGTGCATGTCGACCGGGATGCCTACTCTGCCAAGTTCTGGATCAATCCTGTGGCGCTGGCTTACAATCTGGGCTATCTACCGAGGGAACTGCGAAGAATCGAATCGATCATATCGGAGCACCAGCAGGAGCTCATGGAGGCTTGGAATGAATACTTCGGAACCTAAGGCTGGTGAACGTGTCCTCGACGTGCACGTCACGGAGGACACGATCAGCGTTGATTTGTATGACGGGCGAACTATAACTGCTCCGTTGGCCTGGTTTCCCCGCCTGCTCCATGCGACGCCGGAACAGCGGTCCAATTGGAGCGTCGCGGGAGCTGGTTACGGCATTCACTGGCCAGATATCGACGAGGATCTGAGTACGCAAGGGCTGTTGCAGGGGGCTCCGGCTCCCAGAGGGGCTGCCCGCGCGGCCTAAGCCCCTGGGCGGGAGAGGACAGGGAGGCAAGCACCGAAGTTACATATCGGCGATGAATCTCCCGAAAACCTTTTTGATGTTGTTGATCAGCTAAACTCTCCATTCACGGCGCCCCTCTTTGATATTGGTAATGCAAATTCGAGGGCAGTAACCAAAGCTTATTTCTTGAAGCGATTGTCTTCAACCTTGGGGATTTTGCATTACGCCCCACCACCGGTGCCGACCGCGAATCCCTTGGGCGTTAGGCCGGTCGAAGACGGCGTAGCGGCGATTTTTGCCAGGAAGGTATCGCCCAACGTCCTGATGTGTTCATCGACTTGGTGAATACCATGCAACTCCATTGTGCGCGCTATGTTGAGCACTTCAATCACCATTTTTTTTACGTTCATCCCTGGATTTCTGTGCCATGAGCAATCTCCTTCAAATGTAAGTTGGTTGGTCGGTCGGAAAAGCGCCTAAAGGTCGATAGACCAGAGGACTCTGGCAGGTTTCTGCCTATCGCCTTGCCAGTTGATTGGCCTGCTCTTTAGGATGAGTTCGTACAGAAAAATGCTTGCCGGTTTCGAAAAAAGATTGAGGGTACGATAGCGAGCCGTAAACAGATGTAAAAAAGCAAGACCCGGCTATACGTTCAGCCAACTATCGGCTTCATTCCAGCAATGGCTGCAACCTGAATGTCCCTTGGCCTTGCCCTGAACTTCCGGCACAACGGCAGGTGCGGCTTCTTGAGGCAGGTCTTCCGCCAGCGTGCAGGTGATCATCATTTCGGCCTTGCTTCCGCAATGCTCGCACTTGCAAACCTGTTTGAATTTTTTCTCATTTATAATTCACTTCCATCGCATCAAGAAGGGCGGGGTCTGAACGCCAGACCCCGCCGGCAGATTGATTGAATTAAAGGTTATTCGGCCGCCTTGCTCTACTGGGCAAGCAGCGGAGCCTTCGGGCCGTTGCACTGCAGCTCGGGAGCCCTCGAAGGCCCTTATGCTGCGATCAGGCGAGGTCGAAGCGGTCAAGGTTCATGACCTTGTTCCACGCCGCTACAAAGTCCTGCACGAACTTCTCCTGGGAGTCCTCACAACCATAGACCTCCGCGACGGCCCGGAGCTGAAAGTTCGAACCGAAGATGAGGTCAACCCGGGTGCCGGTCCACTTGAGCTCTCCCGTTGCGCGATCACGCCCCTCAAATACGTCTGCGTCTTCCGAGGTTGCCTTCCACGTCGTGCGCATGTCGAGCAGGTTTACGAAGAAGTCATTGGTGAGCGTCTCGGGCCGCTTGGTGAAGACGCCGTGCTGGGACTGTCCGAAGTTGGTGTTCAGCACGCGCATGCCGCCAACGAGCACCGTCATCTCAGGGGCGGTCAGCGTCAGCAGTTGCGCCCGATCCACCAGCAGTTCCTCGGCCGATACGGCGTATTTGGTTTTTTGGTAGTTGCGGAACCCGTCTGCAGCCGGTTTGAGTACGGCGATCGACACCACGTCGGTTTGCTCTTGCAAGGCATCCGTGCGTCCCGGCGTGAAGGGAACGGTCACGTCATGGCCGGCCTTCTTCGCCGCTTGCTCGACGCCTGCACAACCGGCTAAAACGATCAGGTCAGCAAGTGAGACCTTCTTCCCGCCGGAGGCCGCGCTGTTGAACACGCTCTGGATGCCTTCCAGGGTCTTGAGCACCTTCGCTAGTTGGGCAGGCTGGTTGACTTCCCAGTCCTTCTGGGGGGCGAGGCGAATGCGCGCCCCGTTCGCCCCGCCGCGCTTGTCGGAGCCGCGGAAGGTGGACGCCGACGCCCAGGCGGTCGATACCAGCTGGGATACGGTCAGCCCCGAGGCCAGAATCTTGCTCTTGAGGGAGGCAATGTCCTTCGCGTCAATCAACTTGTGATTGACCGCGGGGACGGGGTCCTGCCAGATCAGATCCTCGGCCGGGACCTCCGGGCCGAGATAGCGTGCGCGCGGACCCATGTCGCGGTGGGTCAGCTTGAACCACGCCCGGGCAAACGCGTCCGCAAACGCTTCCGGGTCTTTGTGGAAGCGCTTCGCAATCGGTTTATAGATGGGATCCATCCTCAGAGAGAGGTCCGCCGTGGTCATGATGGTCGTAACCCGCTTCGAGGGATCGCGGGCAGCCGGAGCGAGATCCTTTTCCTCCGGACTGACCGGCACCCACTGCGAGGCGCCGGCAGGGCTTTTCACCAGATTCCAATCATAGCCGAACAGCATGTCGAAATAGCCCATGTCCCATTGGGTCGGTTTCGGCGTCCAGGCGCCCTCGATACCGCTGCTGATCGTGTCGTCGCCCTTACCGCTGCCGAAGCTGCTCTTCCAGCCGAGTCCCTGCTCTTCAATGCCGGCCGCTTCGGGCTCAGGCCCTACATGGGTCGCAGGGCCGGCGCCGTGGCATTTGCCGAAGGTGTGGCCGCCGGCGACGAGCGCGACGGTTTCTTCGTCGTTCATGGCCATGCGGGCGAAGGTCTCGCGTACGTCACGGCCTGATGCGAGCGCATCCGGCTTGCCGTCCGGGCCTTCCGGGTTCACGTAGATCAGGCCCATCTGCACGGCAGCAAGCGGGTTTTCGAGGTCCCGGTCGCCTTTGTAACGGCTCTTGGGCTTGTCGCTCGTAGCCAGCCATTCCTCTTCGGCACCCCAATAAATGTCCTCCTCCGGCTCATAGATGTCCTCGCGCCCGCCGCCGAAGCCGAAGGTTTTGAAGCCCATCGACTCCATCGCGCAGTTGCCGGCAAGGACCATCAGGTCGGCCCAGGAGATTTTCCGGCCGTATTTCTGCTTGATCGGCCAGAGCAGACGGCGCGCCTTGTCCAGGTTCACGTTGTCCGGCCAGCTGTTGAGGGGCGCCAAGCGCTGATTGCCGGACCCCGCGCCGCCGCGGCCGTCGCCTTGGCGGTAGGTGCCGGCGCTGTGCCACGCCATCCGGATGAAGAGCCCCCCGTAATGACCGTAGTCGGCCGGCCACCATTCCTGCGATTCGGTCATCAACGCATAGAGGTCCTTCTTCAAGGCCTTGAGGTCGAGTTTCTTGAATTCCTCGGCGTAGTTGAACGCCTCGCCCATCGGATTGCTCAGGTGAGAGTGCTGATGCAGAATCTTGAGGTTCAACTGTTTCGGCCACCAGTCCCGATTCGACATGCCACCACGGACGGTGGAGCCCATTACCGGGTGCTTTTTGTCTTCATTCATGATGTTTGCTCCTTTCGGTGTCTGATTTTATCCACGAACAACTTACCAAATACACATTTGCCTGGAATAACCGTAGTCTAAGAATGACGGCCTATCAGATTCAATTTCTTTATTGATAATTGATATCGTTTATGGGATAAAAAAAAGGGTTCCGTGCCAGCTATTGGCACTCGCGGCAAAGACCAAAAAAATCAAGCCGGTGATTGGTAATTTGGAAACCGGTTTCTTTGGTAACCTCCTTTGCCAGGTCTTCTAGACTGCTCAAATCCGGGTCGATGATTTTTTTGCACCGCGTGCATATCAAATGGGGGTGCGGGAACGGTTTGTTGCCGTCATAACGATTGCTTCCATCCGGAAAGCTAATCTCTAAGACTTCATTTTCCTGCTTGAGCAGAGCTACCGTCTTGTAGATGGTCGCGAGGCTGGTAGTCGGAAACTGCGCTCTAACACTTTCGTAAATCCGCTCAACGCTGGGATGCCCATCGCTGGCGGCCAACACCTTCAACACAGCCAAACGCTGAGGGGTAATCCTAAAATCGTGATCCTTAAGCTTTGACAGCATCTGGTCTAAACGCTGCTTGGCTGAAACCGTATCGGGTCGCTTTTTCATTTGTTTTAGCACATGGAAACAATAAATATTCTATATTTTTAGATAATGTTTATTGTTAAATTACAATATTCCGATGACGGGTGTCAAGATAAAAATGGAGTTCTTACCGGAGCTCTCTTGGAATTTGGTTTTCCAGTGCAAACACGAGAGAGACTGAACCTACCAACCATTTGTTACGTATATCGGCGATGAATCCAACCCTGGGTGATGTTTGACGTCGTAATGGTTTTCGTCAGTTAATCTCTATCTATAGAATATTTTAGAAAAGTGCAGATAGGATCTTGGCTGGGAGGAACCGGGGTGGTTTGTGGTTCGGGAAGATATCCAGTGAAAATGGGACCCCGCGTTAAGGTGGTAGAGCAAAGCAACACCTGGCATTCCCCTTTCCAGACGCTATAAGTAGTTGAGCTAAAACCAAAAGCGGCCCATCACGGCGAGTGATGCCCGGCCTCGGGCGTTCAGCTTTGGGGCGTTCTGATCTTCTGCACCGCCAGGAGTGAAACGATGCCCATGGCCGCCCCGGCGAAAAAGGGGATGCGGTAGTCGATCATCCAGACCAGGCCACCGACCGCCGGCAGAAACACGGCGGCCAGATGGTTGATGGTAAAGCCGACGGCCATGCTGGGGGCGATGTCCTGCGGGTCGCCCACTTTTTGGAAATAGGTGCGGATGGCGATTGCGAAGGTGAAGAAGACCTGGTCCAGGACATAGATGAACGCCACCAGGAGTTTCGAGTCGACCATGGCATAGGCCGTGAAAAGAAATATCACGCTGGCATATTCCAGCGACAGGACCTTGCGTTCGCCGAAGCGGATGATGCTTTTGCCCACGAGCGGGCTAAGAAAGAAGTTGATCGAGTTGTTGATCACAAAGAGGAGAGTCACTTCCTGGACCGTGTAGTGGAACTTCTGGACCAGCAGCAGCACGGAAAAGGCAATGAAAATCTGGCGCCGTGCGCCGGCCATGAAGGTCAGAAAGTAAAAGAGCCAGTATTTCCGGCGCAGGACCATCTGACGGCGTTGCGGGATGATGTTGACGTCCGTCGGGTCGCGGGTCAATGACCACAGGGCGGCGGCGGCGATCAGGGATCCGACGGCCAGGTAGATTTGGGTGAAGTCGAGAAAGGAGGTCATCAGCCAGATGAGCAGCCCGATCCCGATGCTGGTCGCAGCGGCGAGGCTGGTAAGTTTGCCGAATACCCAGGGGGACTCCTCCTTTTTAAAATACTGCAGGGTCAGGGACATGTTGGTGGTTTCATAGTAGTGAAACCCGAAGCTGCTGATGAGGGTGGTAATGGCGATTCCGGCAAAGGTGGGGAAAAAACCGGTTGCCGCCAACCCCGCCCCCAAGATGAGAATGGACAGGGCCGAGAGCCGATGCTCGCGGATGATCAACATCACATAAACGGCCAAGAGGGCCAGAAATCCAGGGATTTCGCGGATGGACTGGATCATGCCCACGTGGCTGCCCTGGAGGTTGGCCACATCCACCGAAAAATTGTTGAACAGGGTGCTCCAGGTCTGAAGTCCGACGGTAGAGCTGATGGTCAGCACCACGAGGTACCAGAACATCGGGTTGCGTTTAATGGATTCCGGGTCGAGCATGTTAGAATGCCTTTTTCCGGGGATGCGGGGGTGCGCCCGGCTGGTGGTTCAGGATTTTGAATTAACTTAATATTGTTATAATTTAAACTGTTGCGTTTTATTCCGACGGTTTTTGAGAACCTGGTTCAAAATTTTGAACTTTTCCATATAGTAAAAAAACTATATGAAAACAATATGTTTTTAAAAATCGGTGTTGGGAACGACCCGGCCTGGTTTATGATTGTGAACGGGTGTGGCCATGTCCCTGGCCTTCGGTGTCGCGTGGATATCTTAACGCTTTTCTGCGCGAAGTCTTAATATATTGTAATATAACGTTATTTATTAATTTTAAATTAATTTTGAGGAGATTTCTGAAATTTGGCAGGAACTTTGCTAATGTTCATGGCAAGCCTAATAATTATTCATCTGTTCTCCTCCTTAACGGCTAATCGGGTTCCCCGGTTGGCCGTTAACATTTTGTGCCGATAAAACCCCGCCTCCGCCCCAAGAGGCGGCGTATTCATTATGAGCTTTGAGCCGATTTTATCGCAGCAAGCTGCGGGGAATTCGATCTATAGAGATCAAAGAGGCTCTCCCATATCATGGGAGCTTTTTTTGTGATATAAAGCCCACCCGTGATCATCGATTTCCATACTCACCTGTTTCCCGATGCCATCTGCTCCGGCAGGCAGTGCTACTGCGACTCCGAACCGGCGTTCGGGATGCTCTACCGCTCGCCCAAATCGCGGTTGGTGGGCGCACCCGAGCTGCTGGCGGCCATGGACGAGAACGGCGTCGACCAATCGGTTGTTTTCGGGTTTCCCTGGCAAGCCCCCGAGCTTTTCAAGAAGCACAACGACTGCATCATGGAAGCGGTTCAGAAACACTCCGGGCGGCTGATCGGTTTCGGGTGTTTCGACCCGCAGGCTCAAGTGGCGGCCCGAGAGGCGGAACGGTGTTTAGACGGCGGGCTCTCCGGGATCGGTGAGCTGGCCTATTACCAGTCCGGCATCGACGAGGAAGCCCTCGACCGGCTAACGCCCGTCATGGACCTCTGCCGCGAGCGGGGTCGACCGGTCCTGATCCACACCAACGAGCCCATCGGCCATGCCTACCCGGGGAAATCCGCGGTCACTCTGGCCCAGATTTACCGCTTGGTCAAGCGCTTTGCCGGCACCACCATTGTCCTGGCCCACTGGGGTGGCGGCCTGTTCTTCTTCAACCTTCTCAAAAAAGAGGTCAAGGAGTCGCTTCGAAACGTCTATTTCGACACCGCCGCCTCCCCATTTTTGTACCAACCCGCGGTCTACCGCGTCGCGATCGAAGCAATCGGGCCCGATAAGATTCTCTTCGGAAGCGACTACCCGCTGTTGCCTCCCAGCCGGTATTTCAAAGAGATGGAGGCGGGCGGCGTGTCCATGCAGGACCGCGCCTTGATCTGCGGCCTAAATGCCGCACGGATTTTCGGCGTGAACGGGTCGCCACTCTGACATTAGCGCCATCCGCCGAGGCCACTGGAGAAACCTGCCGTGCCGTTTTCCGTCGCCATCGTGAAATTCGATAAGCCGCTGGGTTCGGTGCGCCGGGCGGTTGAGCTGAGCTGCGGGTTGGACCGGCTCCCCGCCCGGGCCAGGGTCTTTATCAAGCCCAACATCGTATTCTGGACCAAGAGCGTGCCCTTCCCGAAGTGGGGGGTGATCACGACCACCCGGGTGCTCGAAGACATGGTCGTTCTCTTGAAGGAGCGCGGCATCGAGGAGATCACCATCGGCGAGGGGATGGTCACCCGCGAGCCCGGAGATCGAGAGACTCCGGCCCATGCCTTCGAAAGTCTCGGCTATTCGGCGCTCGCGCGCAGGTACGGGGTGAAGTGCATTAACGTGTTCGAGCGCCCGTTTGCTCCGGTTGACCTCGGCGACGGCTTTAAGCTGAATTTCAACGTGGATGCCGTTGAGAGCGATTTTATCGTCAACTTGCCGGTGATCAAGACCCACAACCAGACCATGATCAGCTTAGGCATCAAGAACCTCAAAGGACTGATCGACCTGGCCTCCCGCAAACGCTGCCACAGCATGGAGCCCGGCCGCGATCTGCACGCCTGGGTGGCTCGCCTGGCGGACGGCATGCCGCCCATGTTCACTCTGCTCGACGGCATCTACACCAACGAGCGCGGCCCGGGCTTCGACGGGCGAATGCACCGCAGCAACGTGCTGGTGGCATCGGCCGATGTCCTGTCGGCGGACCTGGTGGGGGCGGCCACCCTGGG
The DNA here is from genome assembly GCA_041736435.1 of Desulfobacterales bacterium. GTDB lineage: Bacteria > Desulfobacterota > Desulfobacteria > Desulfobacterales > SpSt-501 > SpSt-501. The sequence goes on along the minus strand of JBGSTS010000211.1, from coordinate 13,907 downwards.
CCGGAAGGCCGGCAGCGTTCCTCACCTGGTCCATGCCGCGCGGTGCCGCGGCCGGGCGTTCGATTTGTCCGACATCGAGATTCGGGGTGAAACGATCCAATCGGTGGCCCGTATTCACGAGTACGATTTTCAATACGACGAATCCGATGCCGGAATCATGCCCGTTCCCTTGGCGCGGGAGGGCCTCCAGGGCATTTTCTACCGCAAGTACGACCTCTCCCTGTGCACCTATTGCTCGGGGGTGAACGGGGTCGTGCTCGCTGCGATCCGCCATGCCTGGAAGGGCAAACCGTGGGGCCGGGTGGAGGTCTTGACCGGCAAGTCCATGCAGCCGACTCCCGGAATGGAGAAAACCATTCTGATCGGACAGTGCATGGTCAAGGCTCACCGCGGCAACCCGGCCATCAAGGAGATGATTGCCGTGAAAGGCTGTCCGCCCCAACCGAAGGATCTCTTGAGCGCGCTGCAACGGGCGGGGATTGAAGCCGCCCCCGGTTTTTTTGAGCAGCTGGACCAGCTGCCGGGGCTGTTCATGAGCCGTTACGCCGGCCGACCGGAGTTCGAGGAGGGACATTTCCGGGTGCAGGAATAATAAATTGAAAATCTCTCCGCCTTGTACCCTCTGGCACCCTTCCGGTTCATAACCGGATCCCCTTCAACTTTTTGAGGAACGGTTCGATCCGAGCTCGGTGCTCGAGGGGCAGCATGAGCACCCTCATCGGCCGGTTGGCGATCAACCCGGCCGCGCCGCAGGGCAGGGCGCCTGCAGCGTAAGCCGTGCGCTTCTCCTCATCCACCATCACCGCCGGCACATCCAGCAGGTTGCCGCTGCACCCAACGGAATCGAGGTGCTCGATGGTTTGCAGGAAAACCGTGTTGAGCGAGAGGACAAACTCGTCCACCTCGGTGTACCCCTTTTGGGCGCAGGGTAGGCGTGAAATGAAGCAGCGACAGTTGAAGGGTCGCAGGGCGCAGATTGAATGGGCTGCCTACCGTGTCTCAGGACCTGGCGCGGTCGGGCTTCGATGAAACGATTCGCTCGAATGCCTGCATGATATCCTCGATCCGGGTCTGGTTCAGACAGTCTGTGCAATCGCGGTGCTCGCCCGCATGCTCGAAGCAAGGCCTGCAGCGCAGCGCTGCCTGAACGATTTCGACGTTGCGCCCGCGGGGCCGCCAACGTTCGGGGTCGCTCGGTCCGAAGATCACCACGCTCGGCACCCCGGCCCACGCCGCCAGATGGCTGACACCCGAGTCGTTGCCGAGGTAAACCGCGGCGGTCCGCAGCCGGGCAATGAGCTCACATGCATCCCTCGGGCGAATGACCGTCTCCCCCCGGCGCTCCAACTCCGGCCGGATCTCTTCTTCGGCCGGGCCGATCAAAAATTCCGGCCTCCAGCGGCGGCCTCGAAGGTGCTGGGCGAGTGAAACAAACCCCTCGAGCGGCCAACGCTTGCGCGGGCTGCCGGCACCGGGGTGCAGCAGCGCCAGTGCGGACTCGGTTGCGCCCGGATGCGGTAACCCCATCGGGGCATCATCCAGGTCGTTGAGGTCCGTATCGGCCAACCATCCGCAGGCCAGGATCCGTCGCTGCGCGTGTTCGGTCACATGGACGCGTTCAGCTGCCGGCGGGCGCGGTGGGATCCTGCATACCCTTGCACCCGAGATGCTTCTCAGAGAGGCGGCGAGAGCCTCGGAGGCAGAGAAGCACAGGATATGGGAAAAGGGGGCCAGCCGGCTGCGGGCCTCCGGGCGGGTGTCGGCTGTAAACAGGGAGGCTGTCCAGGCGGCCTCGATCGGGAACCGGGCTTCGACCAACCCTTCGGCCGCGGCCAGCCGGCCGAGATGTTCCTGGCAGAGGATACCGACGGGGTAAAAATGACGCCGGAGCGCGGCGATGATCGGAAAGATGCAGACGAGATCCCCCATCGCCCCCTGATGCACGATGAGCAGTGCGGGAGAACTCGTCATTCTTTAGTTTCGTGACGGCCGCGGGGCGGTGTCGGCCGGGCCGGCCGTGGTGGCGGATTTGGGTCGCTCGACATGGTTGCGCTCAATCGTCAGGGGCTCGGCATGCCAGATGTCGCGGTTGTACTCGAGAATGGTGCGGTCCGATGAGAACTTCCCGATGCGGGCCACGTTCAGAATTGATTTTTGGGTCCACTCTTCGGTGCTGCGATACAGGGCGTCGATCTCCATCTGCGCACGATGGTAGGCCGGGAAGTCGGCCAGCACCATGTAACGGTCCTCGTTCAGGAGCAGATCGATAAGGGGGTGGAACAGGCCATGGTCGTCCGGGCTGAAAAACCCGTTGCGGATGAAGTCGATCGCCTGCTTTAGCACCGGGTCGGCATGGTAGTTGTCCATCGGGTTGTAGGAGGACTTTTGCGCCGCAACCTCCTCGGCCGTCAGGCCGAAAATGAAGATGTTGTCCCGGCCGACCTCTTCCATGATTTCGATGTTCGCGCCGTCAAGCGTGCCGATGGTGAGAGCGCCGTTCAGGGCGAACTTCATGTTGCTGGTGCCGGAAGCCTCGAAGCCCGCCGTTGAGATCTGCTCGGAGACGTCCGTGCCGGGATAGATGATCTCTGCCAGGCTCACCCGGTAGTTGGGAAGGAAAACCACCTTCAGGCTCCGGTGGGTGGAGGTGTCGCGGTTGACCATGTCGGCCACGTGGCAGATGAGTCGAATGATTATCTTGGCGGTGTGGTAGGCGGGGGCCGCCTTGCCGCCGAAGAAAAAGCTGCGCGGGTGCATCTGGAAATTTTGATCCTCCTTGAGCTTCAGCCAAAGATAGACCACATGCAGAATGTTGAGCATTTGACGTTTGTACTCGTGGATGCGCTTAACCTGTACGTCGAAAATGGAATCCGGGTCCAGCCGCTCGCCGGTCAGCGTCCAGACCTGGGTGGCCAAGCGTTCTTTGTTGGCGTGCTTGATCTCCCGCCATTGATGCCGGCAGTCGGCATCTTCGGTGAACGCCTCTATTTTGCGCAGCTCATGGAGGTCGGTGACCCAGCGGTCGCCGATGTACTGGCTGATCAAATCGGAGAGCCCCGGGTTGGCCGACAGCAGCCAGCGGCGGGGCGTGATGCCGTTGGTCTTGTTGTTGAAGCGGTCGGGGTACATTTCGGCGAAGGGCTGCAGCGCCCGCTCCTGCAACAGGCGGGTGTGCAGCTCGGCCACCCCGTTGACGGAGTGCGAGCCGACGATCGCCAGGTGCGCCATGCGCACCCGCTTCTCCGCCCCCTCTTCGATCAGGGACATAGCGCGCTGTTTTTCGCCGTTGCGCATGAAGCGGATGGAGACATCCTTCAAAAAACGCCGGTTGATTTCGTAAATGATTTCCATGTGCCGGGGCAGCAGCCGCTCGAACATGGGCACCGGCCACTTTTCCATGGCCTCGGCCAGCAGGGTGTGGTTGGTGTAAGCGCAGGTCCGCGTGGTGAGGTCCCAGGCCTTCTCCCAGCTCAGGCCGTGGCTGTCGATCAACAGGCGCATCAGCTCCGGAACGGCCAGCGCCGGGTGGGTGTCGTTCATTTGGATGGCGACCTTGTCGGGAAAGGCCTCGAAGTCCTGGTGGTTGACGAGGTAGCGGCGAATGATGTCCTTGATCGAGCAGGAGACGAAAAAATACTGCTGTTTGAGGCGCAGCTCTCGGCCCTCGTAAAAATCGTCGCTCGGGTACAGAACCTTGGAGATGTTCTCGGAGATATTTTTCTCTTCGACCGCCTTGAGGTAGTCCCCGTGCTGGAAATAATTCAGGTCGAACTCCTTCGAGGCGCGGGCCGACCAGAGCCGCAACGTGTTCACGGTGGTATTGCCGTAGCCGGCGATCGGAATGTCGTGGGGAATTCCTACCACGTCGCTGGTGTCGACCCATTCGCTTTTAAAACTACCGTCCGGCAGACGGGTCTGTTTGACCCGTCCGTAGAAGTGCACCGTGAATATGATCTCCGGGTGTGCAATTTCCCAGGGTGTACCGTAGCGCAGCCAGTTCTCGGGAAGCTCCACCTGCTGCAGATTGCGGATTTCCTGGTCGAAGATCCCGAACTCGTAGCGGATCCCGTATCCCATGGCCGGGATCTCCAGCGTGGCGAGCGAATCCATGAAGCAGGCGGCCAGGCGACCGAGCCCCCCGTTTCCGAGTCCCATGTCCGGCTCTTCGCCGCCCACTGCCTCCAGGTCGATGGAAAGCTGCTCCATGGCCCTGCGGGTTTCATCGTACATGCCCAGGTTGATCAGGTTGCTGGTCAACACCCGGCCCATCAGGTATTCGGCCGACAGGTAATAGACCCGTTTGACGTCCTCTTTGTAGTACTTTTGCTGAGTCTTGATCCAGCGTTCAATCAGCCGGTCACGGGCGGAGAGGGCCAGGGATAGATATAGGTCGCGGTTGGTGGCCGTGTATTGGTCCTTGGAGAGCGAGTACTCCAGGTGACTGGCAAAAGAGAGCTGGATGCTCTGGGCATCCAGCCCTTTGCGAAAGGTCCCCCAGGATTGGAAAAGCGTGCTTTTTTTCATGCATGTCTCCTTGTCGCTCAAAAACTACGTATATGCCGTTTCGGGTCGGGGTCGCACCGCGGCAGGCTGAACCATTGGGATTTAAATAGAAAATTCTATCACGGACCGCGAGGCCAGTCAAACCGCGCGCAGGGATTGCGGGAGGATCCGGTTGGCCCGGATGGCTTGTGTGCGGCAGACACTTGAGGTAAACACCTGGGCATGGCGACTCAGAAGCTGAATGCCGACGCCTCTCTTCCCGAGGTCGGGATTTCCAGCCGCGCGGCGCGGCGCATCGACTCCGGGGTGCTCTGGGTGTTTTCAAACGAGGTCGAACACCGGGGGGAGGATCTGCCTGCGGCGCATCTGTGCCGATTCATGCATGGCGGCCGGGTGGTCGCTTCCGGCTATTTCAACCGGTACAGCTTGATCGCCGGCAGGGTGCTGGCCCGCGGAGCTGAGCCGGATGTTGAGGCGCTGGTCGTCAAACGGCTGCAGGACGCTTTTTTGCGCCGCAGGCGCATGGTCTCGGGCGGGGCGCTGCGACTGGTGTTCTCCGAGGCGGATCTTCTGCCCGGCCTGGTGGTCGACACCTACCCGCCTTACGCCGTGGTGCAGAGCAACACCGCCGGCATGGACCTACTGGTCCCGATGCTGTTGGAGCGGCTGCCGGGCATGGTCGAGGAGGTGTTCGGGACCCGGGTGCAGGGGTTGGTCCTGCGGTGCGATGCGGGCGTACGTCGGCTGGAAGCAGTCGATATGTTCACCCGAATCTGCTTCGGCGACCCCCAACGGCTGGCGGCGGCTTCACTGGAGGAAGACGGGGTCCGCTATGTCGCCGATCTCACCGGTGGGCAAAAGACGGGGTTTTTCCTGGACCAGCGCGAAAACCGACGTTTTCTCGCAAGCCAGGTGTGCAAGCTCGCGGGTGCCCGCATCCTGGACCTCTGCTGCTACTCCGGGGGCTGGGGGCTGCGGGCGCTGCAGGCCGGCGCCGCGCATGTGACCTTTGTCGACCAGAGCCGCGAGGCTCTGGAACTGCTGCAGCAGGGGCTGGCAGCGAATCACGTGGCACCCGGCCGTGCAGCGGTGGTTCAGCGCGATGTCTTCGATTTTCTGGCTGCGGACCCGGCGAGGTATGACGTGGTGGTGGCCGATCCTCCGGCCTTCGTCAAGTCGCGCCGGAATTTGGCCCAGGCGGCCAGGGCCTACCAAAAGCTCAATCGACTGGCGTGGCAGCGCCTGACCCCCGGGGGGCTGCTGTTGACCTGCAGCTGCAGCCATCACGTGTCCCCAACCGATTTTGTTACGGTGCTGGCCGCGGCCGTCGCAAAGGAGGGCGGGCTGGCCCAGGTCATTTACCGGGGGGGGCAGGCCGAAGACCACCCGCTGTTGCTGTCCATGCCGGAGACAGGCTACCTCAAGTGTGTCGGGCTTCGCCGCATATAGGCCGCCAACGCCGCCGGCCGATTTTTCTTGCTTTTGATCGATGCATACACTAAAATACTGGGATCTAAGAGCGTCCGGGAAACCAAACTTGGGCGTTCGCACCCGGATCAATTTGAAACCGCAACCAAAGGACGTTCGGATGCAAGACGGAGACCCTGGCAGTAGTCCCTGCCACCGAAGCCGATTCGGCGAAAGCACCACCCCGCCGTCTCGGGTCTCGTCCGTCGAAGACCGAAACGCCTGCCGGAGAACACCCCGCCGCTGACCCCGGGCGTGCTCCTGCTCGTTTTGGCCTCGACCCGATGGACCCAAGACGTGGAGGAGAAGCCCATGAGCGCTGCACCGCGCCCCAATCCAGAAACCACCCCGGCGTGCCGGACACTAGCAACCCACGACATTGATTCGCTGCGGGAATTCCACCCGGCCGATATCGCGGAGCACCTCGAAAACAGCGGCCAGAGCCCGCTCGACATCATCGAGACCCTGGTCCGGATCGGCAACCACAAGGCCCTGGAGACCTTCGAGCAGCTATCCATCGACACCCAGGAGGCCTGTCTGGAGGCCGGCAACACTCGGACGATGCTCAAGTTCATCGAGAACATGGAGCCCGACGACCGGGTCGATCTGCTCAAGGCCGTCGACAACGACATCCGTGAAGCCATCATGCCCCTGATCGCCCAGGCCGAGCGCAACGAGATCCGCCGTCTTTGGGACTACGAGGAGGGAACGGCCGGAGCGGTCATGACCACTGAATACTGCTCGCTTGCGGCCGATATCAGTGTACGCGAGGCGCTCGAAGGTCTGCGCCTGCAGGCGCCGAACAAGGAGACCATCTACTACGTTTACATCACGGACAGCGGCCGCCATTTGCTCGGTATGGTCTCCCTGCGCGACCTGATCATGTCCAAGCCCCAGGCAAGGCTTGCGGACGTCATGGAGGGGAACGTCATCTCGGTGTCCCACGACCTGGATGTCGCGTCCGCCGCCGCGCAGATCCAGAAATACGACTTTCTCGCCATGCCCGTGGTGGACCACGAAAACCGGCTCCTGGGCATGATTACCGTCGATGACGTGATCGACATCATCGAGGCTGAAAATACCGAGGACTTTCAGCGCATTTCAGCCGTGGTGCCCTTCGAAGAAGAGTATTTCCGGCGGCCGATGCCGCGGCTGTTCTGGAGCCGTTTCTGCTGGCTGGCGATCCTGCTGTTTACCTCGCTTCTGTCCACTACGATCATGGAGTGGAACGCCGAGCAGCTTCAACAGATGATGGCCCTGGCCTTTTTCATTCCCATGGTGGTGGGCACCTGCGGCAACGCCGCCACCCAGTCCGCCACCATGGTCGTGCGGGCGCTGGCCCTGGGGGAAGTCTGCCCAAGGGATTCGCTGCGAGTGTTCGGCCGGGAGGTGCTCATGGGACTCGCGTTGGGCGTGGCCTTGGGTTTCATGGCCTATTTTCGCGTGTTTTTGCAGGACCGCCATCTGCTGCTGGCCGGGATCGTCGGCATCTCGCTCTTGGGGACCATGCTGCTGGCCAACCTGGGCGGTGCGCTTATCCCCCTGGTGCTCAAGCGGGTCAACCTGGACCCGGCCCTCACGGCCGGCCCCGTCATGGCGACCATCATCGACGCCCTCGGGATCACGATCTACTTCCAGGTGGCCGTTGTGATGATGCGGACGTTCCAATAAGCAGTTTGCACCCTGCCCGTTTCGAGACCTTACCTGAACAGCCTGGCCCACCGGCGGCGCTTGCGCTTTTTCCACGCCTTGCAATGATAAAGGGTGCTGGCGATCAAAGGCACCACGGTGGTGGCCTCGGCATAGACCATCTGCTCGTAGGTCGTGTCCACCTTGCCCCAGGAGGAGGCCTCCTTGAGGGTCGAGCTCGAGCAGGCGCCGTCGCGCACATCGGCCACTGTGATCTGCACGGCGTACTGGTGCATAGGGACCTCCCGACCCAGGACCTCGGCGCAGATGACGGTGTCCTGGGCGAAGTTCTTTGGCACCCCGCCGCCGATCATGAACAGACCGCTTGTCTTTGCCTCCATCTTGATGCGGGTCAGCTCGTAAAAATCCCGCACGGCGTCGATGCTCACGTGCTGCTCGGGGTGGTCCGCCTGGTGCTTGACCAAGCCGAATCCCGCACTGGAGTCCGTGAAGGCCGGGCAGAAAATCGGCACCTTGTGCGTGAAGGCCAACTCGACCAGCGAGTCCTTCTTGACTGCGTGCGTGGACAGATAGCGGCCCATCTCGCGAATGAACTCCCGGGACGAATAGGGGCGGGGCTCGAGGCTGTCGGCGATGGCCGTCACGGTCATGTCGCAGGCCTGAAGCTGCTCTTCATCGATGTAGGTGTCGTAGATCCGGTCGATGTAGTTCCGACGCAGTTCGCGGTCGTCAGCGAACGGGCTGCCCTGGTAGTGCTTGAACCCAAGCGCCTCGAAAAAGTCCATGTCCACGATGGAGGCGCCGGTTGCCACCACGGCGTCGACCATGTTGTATTTCACCATGTCGGCATAGACCTGCATGCAGCCGCCGGCGCTGCTGCTGCCGGCCAGTGTCAGGAAGACGGTGCAGCCCGGATCCCGGAGCATGCGCTCGAAGATGTCGGCTGCGGCTGCGGTGTCGCGCGCGCTGAAGGACATCTCGCGCATGGCGTCGATGACGGGGGTGGCGTCGAACGCGGTGATGTCGACGTGGCGGACGGGTTTGCGGAGGAAGCGCTTTTTGGCCATGGTCGATTCCCTTCATGCCGGTGGGCGTGTCAGCCCTCGAAGCGGTAGCTCAACAGCTTGTAGATGAGTTTGGCGGCCAGAAAATCCGGCGCCTTGTTGTGTGCGGCGGGGCAGAGTTCGACGACGTCGGCGCCAACGATGCGTCGGCGGCGGCTGACGTCCCGCAGGAGCCCAAGGACGTCGTACCACGACAACCCGCCCGGCTCGGGCGTGCCCGTGGAGGGCATGATCGCGGGGTCGAACACATCCAGGTCGATCGTGACATAACAGTCCGCGGTGAGCCGGGCGACCACCGCCTCGATCCAGCCCGGGGTGCGGACGACCTCGTGCGCCCAGAATACGTTTCCGGGTTGAAGGCGGTCGCGCTCGCCGACGTCCATGCTGCGGATGCCGACCTGCACCACCGGGCAGGTTTCGCGCGCCCGGGCCATGACGCACGCGTGGTTGAAGGTGCTGCCCTCATAGGTTTCGCGCAGGTCCGCGTGGGCGTCCAGCTGCAGTACGCTCAGGTGCGGCCAACGGGCGGCGTGGGCCTGAATGGCGCCGATGCTCACCGAGTGCTCGCCGCCCACCGTGAGGACGAACTTGCCCCGTTCGAGGAATCCCGCCGTACGCTCGCGCACGGCGGCGACCATGGCCTCCGGGGAGCGTTTCTCGGTGATCGGCGGTGCGGTGAAAATGCCGCGCCGATACACCTCGCTCTCCGTTTCGATGTCGTAAAGTTCCATGTTGGCCGAGGCCGCGATGATGGCCTCCGGGCCCCGGTCGGCACCCTTCAGCCAGGTCGAGGTCTCGTCGTAGGGCACCGGCAACACCACGGCTGCTGCAAATGCCTCATTCGCAAACTCGGGAGGGATCGCACCGAAAACGGTCATTCGGCGTTCAGTTTCACCCGAAGAATCGGGACCTGGTAGTTCAGAAAGCACAGGGCCGCTAAGGCTGTACCGAACTTCTTTTTGGGTACGAAGCTCTCGGTGATGATGCGTCGATCCTTCAGGCGAAAGTCGTCCGAGTAGCCGTTATAATATAGCTCCTCGATGCTGGCGTGCAGCCGGCGCTCGATGTCGTTAACGCTGTGATCGCCGTAAAGCTCACACACCAGCCCGCCGTATTTGGCGCGCGTCTTTTTGTCGTAGAGCCACCCGTAGATGATTCCGGCGGTCGCGCGCTCGCCCTGGTTCACGGTGCAGACGGAGAAGATGGACTCCATCACGGACCCGTGGACGAGGCGCTTTGGTCGGGGGATTTCGGTGGCGATCGCGGGCAGGATGGAGGAGTAGGTCATGATGTTGCACATCTCCACTCCTGCCGCCTTGAGGGCGAGATGGTAGGAACCTGCGTGAACGGTCAGATCGCTTTGCCCCGTGCCCTTGGTGACAAAGTAATCCTTCGGGACCCGGTTACCGACAACCAGCTCACCCAAACGGCCTTCCACGTGCAAGATATCTTCTTTTTCCACTCCCTGTGTTCCCCTTCGGTATCATAAAAAATCCTGTGTTTAGGTTCGATCGTCGATCCCTCCCGGGGCTCTCGGCCGATGCCGGGCTGCCGTGAGGAATCCGCCCTGTCCGTCAGAAAAGAACGCAGAAAAATAGCATCAAAATCTTTTTTTGCAACAGTTTTTTGGGCTGTGGTCGCATAAGGGGTGACGAGCACCTCCTGCGAGGTCGCTCCGGCGTCCCTCCTTTCGTTCAGGGTTAAGGAAGCCCGGCCAGATATTGGCAGGCCGGGGCGATCAGGATTGCCTGGTCGTCGTTGGAAATCCGCCGGTAGCCGGCGGCCGACTGCACCAGGAGCACCGCCGGCACCTTCAAGGCGCTCTGAAACTTGATCAGGGCGGCCGACGGCTGATGGTCCTCCGCCCGGGCGTCGATCAGCAGGATCGGCTGGCCGTCGTCGGCGATGATGAAATCGACCTCCTGCTGGTCCTTGGTCCGGATAAAATTAAGGCTGAATCGCCCGTAGCCCATCTCGCTCCAGGTCGACACCGCCCGGCAGAGCTCCAGCGCCACCATGTTTTCGAAGCGCGCTCCCGGGTCCTGGACCCGGGGCACATCCCACAGGTAGACCTTCTGCCCCTCACGAATCGCCCGGGGCACCCCTCGCGACCAGGGTGCGAGGCTGAAGATCGTGAAAAACCGCTGCAGCGTCAGCAGCCAGCTGCGGATGGTGTTGTAGGCCACCTGCAGCCCCTGGGCCAGGGCCGGCACGGGCAAGAGCTGTCCCACCTGGGACGGCAGGAGCTGGTAGAGCGTCTCCAGCTCGTCGATGGCCTTGATCCCAGTTGCATCCCGGATGTCCTCGCGGATCACCTGCCCGGCATAGGCAGTCGACCATCGCCGGTAGGCGGTCTTGCGTCCGGCAAGGTAGGGCTCCGGGAACCCGCTCTGCTCGCAAAGGGTCCGCCACAACTCCTTCAGCTCGGAATGCCGGTTCATGCTGACCTGCTGGGGATTGCCGAAAAACTCCTCCGTTCTGAGATTCGCCCGCCCCAACTCCGCCAGGGTGAACGGCCACAGGTGCAACAGGTAGTAGCGCCCGGCCAGCGAGTCCCCCCTGCGCTGGGGATAATCCAGCCGGCTGCTGCCGGCCACCACAAACTGGTAGTCGCCCTCGACCCGGTCGTGGGCGCCCTTGAGGTAGCTGCGCCAGCCGCGATAGCGGTTGATCTCATCGAACATCACAAAGGGCGCGGATTCGTCCCTGCGCTCGACCTCTTCAAAGAACACGGGGTTGCGAATCAGGCGCGCGCGGTCTTCTGGGATTTCCCAGTTGAGATACACCCGGTTCGCAAATGTCTCGGCGATCATGTCGCCCAGGGTCGTCTTGCCCACGCGCCGCGCCCCCGCCATGAACACCATGCGTTTTTCCTTGGTCAGTTCCTTGAAGAGGTTCCGGTACAGGGGTCTGTCGAGCATGCGGGTAATATTTCACATTGTTGAAATATAGTCAAGTCTAAATTTTATTGACATAAAATTTAACCAGACCCACGAGTGTGCCCTGAATTCGGCCGGCTGCCTTGTCTTAATGCCGGTTGCGCCGAACGATGGCATCCGTTATGAAGAGGAATGGGCAGCCGGATCAAAACGCCTCCGAAACGATACCGCTGATGAAGGACGCGCTGATAAGAGATCAGGCCCGGCGGGTCAGAGACTACTACGACCACAACACGGCCCGATTCCTGCGGTGGGGTAAAGACGACGGCACCCTCAACCTGCATGCGGCGCTCTGGCCGCCGGGCGTCGTTTCCCTGGCCGATGCCATGCAGTTTTCCAACGAGTTGGTCGCCCGCGAAATAGAGCGCTGTCCCAACCCCGTCAACCGGGTGCTTGACCTGGGCTGCGGGGTTGGCGGCAGCCTTTTTTACCTCGGCCGGCGACTTCCGCGGGTTCACGTCCTTACCGGCATCAGCCTGAGCCCGGCGCAGGTCAACCGGGCCCGGCAACAGACCCCGGACGAACTGAAGACCCGGGTTCACATCGAGGAAGGATCTTTCTTGCGGCTTTCAAGCGAGCGGTTCAAGGCCGACCTTTCCTTTGCGATTGAAGCCTTCACCCACGGCCCCGACCCGGAACGGTTTTTCGGCGGTCAAGCGGCCCTGTTGCCGGCCGGCGGCCGGCTGGTCATCATCGACGACTGTTTGAGCGATGCCATGAACCCCGAGATTCTGCCCGCCCGGCTAAAGAGACTGCTGGATACGTACCGCCGGAACTGGCTGTTGCCGGGCCTGCGGGCCGTGTCGGATCTGAAACACATCGCTGGAAAAAAGGGCGTGCGGCTCATCGACGATCGAAACCTGACCCCGTATCTGCGCCTTGGCCGGCCGCGCGACAAAGTGATCGCCCTGCTGGCGAGGTGTCTTGGCCACTGGATGGAGCGCGACACCTATCTGCGCTCTCTTTTAGGCGGGGATGCCAGGCAAAAATGCTATTCGGCCGGCCTGATCCATTACCGGCTTCTGGTTTTCGAAAACCGCGTGGCACACCTACCGCCATGATGAGCTTGCAAATCCGCCTCGGCCTGCTGCGATCCAAGATGATGTACCTGTGGAAACCCTTCAACCGGGTCAGGCTTCGACGTTTTTACGGCCGGTTCGTCCAGTCGGGTGCGCTCTGCTTCGACATCGGCGCGCATGTGGGCAGCCGCAGCCGGGCATTTCTCGATCTTGGCGCCCGCGTGGTTGCATTGGAGCCCCAGCCTCAGTGTGCCGCCTATCTCAAAAAGCGTTGGGGCGGCGACCGACGCTATACGCTGATTGCCAAAGCGGTCGGGGCGCAGCCGGGCATGGCCACCTTGCACATCAACCGGATGAACCCAACGATCAGCACCTTGGCGCCGGACGACTGGAGAAAGGCCATGGCCGCTGCCGCTGCGCAGCGTGAGCGCTGGGATCATCGGTTCGACGTGGACGTGACCACCCTGGATCAGCTGATCGACCAATTCGGCACCCCCGATTTCTGCAAGATCGACGTGGAGGGATTTGAGGAGCAGGCCATCGCCGGCTTGTCCCATCCGGTTCCGGCGCTCTCGTTTGAATTCATCAGCTTTGAAAAAGCCCGGGCCCTGGCATGCCTGCGGAAGCTGACATCCCTGGGTGCGTATCGATTCAACTGGAGTTTCCGGGAGAGGCTCCGGCTGGAAAGCCCGGATTGGGGGGATGCCGGAAGTGTCGAGGGGATGCTGGATGGCTTGGCGGGAGAAATTGCATCCGGCGATATCTACGCTTGGCTGGGCACCTGACGGTTGACCACTGTTCAAGGATCAAAAATGTCTAACAGAAAAGCGTGAACACGAGCATTTTTCCTGGACGATAGCAAACCATTAGTCAACCGCTGATGGATCCGTTCTACCGGGTGGCGTCAGGACCGAGATCGTGTCGACTGTCAGGGTCACTGCGCCCCAGTCCTCCTCGACTTTCCCCGCAAGCAGATAGGGCCGCTCGCGGTCCAGTAGGTGGCAGAAGCGGCGGTAGGCCTCGGGGAAGAGGGTGGTTTCCACAAGTCCCGTCTCGTCCTCGAAGGTTAGAAACTCCATGGGTTCGCCGTGCTGGGTGGAGACGACCTTGCCGGTGATGAGCCAGCCCGCAAAGCGCACCTTCCGGCCGATTTGCCGCGGCAGGTCGACCGCCCTGGCCGCTCCCAGCCGGCGAACCGTGTCCGCGTAGAGCCCCATGGGGTGCCGGTCGCAGAGGAAGCCGAGGACGGCGAATTCCCTGCGCAG
>JBGSTS010000207.1:0-17150 GCA_041736435.1 Desulfobacterales bacterium | reverse complement strand
GCCCGCTCGGCCAGACGCTCCAGGCGGGGCGGCATGACGGCATCGGCGGAAAGCAGGTAGTAGTGGTCCCGGTCCCGGCGCCGGGCTTTCAGCCGCTCGGGAAGAGCCGGGCAGATGGCCCAGCAGTCCCGGGCGCGGGTCCGGCGCAGCGCATCCGCCAGTGCCGCTTCGAACCTTTCCGGGCTGTATATGCCCTCCAGCGGATACCCCATGGCCAGCAGCCAGTCGTCCGCACCGATAAAGAGATAATCGCCTGTCAGAAACGGCTCTCCCCCCGACATGGCTTGCATGAACATAGCAGAATGCTCGGGGACGGTGGCCTTGTCGAGAATGACGCTGATATCGGCAGGGGTCAAGAAAGCGCTCCGGTTTCGAAACAGGTTGTCGATTTTTCTACCATTTTTTAAGTTGCTTTTCCACCTTGCGGGTCACAAAATGGCCGGGCGTGGATCGACATCGAACCGGAGCGCCCCGTTCGACTTGAGGATGCATTCAAATCGTACTATAAAAAACCCAACTCGGTTTTTTGCTTAACTTCATACGCCGATCTCCGCGGCCGAGGCGGGCAGTCTTTCGGGGATCAGCCCGGGAAAGGGGGATTGCATGCAACAGCGTTTCAGTTGGAGACCTTATCTGGCCGGCGCCCTGGTCGGCGTCCTGGCGACCCTGTCCGTACTGGTGTCCACCCAGGTGCTCGGAAAAACTCAGTTCCTGGGTGCATCCACGACGTTTGTGCGTGCGGCGGGGTTCATCGAGCAGGAAGTCAACCCGGCGCATGTGAAAACGAACCCCTATTTCGCCAAGACGGCAGCCAAAATCGACTGGCAGTTCATGCTGGTCATCGGGATCTTCATCGGTGCTCTGGCGGCGTCCGTAGTGGACGGCAGTTTCAAGCTCGAGGCGGTGCCACCGGTCTGGCGCGAACGCTTCGGGGGCGGGGTCGGCCGGCGCGCTGTCGGTGCCTTTCTGGGCGGTGCCGTCGCGATGTTCGGCGCCCGCATGGCGGACGGATGCCCAAGCGGCCACGGTCTGAGCGGGCTGATGCAACTTTCCGTGAGCGGTTTCATCGCCCTGGCGCTTTTCTTTGGGACTGGCATCCTGGTGGCCGCTGTGGTCTACCGGGAGAAAGGAGGCCTGCGATGAATGAGCAATGGCTGGGCCTGATCACAGGGGTCTGTTTCGGCGCCTTGCTGCAGCAGGGCCGCGTGCTGCGTTTCGAGAAGCAGGTCGGCGCCATGCTGCTGAAGGACATGACGATCATGAAATTCATGATGTCCGCCATCCTGGTCGGCATGGTCGGCATCCATCTTCTGGTGTCCATGGAAATCGTCAAACTCAGCCCCAAGGCGACCCTGCTCGGCGCCCTGATCGTCGGTGGGGCCATGTTCGGCGCCGGGTGGGCCGTTATGGGGTTTTGCCCCGGGACCTCCGTCGGGGCCCTGGGCGAGGGCCGCTGGCATGCGCTCTGGGCGATTCTCGGGATGACCGCTGGCGCCGCTCTCTACGCCGAAGCTTACGGCCACCTGCAGAAGAACCTGCTCGCCTGGGGGAATTTCGGCAAAATCACCCTTCCCGGGGCACTGGGGCTAAACCCCTGGGTCGTCATCCCGGTGCTGGGGGTCGTCTTCATCCTGGTTTTTGTGTTCTTCGAGAAGAAAGGGCTTTAAATCGTTCGGCCCCCTGAACCCGCCACGCGAGATGGCGGACACCGGCCACTGAGGAGGCAACGGATCATGGACCCGAAAGGCCGCAGCAAATGGGAGCTTGACACACCGTGCCTGACAATCGATCTGGACCTGCTGGACGAGAACCTGCAGAAAATGCAAGCCAGGGTAGCCACCGCCGGCAAGGCATTGCGGCCGCATGCCAAGACGCATAAATGTTCGATGCTGGCCAAGATGCAGCTGGCAGCGGGTGCCATCGGCATCTGCGCGGCCAAGGTCTCAGAGGCCGAGGTGCTGGTCGCCGCCGGTCTCGAGGGGGTTCTGGTCACGGGTCCCATCGCGACCCCGGCCAAGGCGGCCCGCCTGAAGTCGCTTCTGCGAAAGTCGCGATCCCTGATGGCGGTTGTGGACCACCCCTCCGGGGTGGAGTTGCTGGAGAAGCTGCTGGCCGGCAGTGGTTTGAGGCTGGACGTGCTCGTGGATGTGGATGTCGGCCACCACCGCACGGGGGTGGCCCCGGCCAGGGCCATGGATCTGGTTCAGCGCGTCATGGCCTGCCGGAGCCTCTGGCTGCGGGGGATCCAGGCCTACGCCGGCCACGTTCAGCACATCCCCCGGTATGTCGACCGGCGGGTGGCGTCTCTCAAGGCCTTGAAGCAGGCGGCCGCCGTGTTCCGACAGCTGCAGAAGCGGGATGAAGGGTGCACGATCTTCAGCGCATCCGGGACCGGGACGGCCACGACCGACCTGGCCGTGCCGGAGCTGACCGAGTTGCAGGCCGGCTCCTATGCGCTCATGGACGCCGAGTACATGGCGATCGAGTGTGAGGACGGGGCCGAATGCGCCGACTATTGTCCCGCCCTGACCTTGCTGACGACGGTGGTGAGCGTGGGCCACGGCCGGCAGCAGGTGACGGTCGATGCAGGGTTGAAGGCGCTCTACCGGGACGGCGGCCGACCCCATGTTTTAAACGCCGACTTCCCCAAGCTTCAGTACGACTGGTTCGGGGATGAATACGGCAAACTCAGCGCCGCCGGCCGGGGAGCCCTTTTGCCCGAGCTCGGAACCGTTTTGGAGCTGGTGGTGTCGCACTGCGACCCGACCGTCAACCAGTTCGACCGGTTCTACATCACCCGTGCCGGCAAAGTCGTGGACGTCTGGCCGATCGACCTGCGGGGCAAGTGCCAATAAAAGGGCAAAGGGCATGGACGTTTTCACTGTGCCCGGTTCTGCCGGCAATTGTCTTCCGTGGCCCACGGCGCGCGGCGGGCCCATGCGCATGGGGCAACCCAACGACAACGGATTATAGCCCTTAAATGGAAGGTCGGTTTTTCAAAAAAAATGGCTTGTGGGGGGCAAAGCGAGCGCCTCTGCTGCCGGCAGGAGTGTGCAAAAATGAAATACGTCGATTTGGGGACCACAGGGCTCAAAGTTTCGGAGCTGTGCTTGGGAACCATGACCTTCGGCAAAGAGGCCGACCGCAAGGCGAGCGCTGCGATCTACCGGCGCTGCCGCGCGGCGGGCATCAATTTTTTCGACTGCGCCAATGTCTACGCGAGCGGGGAGTCAGAGCGCATCCTGGGGGAGTTGATCGCCGGCGAGCGCGGGGAGCTCATCCTCACCACCAAGGTCGGCGGGGTGATGGGGCAAGGCCCCAACCGGGAGGGACTCTCACGGCGCCATATCCTCCAGGAGTGCGAGGCAAGCCTGCGGCGACTCGGCACCGAATGGGTGGACATTTACTTCGCCCACCGATTCGATGCCCGGGTCCCGGTTGAGGAGACCCTGCGGGCATTCGACACGCTGGTCCAGCAGGGCAAGGTGAGGTATCTCGGCGTCAGCAACTGGGCGGCCTGGCAGATCGCCCGGGCCCTCGGCACCAGTGCCCTGTGCGGGCTGAGTGCCTTTCGGGTCATGCAGCCCATGTACAGCATCGTCAAGCGCCAAGCCGAGGTGGAGCTGCTGCCGCTGGCCCTTGATGCGGGGATGGGGGTTATCACCTACAGCCCGCTGGGTGGGGGGCTGCTCACCGGCAAGTACGGATCAGCGCCCGCGCCGGGCGCCGGACGGCTGTCTGAAAACCGCATGTACACTCGACGCTATGCCGATGCCTGGATGTTCGAAGCGGCCCAAGGCCTGAAACGAATAGCGAAGGAAACGGGCTTCTCGCCGGTAAGCCTGGCTGTTTCCTGGGCGGCCCGTCATCCGGCGGTAAGCTGCCCCATCGTTGGCGCACGCAATCTGAAGCAGCTCGAGCCTGCTCTCAAGGCAACAGACATCGACCTGCCGCCTGAGCTCTATGCACGGCTGTGTGCACTGGCGCCGACGCCCCCTCCGGCGACGGATCGCACCGACGAGCGCGTCTGAAAGACGGATCGAGAAACCCGCCGCGGTGTGGGGTGATGGAGGAAGCGCCGCTTTCCAGGTCAATCGGGCTTCGTTTCGGTGGGAGCGGGCATCCTGCCGCGATGTCATTGAGGCTGACGCCTCATCCGCTTATCCCAGATCAGGTTCGATCTGCAGGGTGTCATTGATGCGGTTGACCATGTTGGCCAAGGCGATCACCATGACCAACTCGACGATCTCGTCTTCGGAGTAAAACCGACCGATCCAGTTTAGCACGGACGCATCGATGGTGGCCGCTCCACGGGTCACCAAATCGGCGAAGCGGACGGTGGCCTTTTCCTTTTCATCGAACTCTGGGCTATTCTGGTAGAACCTCAACTCCTCGATTTGCCGGTCAGTTACACCGGCCTGTTTCGCAGAGGCCGCGTGGGCGCGCAGGCAGTATTGGCATGCGTTGATGCTCGCGGTTTTCAGGTAGGCCAACTCCTTGAGCTTGGTCGGGATTCGGCCTTTCAACATGACCGCATTGTAGAAAGGCACGAATCGCTTGAGTGCGGTGGGAAATCGGGCCAAGACGCCGAAGATGTTTGGCATTTTTCCCATGGTGGCGTGCATGCCGTCGAAGATTTCAGTGATGCTGGTGTCCGCCTGATCCTTGGTGAGCGGTTTGGGTATTCCCATTTTATCTGTCCTTTCGAAGTCCAATTAAGCCCGCTTGGTTGGCCCCGATTTTCCTATGATCGATTCGGGTTGGATACCACATCTCCGGATTGAACGAAAGCCGAATGGATGGTGCGCGTGCGGTTCAGAGCAGGTAGGCAATGATGAAGATACCCACCATGGTGAATGCCAGCACGAGTTTCACCAGCGTGCCGAAGACAAACCCAAGCCAGGTCCAAACCCCGACCTGGCCGGCTTGCAGGAGGTCCCTGCGGGAGAGGTATTCGCCGACAGCCGCTCCGATGAATGGCCCGATAAAAATTCCCACAAGCCCGAAAAACAGGCCGATGAGGGTTCCGATGGCCGCGCCGATCAGTGCCCTGCGGCTGGCGCCGGCCCTTTTTGCTCCAAGGCCGGCGGCGATGAAATCCATGAAGAAGGCCAGCACCGTCAGCGCAGCCAACACGAGCAGGGTGGATATCCCCACGTTCTGAAAACCGTCCGCCCAGGCGGCCAGCACCAGGCCGGCGAACACGAGAGGGGCTCCCGGCAACCCGGGCAGGAGCGTCCCAGCCAATCCGATAAGGATGCAGAGGGCACTCAGAACCCAGGCCGCCGTGGTGATGACCGGACCCAACGCAGGCATTGCAAAGCCCTTTTCCGGAGATTTCTAATTTACTCACCGCAGCGGCAACTTTAATACGGGCCAGTTGCCATAGCAACAGCCGCTTTCGATGCAAAGCGCTTTTTGACCTCTGATCGGGTTGATGATAATGCAAGTGAACCAGCATCGTTGCAACCGAACCCGCCATTCGATCAAATCGTATGGCCGAGCTACCACGGCGTAGAGCGTGAGGGGAGCCCAAATGAAGCTTACAGGCAGGCATTTTCTCAAGCTGTTGGATTTCTCCACGGGGGAAATCAAATTTCTGTTGGACCTTTCTGCGGAGTTGAAACACGCCAAGCGCGCCGGTCAAGAAACCCAGAGATTAGGGGGCAAACAGTTCGCGCTCATCTTCGAGAAGACCTCCACCCGCACACGCTGTGCCTTCGAGGCGGCCGCCTATGACCAGGGTGCCCACGTGACCTACCTGGATCCGACCGGATCGCAACTCGGCAAGAAGGAGTCGATCCGCGACACCGCGCGCGTGCTGGGCCGCATGTACCAGGGCATCGAGTACCGCGGCTTTGAGCAGGCGCGGGTGGAGGAGTTGGCAAAATATGCCGGCGTGCCGGTCTGGAATGGGCTGACCAATGAGTTCCATCCCACCCAAGCCCTGGCGGATCTATTCACCATGCAGGAGCACAGCGACAAGCCCCTCAAGCAGGTGGCGTTCGCCTTTCTGGGCGACGGGCGCAACAATGTGGCCAACTCGCTCCTGGTCGCCGCGGCCAAGATGGGGATGGACTACCGCGTGGTCGCCCCGGTGCCGCTGCAGCCAAAGCCGGAATTGCTGGCGCTGGCCCGCGGTGTCGCCCGGGAAACCGGTGCGCGGATCACCATCACCGATGATGTCCCCCAGGGTGTCGCGGGCTGCGATTTTCTCTACACGGACGTCTGGGTCTCCATGGGCGAACCCGATACGGTCTGGGAGGAACGCATCCGCCTGCTTGCGCCTTATCAGGTCAACCGAGCCGTGATGGAGATGACCGGTACTCCGAGGGTCAGGTTCCTGCACTGCCTGCCGGCCTTCCACGACCGGCAGACGGAGATCGGCGACGCCATCTATAAAAAGTTCGGCCTGGAGGCCATGGAGGTGACCGATGCGGTGTTCGAGTCATCCGCCTCCACCGTTTTCGACCAGGCCGAAAACCGGCTGCATACCATCAAGGCCATCATGGTGGCCACTATCGGCAAGTAACGAGCTACGAGTGCGAATACCCATGAAACCCCTTTCACACGCCATAGTTGGAAAGGTGATTATCCACTTGCGGAAACACCGGCAACTCGCTGTTTCGGCTCAACCTCCTTACGCGCTGCTCGTTGCGCGTTACGGATAGCTACCATGCAGAAACCCCTGCTATTGATCGCCCTGGGCGGCAACGCACTCATCCGAAAAGGGCAAACGGGTACGGCCGCGGAGCAGTTTGCCAACCTGAAGGGGCCCATGCGGCAGATTGCTCGTCTGTCTCGGGGTTACCGCATCGTGATCACCCACGGCAACGGCCCTCAGGTCGGGAACCTCCTGCTGCAGCAGGAGAGTTGCCGCGACGTGCCCGACATGCCGCTCGAAATCATCGTTGCCATGACCCAGGGGCAGATCGGGTACATGCTCGAGTCTACGCTCGATCGGGCTCTGATGGAGATCGGGGTTACCAACGAGCAGCTCTTTGTCTCGCTCATCTCCTATGTCGTGGTGGACGAGAAGGACCCGGCATTTCAGAATCCCACCAAGCCGATCGGCCCCTTTTACACCGCGGAGCAGGCCAAGACGCTGCCCTACACACTGATCAAGACCGACAAGGGCTTCCGGCGCGTGGTGGCAAGCCCCAGGCCGCTGGCGGTTGTCGAGCACCGTGAAATCAAGAAGCTGATCGAGATGGATTTCATCGTCATCTGCTGCGGCGGGGGAGGCATCCCGGTCATCCGCAAGGAGCGCAAATTCAGAGGCGTGGACGCCGTGATCGATAAGGATCTCGCCAGTTCAGTCCTTGCCGCCGAGATCCAGGCCGACATCTTCATCATCGCCTCGGATGTGCCCGGCGTTTTTATCCACTGGGGGAAGCCGCCGCAGCAGTCGGTGGGTAAGATTGCACTGGCCGATTTGGAGCGATACATGGCGGAAGGTCACTTCCCGCCGGGGTCCATGGGGCCCAAGGTGGAGGCGATCGCCTTGTTCAACAGGAAAACCGGATGCCGCGGGGTTATCTGTGGATTGGAAGACATCGAACAGGCGGTTGCCGGAGAGGCCGGGACGGAAGTGGTATAGCGTCAGCCGGTCGCCCGTGAGCCGGTCCACCCAAGGGCTGACTTCTGGCGGGCAGACCGGCTGACGGGCGACCGGCCGACCAATAGAGGAGAACTCCATGAAGCGTAAAAATGTAATCATCATCGGAGCTGCCGGGCGTGATTTTCACAACTTCAACATGGTGTACCGCGACAACGATGCCTATCGCGTGGTTGCTTTCACCGCGGCTCAGATTCCCGACATCGAAGGCCGCAAATACCCGGCCGCCTTGGCGGGCAAACTCTATCCCAAGGGGATCTCCATCCACCCCGAGGCCGAGCTGCCCAAGTTGATCCGTGCGCTCGACGTGGGTGACTGCGTGTTCTCCTATAGCGACGTGTCCTACCTGCACGTGATGAGCCTTGCGGCGATGGTGCAGGCGGCAGGGGCCAATTTCGTTCTTTTGGGCCCGCGGGACACCATGCTGAAGAGCACCAAGCCGATCGTCTCGGTGGGAGCGGTGCGCACCGGATGCGGCAAAAGCCAGACCTCGCGGCGGATCATCGAGATCCTCATGGCAAAAGGGGTGAAGGTGGTCGCCGTCCGCCACCCTATGCCATACGGGAACTTAATCTCCCAGAGAGTACAGCGTTTTGCCGGGATCAGCGATCTGGCGAAACACAACTGCACGGTCGAGGAGATGGAGGAGTATGAACCCCATCTGGAGCGCGGCAACGTGATCTATTCCGGTGTCGACTACGAGGCCATCTTGAGAGCCGCTGAAAGCGATCCTGATGGCTGCGACGTAATTCTCTGGGACGGCGGCAACAACGACTTCCCGTTCTACAAGCCCGACCTTCATGTAACCGTGGTGGACCCGCATCGCCCCGGGCACGAGATGAGCTACTACCCGGGCAACGTCACTCTGCGTCTGGCAGATGTGGTCGTGATCAACAAAATCGACAGCGCCGGCCCGGAAGGCATCGACACCGTGCGTCGCAATGTCGCTGCGGTCAATCCGCAGGCCGTCGTGATCGAGGCGGCATCCGTGATCGACGTGGAGGACCCCGTCGTGGTTCGGGGCAAACGGGTGCTGGCCGTCGAGGACGGCCCCACGCTGACCCACGGCGGGATGAAAATCGGGGCCGCCGTGGTGGCCGCACGGAAATTCGGGGCGGCGGAGATCGTCGACCCGCGGCCGTATCTGGTTGGCAAGCTCAAGGAGACGTTCCGGATCTACCCGGATATCGGTGCCGTGCTGCCGGCGATGGGCTACGGCACCCAGCAGGTGAAGGATTTGGAGGCCACCATCAACCGCACGTCCTGCGACGCGGTGATCATCGGCACTCCCATCGACCTCAACCGCATCCTTACGATCAAAAAACCGAATACACGGGTTTTCTATAATCTCCAGGAGATCGGGAAGCCGGATCTGGACGATGTGCTTGAGGAGTTCATCCGTATGCCTACACCGGGTCGGAAAAGAAGTTCATAGCTCAGAGTCGGCGATTTGGTGGGAGCGGCTAGCAGCCGCAATCGCAACCCTCTTGCAGCTGCACCTAAAAACATACGCATGAAACCATCGCGCTAAATCAGAAGGATCCAATGTCGATCAACATCCTTTATGTGGTCATTGGCGCTCTCGGAACGGGCCTCTGGAATGTCTTCATCTCTTCCGCCTCACGCCAGATGCATCCGCTGCTGGGTGCGCTTATCACCGAACTGACGGCCTTCACCGCCGGGGCCTTGATTTTTTTGCCGGTGTTGAGCGGCGGCTTTCCCAAGGTCACATCCAGGGCCGTGATCCTGTGCATGCTGGCCGGCCTGTCGGTCCTGCTGGCGGACTATTTCATCCTGAAAGCCTACAAACTGGGCCTGCAGATATCCATCGGCGGGCCCATTATTATCGGCGGGAGCATCATCGTTGTAACGCTGATGGGCTTGTTCCTGGGCGAGAAAATGACCCTGCTCAAGGCCGCCTCCATTCTGATGATCGTCTGTGGGGCGTCGATCCTGGGCAGTCGCTAACAAACATGCCGGCATGCAGGAGTTGGAAAACTCAGTTGAGCATCCGCAGCAACTCATTTAAACTGAAAACAACTTGCCCCCGTCCCTGGAGGAAATTCGATGAGCAAGGAACCGGAAACCGAAAATTTGGCCGTTTTCTGTGATTTCGAGAATGTCGCGATCGGGGTGCGGGACGCGCGCCACGACCAGTTCGACATCCGCAAAGTGCTGGAGCGGCTGCTGCTCAAAGGCAGCATCGTGGTAAAAAAGGCCTACTGCGACTGGGAACGCTACAAGGATTTTAAGGCCGCCATGCACGAGGCCGCCTTCGAGCTGATCGAGATCCCGCACGTGCGCCAGTCGGGCAAGAACTCCGCCGACATCCGCATGGTCGTTGACGCGCTGGACCTCTGCTACACCAAGTCGCACGTCGACACCTTTGTGATTGTCAGCGGCGATTCCGACTTTTCCCCTCTCGTCAGCAAACTGCGCGAAAACAACAAGATCGTGATCGGGGTGGGCGTCAAAAGCTCCAGTTCGGACCTTTTGATCGCCAACTGCGACGAGTTCATCTACTACGACGACCTCGTTCGCAAAAAGCAGCCGCGCAAGCGACCTGCCCCCCGCAAGGCCTTAACCGGCCGTGGTGGCGCCTCAACGGTCAAGGCGCCCAAAGAAGACAAAGATGCCGAGGAGCGCACCCAGGCGGCGCTCGACCTGGTCATGGAAACCGTTGAAGCCTTGGCCGAGGAGCGCGGGGCCGAGGAGAAGATCTGGGGCTCGATGATCAAGCAGACGCTCAAGCGCCGCCGCCCCGGCTTCAACGAATCTTACTACGGCTTCCGCTCCTTCAACCGCCTGATCGAGGAGGCGGCCGCGCGCGGCCTCGTGGATCTCGAGCGCGACGAGAAATCCGGCGGTTACATCATTCGCCGCTTCCACCAGGAAGACTGACCCGGAATAGTTCGAGCAAGCGGATGGTTTCGGCTTCCAATTGTCAAGGCTTTTCACTTTGGGTCTCCGGCAAGCCGCGATGAGTCCGTTGACCCCTGCCCAGGTGTGATGGCCAGACCGGCTTTCCGGCAGTTGTCCGAGTGATGATTCGCCATGCCGAAAACATGCTCTGCACGGGGGAGCGGTATCGCTTTCGCGGCGGCAGCATCCCGGCGCGCGGCACAACGGGCGAGGGCGTCGAGATAGCGCAGGTCTTCCCGGGCGATGCGCCGGGCCGCTTCGGATGACAGAACCGGTCCGTGGCCCGGGACCACGTGTTCGATGCCGGAGTCGATAAGGGCCATCAGGCGCTGAAGGGTGCGGCGGTAGTCGGGCAAGTTCTCCAGGAAGGGGATTTCGCAGGGCGAGAGGTAGTCGCCGACCAGCAAATGGTTCTCGGCGCGAAGGGCCAAGCAGTCCGGGGCGTGGCCGGGGATGAGGAACGCCTGGATGTCGAGATCCCCGAGATTGAACCACCCCTCGTCGTCGAGCCCGCGCACACCGGCCGGCCAGTCGTACCCCCACGGCCGCTCGATGTACCAGCGGGAGTCGAACTCGTGGGCCCCCGCCATGGCCTTTTGTGCCAGGTCCCCCTTCTCGAGCACGGATTGGGCCAGCACCGGGCTGGTGTAGACCGGGACACCTGGGAACCTCCCGTGGCCGATCACATGGTCCCAGTGGCTGTGCGTGAGAACGAGAGCCTCCACCGTCGCCTTGGCCGGGACCGAGTGCGCAATCGCTTCGAGCTCCCGTGGGAAATAACCGGGGTCCACCACCAGGCAGCTTGACCCGCTCACGATGACGGTGCTCGCCATCTGCCAGATGCCGCTCAACTGGGTGTCGACGAAAAGGTCGTCCATCGGACTCCTCCGCACCTGCATCCTCTCTCCTCGGATCGCCGCCAACTGCCGGATTCTCGCCTCCGGGTTACGGGAAACGCAAAAATCAATTTTATTTAGGTCACTTGCCGGAAGGGCCCATCGCCCGGGTCACGGGTGCGGCATAAAGCGCGGGGTTTCGATCCGCGATATAAGGATTTTGTTTTCGTCCCGAGGAGATCGCCGAAACGTCGATTTCGGCCAGAAGCAGGGCGGGGTCGTCACCGGCGCGCGCGAGATCCCGTCCGTCCGGGGCGACGATGCAGCTCAACCCGCAATAGCCCAGGCCGCCTTCGTTGCCGCAAAGGCCTGCATAGGCGATGTACATCTGGTTTTCATAGGCTCTGGCCGGGACCAGGGTGCGGGCGACGATGTCAAAAGGACGAATCAGGGCCGTGGGCACGGCCACCAAATCGGCGCCTGCCAGCGCCAGCGCGCGGACCGCCTCCGGGAATTCGACATCGTAGCAGATCAGGATGCCGACCTTCAGACCGTTCGTTTCTGCCACGATGAGCGATTCGCCGCTTTGGAACAACCGGCGCTCTTCGCTGTCGTAGAGATGGGTCTTACGATAGTTGGCCGTCCCGCCTCCGGCCGGATGGATGAGACGTGCGGAATTGAAGACCTGATCGCCTGAACGCTCGGGGTATCCGTAGAGAAGCGAAACCCCGCTCTCACGTGCAAGTTGCCGCACGGCATCCGCCGAAGGCCCGTCCGCCGGTTCGGCCAGGTCGAACAGGGCATCGCCGATGTTGTAGCCGGTCAGAAACATCTCCGGGAAGATCGCCAGCCCGGCGCCTTGTGCGGCCGCCTCTGAAGCGTACCGGCGCATCACCTCAAGGGCGCTCGATACCGCCCCCGCGACGCCTTCCCCTTGGTAGACGGCAATCTTCATTGTTGGCTGCCTTGGCGTGTGTAATGTCCGGTGGGTCAGAGGCCGGCGGGCATCGACGGTCCGGCCGCCTCAACCGCTCCGGTTCTCGGGGGCCAGCGCTCCCATCAGGCGCGGCAGGTTGCCGAAACGGCCGATGAGGCCGAAGATCAGCGCCGCCAACAGGGCAAAGAAGATGGTCACGGAGGCCATGACCGGCGTGTAGCCGTAGCGCAGGGCATTGAAAATCTTGATGGGCAGGGTTTCCACCGTGAAACCCGCGACCATGTAGGCGACGATATACTCGTTTAAGCTCAACACGAAGCAGAACGCGTAGCCCGAGACGATATAGGAGCGCACCATCGGCAGCACCACCGTACGGAAAACCGCCTTGGAGTCGGCCCCCATGGTTTCAGCGGCTTCCACGATCTCGCGGTCGATGGACTCCAAACCGAGCGAAATGGTCACCAGCGGCAGGGTCACGAAAAAAATGGCGTGGGAGACGATCGTGGCCGCCATTTGACCGTAGAGCCCCACCGTGGCCCAGAAGGCAAGAAACCCCAAAGCGGTAATGACCGGCGGCAGCATGAAGGGTGCGATGCCGAGCATGAAGAGGACGCGGGCGTAAAACACCCCGTAGCGCCAGAGAAAGTAGGCGAGGGGCAGCGCGATGGAAATGGCCGCCAGGCTGGAGAGGGTGGCGATGATCATGCTGTTCTTCACCGGGATCATCCAGGCCTCCTCGGTGAAGAGCTCGACGTACCAGTTCAGGGAGAACCCCTGCGGCGGGAAATAGAGGGCCTTCTTCTCGTTCAGCGAAACCCCGCCGACCACCACGATGGGGCTGAGCAGGAAGAGCAGCACGAGTGACAGAAATACCGGTCGCAGGGCTTTGCTCATCTATCGGCCGTCCTCTCCCCCTTGCCCACCAGCATGGTCAGGCCAACCAGCGCCAGGCTCACAATCATGAAAAACACCGACATGGCCGCTGCAAACGGCAGGTTCGAGCGGTAGATGGCCTCATCGGTGATCAAAACCGAAAGCGTCCAGTGCTGCGGCCGGCCCAGGATGGTGGGAATGAGATAGGTGCCCAGGGTGAACGCAAACACCATGATCAGGGTGGCGACGATGGCGCTGCGCAGCGAACCGACCACCACGGTGAAAAAAGTGGTCACGGGAGAGGCCCCTAGCGTCTGGGCGGCTTCGGGCAGGTGCGGATCCAGCCGCGAGAGCGGCGGGTAGAGCACCAGCACGGTGTACGGAAAGGCGATGTAGCACATGCCGCAGGTGAGCGCCCAGAAGCCCGGCGACCAGCTGGCGGGCGCCTCCATCAGCCCCAGCCAGACAAAGAAGTTGGAGATGCCGGCCGTCTGCGACAGCAGCAGGGACCATGCAAAGGCCACGATGACCGCCGACAGGGAGAGCACCGAGACCAGGATGACCAGCCACACGACCTGGGCCTTGCGCCGCATGCGCGTGATGAAATAGGTGAAGGGAAAACCGACCGCCACGCAGATTGCGGCGCAAAAGGCTGAGATAAAGATGGAAAATGCCAGCACCCGGCCGAACAGCGCGGTAAAGAGGCTCGCGTAGTTGTCGATGGAGAAATCGGTCGTATAGAATCCGCCTGGTTCCCGCTGAAAAAAACTCACTGCCAGCATGATGCCGAACGGGATGACGAAGAAGACCACGAGCATGACCGCCGGGTAGAGAATCGGCAGGTGGGCTCGCACGCCTATGGGGTTGTCTCCGATCATGCGGTCAGCACCACGCAAGCGGATGGCGGCAGGACGGCCGTGGCCGAATCTCCCTGCCGGACCGCCGGCCGGCTCTTGGGGGTGGACTGGCTGATGATTTGAAAACCGTTGCAGTCGAGGTAGATTTCGACGCTCGATCCCACATCCCGCACGAACGTGACCCGGCCCTGCAGATGGTTCTGCCCTTCCCGAACGCCGGCCACCACGGAAATATCTTCAGGCCGGATGGAGACGGTGATCGCGTTTCCCTCCGCGACCGTCTCCGGCAAGGTGCCGACGATCAACGAATTTCCCGAGACCGTCACCCGGTTGCCGCCGCTGCAGGTCCCCTTGAGCAGGTTGCTGTTTCCAAGAAAGTCGGCCACGAAGGTGTCGGCCGGGTGGCGGTAGATCTCGAGCGGGGTGCCCACTTGGTGGACCTGGTTGTCGCTGCCCATCACAACGATCAGGTCGGACATGGTCATCGCCTCGCGCTGGTCGTGGGTGACCAGGATGGTGGTGATTCCGAGGCGGTGCTGCAACAGGCGCAATTCGAGCTGCATGTCTTCCCGCAGCTTGGCATCGAGAGCCGAGAGCGGCTCGTCCAGCAGAAACAGCCGCGGCTCGATGGCGAGCGCGCGGGCGATGGCCACGCGCTGGCGCTGTCCGCCGGAGAGTTGCGAGATGTGGCGGCCGGCGTAGCCGGGCAGGCGCACCAGTTCGAGAAGCTCGTCCATGCGGCGCTGGCAGTCGGCCGCGGCCTTTTTGCGGATCCTCAGGCTGTAAGTGATGTTCTCGCCTACCGTGAGGTGCGGGAAAAGGGCCAGCGATTGGAACACCATGCCGAAGTGGCGCTCGTGGGCGGCCTGCTCCGTGATGTCCAGGTCTTCGAGAAGGATCCGGCCCCGGGAGGGGCGTTCCAAACCGGCGATGAGGCGCAGCAGCGTCGTTTTTCCGCAGCCCGAGGGGCCGAGAAAACAGACGAAGCGACCGTGGGGAATGTGCAGATTTACATTCTGGACGGCGACGACGCTGCCGAACTGCTTGTGAATGTCTTCCAGGAAGAGGCCGGCCATAAAAAAACCGACAGCCACCCCGCGCAGGGCGCTGAGTGGCATCAAGGTTAAAGGGTTCCGGGTTCAAGGTTCAGGGTTGGGATAGACCCCGTCGCTTCCGGCGGAGTCTGTCTTCAACCGTGAACTCCTGAACCGTGAACCGATTCACGTCACTTCGTGATCATGTCCGTCCACTTCTGGTTGATCCAGTCGCTCATCTCGCCGGTGTAAATGTCATACCGTGGGAGGATCGGTTTGATCTCGCTGGAGACTGCGGCGAAGTCCTCGGCCGACAGGCCGGTCAGCTCTTTCTTAACCGTCGGGGAGGTGCCCACTTTCAGCGAAAGCTTCTTCTGGATGTCCGGCTGGGACATATAGTTGATGAACACATGGGCTTCCTCGACCTTTTTGCAGGCCTTGGTAACCGCCCAGATGCCTGAATCGAGAACCCCGCCCTCCTTGGGGAAGGTCGAGCGCACGGGATGCTCCTTGCCGGCCAGGGTGGCGACATCGTGGTAGTATTGCCCCATGGGGATCTCGCCCGATTTCAAGGCCTGTTCGAACTGGGCTTCATCCCGGTACCAAAGCTTTACGTTGGGCTTGAGGGTCGCGAGCTTGTCCATCACTTTCTGAATGCCGTCCCGGGTATCGAGGATCTGGGTGCCGCCGAAGAAGGCAGTGGCAGTGATTTCAAGCAGGAATGAGTTTGAGGCGAGCGCCAGCAGGCCGAGCTTGTCCTTTTTGTCGGCTGACCACATGTCGGCCCAGGAGGCGGGGGCCGCCGGAAAGGCTTTCGTATTGGAAACCAGGGTAATGTACCAGGACACCGCCCCGATCCCGTCCACCTTGCCGTCTGGGTACTTGTGGATGAACACCGGCAGCAGGTTCTTGTGATTGGGGATCTTGTTCAGGTCGAGCGGCATCCACAGTTGGGTTTTCTGCCCGCGCAGCATCGGGACCTGGGCGATCATGTTGACGTCGGCGGGGGCCACCCCCGCCTTGGCGGCCTGCTCGAGCTGGACCAGCCAGGCCTCGCCCGTCGGTTCGGCCACCGACTCGACCTTGATGCCGGTTTCCTTTGTGAAGTCCGGGAAAATGTGCTTGTCGAAGGAGTCTTTGAAATAGCCCCCGTAGACGCCCACTTTCAAGGACTTCTCGGCTGCCGACAGCGGTTGAACGGCCAGCGCCAAAACAACGGTCAACAGAATCAGAACGATACCCCTCTTGCGTGTGATCATGGAATGCCTCCTTGGTATGGGGTGGGTGTCATCGGCAGCGTGACACGCCATACGACCCGCAAATAGCTTAGAACCAAGGTGAGTGTCAAGGTTCAGTAGGGGCGCACTGCAGCCACGCTGCTCAGAGAATGACGCCGGTCGATGGCATCCGCAGCGGCAGGAACGGCTCTAGGTCTATGCTGCGGTGAAGCGAAATGCGGACCCTCAACCGGTCCCGGCTCCGGAATAGACGCGAAAAAAAGTTGCGCTTTCCTTGTTCTGCCGTTAAATTGCAGCACTCGATAGAATCTTGGCCGGAAGCGGTCATTAATTCAACAAGGGGGCCACCATGAGCAGCGTCAAAACCAACATGGAACTGCAGAAGATCAGATCGGAGGTGATCTCCGCGGGGGTGTCGAGCGTCACCCCGCTGCACGTGGAGTCGGCGCGGGGCGCCATCGTGCGCGACGTGGAGGGCAAGGAGTACATCGATTTCGGCGGCGGGATCGGGGTGATGAACATCGGCCACTGCCACCCCAAGGTGGTGGCGGCCATCCAGGCCCAGGCCGAGAAGTTCCACCACACCTGCTTCATGGTGAGCCCTTACGAGGTGGCCATCCGTCTGGCCGAAAAGCTCTGTCGGCTGACTCCCGGCGCTTTCCCCAAGAAGGCCGTTTTCGTCAACAGCGGGGCCGAGGCCGTGGAGAACGCGGTCAAGATCGCGCGCTATTACACGAAGCGGCCGGCGGTGATCGTCTTCGAGAACGCCTACCACGGCCGGACGCTTCTGACCATGACCATGACGAGCAAGGTCAAGCCCTACAAGTTCGGCTTC
>JBGSTS010000199.1:0-3167 GCA_041736435.1 Desulfobacterales bacterium | reverse complement strand
GCCGCACTTTCTGGCCATGCTCGACCAAACGCGCCCGCGCGACGGGCGGGCCCCGTTCGACGCCGGGCTGGGCGAACCGGCCCTGCACCTGCTGATTTTTGTTCATCAGGTCGAAGGGCTGCAACCGGGCCTTTACTTTTTCAACCGCAATGCGCGGCACCTGCCGGAGGTGCGCGGGCTCACCCGGCCCGAATTCGCCTGGCAGCCCGTCGAGCCTAATTTTCCGCTGTTTCTGCTTGAAGCGGGAAACTTCCGGCAAACCGCCGCCATGATGAGCTGTAACCAGGAGATCGCCGGTTCCAGCGCTTTTTCCCTGGGCATGCTCGCAAGGTTTGGAGAGATCGTGCGCCGCGAGCCTTTCCGCTATCGGCACCTGTTCTGGGAGAGCGGCATGATCGGCCAGGTGCTCTACCTGGAGGCCGAGGCGCACGAGGTCAGGGGCACGGGCATCGGCTGCTTCTTCGACGACGCCGTGCACGCACTTCTCGGCCTCACCGACGATCGCTACCAGAGCCTCTACCATTTCACCGTCGGCCACCCCCTGGAAGAGCCGAGGCTGACCATGCTCCCTCCCTACGCCCACCTCCGCGACCGCTGAGACCCGCCGGCCATTCCGAGCCGCAACCCGTGACGCCGCCGCCCGGATTGCCATCCCGCATCGCCGTGCCTATAGTCGGATAAATTATAGAAGGGTCCAAGGATTCAAGAGGTCGAGGGTTCGAGGGAAATCCAGAGTTTGGGGTTCAGCTGACCGTGCGGCCGCCTTCAACGGTTGGTACTAACTGACCATACTATTCCCGCTTCGAGTCCAACTCCGACTGATCCCTACTGCACCCTGTACCTCGAACCTTGCACCCTGAACCTTGAACCGTAAATCGTCTTCCGAGGCGTCCCCCATGAAAGCCAACCGCCTGATCGATGAAAAAAGCCCCTACCTGTTGCAGCACGCCCGCAACCCGGTGGCGTGGCATGCCTGGAACGAGGAGACCTTCGCCAAGGCCGAATCCGAGAACAAGCCGATCTTCCTTTCGATCGGCTATGCCACCTGCCACTGGTGCCACGTTATGGAGCAAGAGTCCTTCGAGGACGAAGAGGTTGCGCGGCACCTGAACGAGACCTTCATCAGCATCAAGGTGGACCGCGAAGAGCGCCCGGACATCGACGCCGTCTACATGGCCGCCTGCCACATGATGAACGGCAGCGGAGGCTGGCCGCTCACCATCTTCATGACACCGGACAAGAGGCCCTTCTTCGCGGCCACCTATCTTCCCAAACGCAGCCGTTTCGGGCGCACAGGGCTGATCGAACTCTGCGAGCGGGTGAAAACGCTTTGGGTTCAGGAGCCGCAGAAGATCGCCGCGGCGGCGGCGGGCGTCACCGGCACGCTCGGCAAGGCGTTCGAGTTCACCCCGGCTGAAGCGCCCGGCATCCGGCTGCTGGACCGCGCCTTTGACGACATCTCTTTGAGCTTCGACGGCCGGCACGGCGGCTTCGAGATGGCGCCCAAGTTCCCAACACCTCACCGGCTGCTGTTCCTCCTGCGCTGCCACGACCGCACGGGCGAGCCCCGGGCGCTCGAAATGGCGGAGCGCACCCTCACTGCCATGCGCCTGGGCGGAATCTGGGACCACGTGGGTTTCGGGTTTCACCGCTACTCCACGGACAAGCAGTGGCTGGTGCCGCACTTCGAGAAAATGCTCTACGACCAGGCGCTGACGGCCATGGCCTGCCTGGAGGCCTCGCAGGTCATCCAGGCGCCTCTCATGGCTCAAACCGCAAACGAGATCTTCTCCTACGTCCTGCGGGACATGACCTCCCCGCAAGGGGCCTTCTTTTCGGCGGAGGACGCCGACAGCGAAGGCGTCGAGGGGAAATTCTACGTCTGGAGCCTCGCCGACTTCCGGCAGGCGCTGGGGCCGGACGAGGCCGCTTTCTGGGAGCCGATCTTCAACCTGAAGACCGAGGGCAATTTTCGGGAAGAGACCGGCGGGCACACCACCGGCGCCAACATCCTACATCTCACCCGGCCCTTCGGCCGCTGGGCAAAAGAGCTGGGGGTGGCCGAAGAGCAGCTGCACCTGCGCTGGGAGGAGACGCGCAGCCGGCTCTTCGCCGCACGCAAAACCCGCATCCACCCGCTCAAAGACGACAAGGTCCTGACGGACTGGAACGGGTTGATGATCGCCGCCCTCGCGCTGGGCGCACGCGTTCTCGGACGCGGGGACACGGTCGAGGCCGCATCGAGAGCGGCACGCTTTCTGCTCGACACGCTGCGCGGCAGCGACGGCAGGCTTTTCCACCGGTTCCGGGAGGCAGAGCGCGCCATTGCCGGCCAGGCCGGCGATTATGCCTACCTCATCTACGGCCTGCTGCACCTGTACCGCAGCACGTTCGATGTCGCCTGGGCCGAGAAGGCGGCCGCCCTGCAGGAGGTGATGCTGGAGGATCTCTGGGACGAGGCCGGCGGCGGCTTTTTCCTGGTCGGCGCTCGGAACCCGGACCTCCCCGTGCGGCCCAAGGAGATCTACGACGGTGCTATTCC
Organism: Desulfobacterales bacterium; assembly: GCA_041736435.1. GTDB lineage: Bacteria > Desulfobacterota > Desulfobacteria > Desulfobacterales > SpSt-501 > SpSt-501. Next base: position 625 of record JBGSTS010000199.1, on the reverse strand, counting down.
CTCCGCCAACTCGGTTGCGCTGATGAACCTGCTCTGGCTCTCCCGGCTGACCGGGAAAACGGCCTGGGCGGACAAGGCCGATCAGATGGTGCGCGCCTTCGCCGGCACGATCGACCGACAGCCGTCGGCCTTCACGTTTTTTCTGTGCGGGCTGGACTTCGCCCTGCGCCCCGGGCAGGAGATCGTCAAGGAATCCGTCACGGACGTGCAGGGGATGATCGACCGCATCCTGGGCAAACCCCATGCGCCCCGCTGACGCCGGCCCGCTTCGCCGGCGCCTGCTTGACTGGTACGAACGGCAGCGGCGCCGGCTGCCGTGGCGGGCAACGCGCGACCCCTACCGCATCTGGGTTTCCGAGGTAATGCTGCAGCAGACCCAGGTCAAGACGGCGCAGCCCTATTACCAAAGGTTTACAAAGCGGTTTCCGACCCTGAGCCGGCTCGCGCGGGCCGAACTGCAGGAGGTTCTCAAGAGCTGGGAAGGGCTGGGCTATTATGCGCGGGCACGCAACCTGCACCGCGCCTGCAGGCTCGTCCTCGAGCACCACGGCGGCCGGGTGCCGGACACCTGGGAGCCCCTCCGGGCCCTACCGGGGGTCGGCGACTACATCGCCGCAGCCGTGCT
>JBGSTS010000169.1:0-3073 GCA_041736435.1 Desulfobacterales bacterium | reverse complement strand
CCGCGGGCAGCGCGAGCCCGGCCCGGCTCAGCGCGGTTTCGACCACCGGTGCGATCACCTCCATGTGCCTGCGCGAGGCCAGCTCGGGCACCACCCCGCCGTAGCGGTGGTGCAACTGGTCCTGGGAGGCCACTACCGAGGAGAGGATCTCACGCCCGTTGCGGACCAGGGCGGCCGCGGTCTCGTCGCAGGAGGATTCAATGCCGAGAACGATCATGTCCGGTCAGGCCCAGAGGATCCGTTCACCGGATTCCCCGTGGTCCAGCACCTCGCCGATAAGGAAGGCCTTCTCTTTGTTGGCCGTGAGGCGATCGAGCACTTCGCCGGCCGCCGCCTCGGGCACCACGGCGACCATGCCGATGCCGTTGTTGAAAGTGCGCAGCATCTCGGCCTCCGGGATGTTGCCCGCCTGCTGCAGAAACGTGAACACCGGCGGAACCTCCCAGCTGTCCCGACGGATGAGCAGTCGCAACCCCTGGGGGATGATCCGCACGATATTGTCCACGATGCCGCCGCCGGTGATGTGCGCCAGGCCGTGAATGGGCAGCTCCTTAAGCAGGCCCTGCACCATGTCGGTGTAGATGCGCGTGGGCGTGAGCAGCTCCTCGCCCAAACTGCGGCCGAAATCGGGCACGTGGTCCTCGACCTTCATGCGCAGCACCTCGAAGCAGATTTTGCGCACCAGCGAGAAACCGTTGCTGTGCAGCCCGCTCGAAGCGATGCCGATCAGCTGGTGCCCGACCCGGATGGAGGTGCCGTCGATGATCTTGCCGTTGTCGACGATGCCGATGACAAAACCGGCCACGTCGTACTCGCCGGGCGGGTAGAAACCGGGCATCTCGGCGGTCTCCCCGCCGATAAGCGCGCACCGGGCCTGCTTGCAGCCCTCGGCGATGCCGGTGACGATGGCCTTCACGCGGTCGCTGTCGATCTTGCCCATGGCCAGGTAGTCGAGCAGGAAGAGCGGTTTGGCGGCTTGGACCAGAATGTCGTTCACGCACATGGCCACCAGGTCGATCCCGATGGTGTCGTGCTTGTCGAGCAGGAAGGCGACCTTGAGCTTGGTCCCCACCCCGTCGGTGGAGCTCACCAGCACGGGGTGCTGCATGTCGGCGATGTGGCGCTCCAGGGAAAACAAACCGGCGAAACCGCCGATTTCGCTCATGACGCCGGGGCGGTTGGTCTGCCGGGTGATCTGGCCGATGGTGCGCACCAGCGCGTTGGCTTTTTCGATGTCCACACCGGCATCGGCGTAAGTGATGGGCTTTGACATGATCATCTCCTGTGAGCGGGTCGATTCGAACAAAAACCCTTGAAAAATAGAATGATCCGGCTTAGAAGTCAATCCGGAATCCGCTGCTTACAGCCGCGGCAGCGGCCGTTTCGAGGTGTCCAACGGCGCACTGGGTGCACCTGGCTGCGACGCACCGCACAATCCCCGAAAGGAGTGCCTGCCCACCGCCATGAGCAGATTCGCACGGCTCGACCGTTTGCCGCCCTATGTGTTCGCCACCGTCAACCAGATCAAGATGCAGGCCCGCCGGGCGGGTCAGGACATTGTCGACCTGGGCATGGGCAACCCGGACCTGGCCACCCCCGATCATATCGTCGAAAAGCTGGTGGAGGCCGCGCGCAAGCCGCAAAACCATCGCTACTCGGCCTCGATGGGCATCTCCAAGCTGCGCCTGGCCATCAGCAACTGGTACAAACGCCGCTTCGACGTTGAGATCGACCCGGACACCGAAGCCATCGTGACCATCGGCGTCAAAGAGGGCCTATCGCACCTGGTGCTCGTCACCACCCGTCCCGGCGATGTCGTCTTTACGCCCAACCCGACCTACCCCATTCACCCGTTTTCGGCCATCATCGCCGGAGGCGACGTGCGGGGGATCCCGGTCGGACCGGACCAGGACTTCTTTGAAAACCTCATGGCCGCCACCAAGCAGACCTGGCCGCGGCCGAAGATGCTCATCATCAGCTACCCGCACAACCCGACCACGGAGGTCGTCGGCCTGGATTTCTTCCAGAAGGTGGCGGACTACGCCCGCGAGAACGACATCCTGGTGATTCACGACTTCGCCTATGCGGACCTCACCTTCGACGGTTATTCGGCCCCCAGCTTCCTGCAGGCGCGCGGCGCGAAGGAGGTGGGGGTGGAGTTCTTCTCGCTCTCCAAGAGCTACAGCATGGCAGGCTGGCGCATGGGGTTCTGCTGCGGCAACGCGGAGACCGTGGCGGCGCTCAAGCGCATCAAGAGCTACCTGGACTATGGGGTGTTCCAGCCCATCCAGATCGCGGCCATCATTGCCCTCAACGGGCCCGAAGACTGTGTTGCCGACATCCGCCGGGTCTACAAGGAGCGCCGCGATGCGCTCACGCGCGGGCTCAGCCGCATCGGATGGAAGATCCCCAAACCCAAGGGGACCATGTTCGTCTGGGGCCGAATCCCTGAGAAATACATCAAAATGGGCTCGGTTGAGTTTTCGAAGTTTCTGATCCGCGAGGCCGGGGTCGCGGTCTCCCCAGGGCTGGGCTTCGGGGAGTATGGGGACGACTACGTGCGCTTTGCCCTGATCGAAAATCCCATGCGCATCAACCAGGCGGTGCGCGGAATCAAAAAAGTCCTGTGAGCCGGTTGCCTTCTCGATTCAGTTACATCATCACCGGGCGCACATCACTAATTTTTGAAAAAACAATGCAGCCCATATGTGTATTATCAATCTCGAAATTGAATTGACCCGTTTGGTAAAATCTCCCCTGCCCCTCTTTGCCAAAGAGGGAGAATCCCTCCCTTTGGAAAAGGGAGGTGAGGAGGGATTTTCGAAGGGCTTCCTGATAATTATGAAACCGTTAATATATTAGATTACAGATGGTTAAGGAGTAAATGGTAATGCGACAAATAAATATTGGACTGCTCGGCTGCGGGACCGTCGGGACCGGGGTGGCGCGGATGTTGCTCGAAAACCGCGACCTGATCACCGCCCGGCTGGGGGCCGTGCTCAACCTCAAGCGCGTGGCCGACCTCGAGCCGGCCCGCGACCGCGGGGTGCGCTTCCCCGAGGGGGTCATGGTC
>JBGSTS010000126.1:0-2170 GCA_041736435.1 Desulfobacterales bacterium | reverse complement strand
CGCCACGGCCGTCGGCAACGTCGTGCAAACGCCCAAGGACCTGCGGCGGGCCATCGCCTGCGGGCGCCGCATCCCCGGGGTGGACGGGATGGTGATCGTTGCGGGCGATCAAGTGGCCTTCTGGGGCGGGATCCACGTGGTTCCCCTGGCGTCAAAAAAGGGTTGAATTTTCGAGCCGGAACATCTAAGTAACACTCGTTGCGGAGTGATCGAGAAGAGCGGGCAACGGCTGATGACAACGACCATGAAAACCATGTGGGCTCCCTGGCGGATCGAGTACATCCTGGCCGACAAGGCCGACGGCTGTGTGTTTTGCAACACGCTCGATTCCAATGAGGATCTCCTTTTGTACAGGGGGCGCCGCACCCTGGTTGTGGCCAACAAATTTCCTTACATCAACGGACACCTGCTCGTGGCCCCGCTGCGGCACGTAGCGTCGCTCTCGGATCTCGACCGGGACGAGATGGGCCTGCTCATGTCCACCGTTGAGCAGTCGGTGGCGGTTCTGAAGCGGGTGATGCGCCCGGAGGGCTTCAACGTGGGCTTGAACCTCGGCCGGGTGGCCGGCGCCGGGATCGAAGAGCACCTGCACCTTCACATTGTCCCGCGCTGGCTGGGAGACACCAACGCCCTGGCCGTTTTTGCCGACGTTCGCGTCATCCCCCAGCATCTGAAGGAGACCTGCGACTTGCTGAAACCGCATTTTGCGGCGATCACCCCCTGAATCTCACTCACTCGGAGACGTGCACATGAACAAGACAAAATTGGTCATCTGGCTGATCATTCTGGGGTTCATGGGTCTGGTCATGTATCAGAACGAGGGCCATTTCTTCAGCACCGCGCAAAGTCTGAGGCTCAATCTCGGGTTAACCCCCGAGTACCGCTCCCCCGAGCTGCCGCTTTGGGTGTATTACCTGATCTTTTTCGTCTTTGGCCTGCTGGTTGAATTTGTCTTCGCCCTGCCGGAGAAGATGCGCAAACGCCGGGCCCTGAAGCAGTTGGCAGCCGCCGCCACCGATCGCGAGGCCGAGGCCAACGCGCTTAAGATCGAAATGGCGCGGCTTAAAGGTGAACCGCTGCCCGGAGAACCGCCCGAGTCGTCCATCACTTCTCCGATTCAAAACCGTTGAAGCGGGGAGGGATGCCAGCGTCCGCCCCGGCTGTCCGATGACCGCCCCAAAGTCGACTCCCATGCTCCGGCAGTACCTCCAGATCAAAGGGGAGGTCCCGGACGCCATCCTGTTTTACCGCATGGGGGATTTCTACGAGATGTTCTTCGAAGATGCCGAGACCGCCGCGCGCGTGCTCGACATCACCCTGACCTCCCGCAACAAAAACGACGAGTCCCCGGTACCGATGTGCGGGGTGCCGCATCGCGCCGCCACCGGCTACATTGCCCGGCTGATCGAAAACGGATACAAGGTTGCCGTCTGCGACCAGGTGGAAGACCCCGCCGCCGCCAAAGGACTGGTTCGGCGCGAGGTCGTGCGCGTCATCACGCCGGGGATGATCATCGACGAGGAGTACCTCGACGCCCGCGCCAACAACTTTATCCTGGCCCTGGCCCGCACCGGCGATGTGTCGGGCCTGGCCTACCTGGACATCTCCACCGGCACCTTCCGCGTCACGGAATCGGCCGACCCCGAGGCGATTCGGGAAGAGGCCCGGCGGGTGGGGCCGAAGGAGGTTTTGCTGCCCGAAAGCGTCCGCCACGAAATCGAAGCGCAGGGGGGCGGCATCGGCCTCGATCCGGCACCGTCGACCTACCTGAACGATCGCGACTTCGACTACCGCCGCGCCTACCGGAGGCTGACCGAGCAGTTCCAGACGGTCAACCTGGAGGGGTTTGGCTGCGAGAACTTCAGGGCCGGGGTCGTTGCGGCCGGAGCATTGATGGCCTACGTTGCCGAGACCCAGAAGCAGAAGACCGCACACATCACGCGCCTGGAGAGTTATTCGCTCGACAGCTGCCTGGTGGTCGATAGAACCAGCCGCCTTAACCTGGAGCTGACCCGCAACCTTCGCAACGGGTCGCGCCGTGGAACCCTGCTCTCGGTTTTGGACCACACCCGCACCGCCATGGGTGCGCGCCTGTTCCAACGCTGGCTGCTCAACCCGCTGCGCGACCGGGAGGCCATCCTCCTGCGCCAGGCCGCCGTGGCCGAGGCGC
>JBGSTS010000068.1:0-35603 GCA_041736435.1 Desulfobacterales bacterium | reverse complement strand
TTCGTTGGCCAGGGCGGCCAGGGCCACTTTCGCCTTGAACTGGGCACTGTGCTTTTTACGTTTCTTGCTCATCTCTGATCCTCCCGTTGGGGTCTGAATCAGAGCTTAGCACACTGTCCAAATTTTGGGGACCACCGCCGGGAGCCTTTATGACAGGCAGTAATACCAATTCTAATGTCATATTCGGTGGACTTCAAAAGCAAGTAGCCGAACTGGGTGGAATAAGCGCTGTTGTGATCTTGGCCGCTCAGACGACCGGCGGTGCACTTGGAAGCATGATAGCACCCGCGAAAATTATTGTTGGATGCTCCACGGTTGGATTGTCAGGCCAGGAAGGATCGGTATTAAGGATAACATTAAAATATGCAATAGTAATAACTACGCTTATCGGTATTTTCACAATTTTTATTACCCAATATATCACAAAATAGTTTTCAGTGGAGCTTTTAATTGAAAAATAAAAGCATCGTCAGAAACACAATTTTTATTTTGCTTCTTATTATTCCTGGTGTCCTTTATTATACTGCCAAAGCGAATGCTGATTTATTAGTCAATCTGTTTATAATTCTATTAGCGGTTTGCATGCTAATTATAATGAAGTGGGGCTAAATTGTCTATCATTAAACATGATATTTCTACAGAGTTCAAAGCATTGCATCGAACGAAGCTTTACGAGCAAATCGTATTACAAATACAAGACATAATCGGTAAAGGGAAACTTAAACCTGGTGACCGATTACCAGCAGAGCGTGAATTGGCGCGAATTTTTAATGTTTCACGGCATTGCGTTCGGGAAGCGATCCGAATTTTGGAGCAAAAAGGCATTGTTCGGAGTATTCTTGGAAGTGGCACTATCGTAGTTCATGAAGATGAATCATCCGTAATTGATGTTCTATCAACCGCCATACATCGAAAGAAGACTAAACTTTCTGAAATATTTGTATTTCGGAGGCTTATTGAGCCACAAATAGCAAGGCTATCCGCTAAAAACGCCGCTCAAGCGAACATAGATGAATTAGAAAAGATATACATAGAACAGAAAAACCATGATGGCACCACGAGAGCCTTTGGTTTAATTGATCAAAAGTTCCATTTGGCATTAACGCGAGCGACAGGAAATTCGACATTGTTCCAGGTTGTTCAATTAATATCCAACCTCCTGCTAAAAAGCAGAGAAGAATATCTGCAAAGTCCAAAACGTAGGCAGTTATCGTTGCAGGGGCATGCCAGAATTCTTAATGCCATTAAAGAGCGAAATCCTAATAAAGCCGGAGAAGCAATGGAAAATCATTTGGCCAATGTTGAGGACATTATAATGGCCCACTCTAAAAACCGGTTATAATCACCAATCAGGAGGACACTGTAAGGAACAATAATCTGCGAAAACCAAATCAAAGGAGGTATTACATGGAAACGAACCGCACTTTTTCTATCATGGTTGTTGCAGTTGTTTCGATTATGATGATTTTTTGTCTTCCAATTCAATCGACTGCTGAGCAAGGATATCCAAATAGGCCGATCAACATGATTGTTGTCTGGAAAGCAGGTGGTGGCGCTGATACTGCTACTAGAATCTTTACAAAATATTTTGAAAAGGCTATTGGGCAGAAGATTATTGTGCAAAATATAACAGGCGGGAGTGCAAGTATTGGGTATCTCGCGGCGAAAGAGGCAAAGCCTGATGGCTATACACTTGTTTGCATTCAGGGTGACCTTCCCAAATTTAAACCGATGGGATTGGCGCCTCTTAGCGTTGAAGATTTCGATATTCTCGACGGTTTTGCTTATCAGTCTCCGGTAGTAGTTGTAAAATCGAGTTCTCCTTGGAAAACGATTCAGCAATTTGTTGATGATTGCAAAAAGAATCCAGACAAAAGGTCAATTGGCATATCTGACCTCGGAGGGACTTATCATCAACCCTTGGTTCTTTGGGAGGAATTGGCAGGATTTAAGGCCAAAGCAATCGTTCATGAAGGCTCTCCTCAGCAAATGGCCTCTCTTCTCGGTGGGCATATTGACGCGAACGTAACCTGGGTCCGTCCCAATATTCCATATATTAAGAAAGGCGATTTTCGATTTTTAGCCTATATAGGTCCCGAAAGAATGGATGATTATCCTGACGTGCCTACCCTGAAGGAATCTGGTTGGGATGTTGTCTGGGAGCATCCTTATGGTGTTGGTGGACCGAAAGGAATGCCGGCTGATGTAAAAAAAACAATTTCGGAAGCAACTCAAAAAGTATGGAATATACCGGAATTTCGCCAAGATTTGGACAATCTCGGATTAGTGCTATTTAAAGTTAACGCCGAACAATACAGTAAGCACATGTTAAAGATGGAAGGAGATATGACAAAAGCTCTTAAGCTTATCAAAGGTAAATAGGCATAATTTCAATTTTGGGAGCCTCAGACATCGTCAGGGGGCTCCCAAATTTTGAAATAGCGATTCGAACATTAAGAAATTTACGACATTTGGAAATCTATTATGATAGCAGAATGGATAACAAGCCTGTTGGTTTTAGCAGTTAGCGTCGTCTTTTTTATCCTATCATTGAATTTCCCGACCCTATCCTCTGACCCAGCCGGACCAGCATTTTTTCCGATAATTTTTTGCATCCTTACCGGAATCCCTGCTTTGCTTTTGATTAAAAAGCTGTTCTCTAACAGACGCTTAGTCAGCCAATCACCACTGAACTTTCTTAAAGAATTTTTTCGTTCCTGGCGCAGATATGATGGTGACGGTGCTGAACAGATGCGGAGAATGACATTCATATTTATTTTAGCTTTCCTATATCCTTGGTTTATAACCCGTATCGGCTTTCTTATTTCGACCGCTCTCTATTCATTTACTCTTATGAAAGTCCTGAAAGCAGGCACTTTTCAAAGTGCGCTTTTTTCGAGCCTATTGTCTGTATTTTTATATTTCGGATTTTTTTATCTTCTGGATGCATATTTAGCTCCCGGAATTTGGGTGGATATTTCTTTATGATGAGATTTAAATAGGGTGTTTAATTTTCAATCCAACCAGAAAATTCGGATGGTCACATGGAGATAATGCTGGAAGCTTTGCAGATTCTGCTATCACCAAAAGGAATAGCTATAATAAGTATTTCTGTCATTACCGGGACAATAATTGGCGCTGCCCCCGGACTAACATCAACTATGGCTATCGGGTTGTTGATTCCTATAACGTTCACAATGAGTAAATATACCGCTTTCATGGTTATGTGCGGTATCTATTGCGGAGCAATGTTTGGAGGATCGATAACCGCGATTTTGATGAACATACCTGGGACGCCAACTTCAGCGGTCACTGCCATTGATGGCTGGCCAATGACCCAAAAGGGTGAAGGGGGAAAGGCAATTGGTGTCGCAACGCTTTCATCTACAATTGGTGGATTATTGAGTTGTATTGCCTTTATCACATGCTCACTTTACCTCGCTAAAGTCGCAATTATGTTTGGCAACGCTGAATATTTTTCGCTTACACTCTTCGCTATCTGCGTGGTTATCGTACTTGCAACAAAATCCATAATGAAAGGACTTATTTCTTCAGCTTTTGGACTTCTGATCGGAACAATGGGTATTGACCCGGTCGCCCAAATTCCAAGATTCACTTTTGGTGTAACCGAATTACTGATTGGAATGCCTGCGGTACCAGCATGCATTGGTTTATTCTGTGTTGCTGAGGCATTTCGGATGGCAGAAACCAAGAGAAAAAAAGTAAATGTGCAAAAAAAAGTTTCAGGGTTAATGATTGCCATCCGACTACTTCCCCGTCTTTGGACAACTATCCTGAAATCGAGTGTGATAGGAATTATTATTGGAGCATTGCCTGCGACTGGCGCACTGATGGGTTCTTTTATCGCTTATGGTGAAGCCAAGCGAAAATCTAAAAATCCAGAACTTTTTGGCAAAGGTTCAGTTGAAGGTGTATGTGCCAGTGAATCCGCTAATAATGCTGTTACTGGCGGGGCAATGATACCTATGCTGACGCTGGGTATACCCGGAGACCCTAGCACATTGCTAATGTTGGGTGCAATGACCGTGCAAGGCCTTATTCCAGGGCCGACACTTTTCAATGAGCAACCCACGCTTGTATATGTTATTTTAGGTGCAATGATTTTGAGCAATATAATATTTATGCCAACGGGTTTATTTCTATCAACCCATATCGCAAAAGTTGCACTAATTGACTACAAGTACATTATGCCCATAATAGCTGTTCTATCAATTACCGGTGCTTCAATCGGTTACGGGCACATTTATTATTTCTGGATTTCAGTTGGGTTTGGAGTACTCGGCTACTTGTGTGACAAGGCGGGATTTTCGCCGTTGGCTATAGCAATGACAATGATTTTAGGGCCTATTATGGAGGTTAATTACAGGTCTGCTCTTATGCTTCCCGATTCCGGCATTTTTCTATTTTTAAGCCGCCCTATATCCATGGTGTTCATTGTTTTGTCTATACTTGTAATTGGATTCGGAATTCGCCGAGAATTAATCGCATATAGATCAGCAAAAGCATAATGGAGAACTCTAATGCCTGATGACAAGTTTTTTTCAAGCTACGAACAGACACGCCTATCGATGCGACCGACAATTTTCGGATCTCAATATATGATTGTTTCCGGCCATTACTTGGCATCACAAGTTGGTATGAGAATACTTGATCGCGGCGGTAATGCGATCGACGCCGGTGTGGCCGCCGGAATTTGTCTTGGCGTACTACAATCGGATATGGTTAATTTCGCTGGTGTAGCTCCAATAATGATTTACCATGCGCAAACCCAGCGCCTCTTGTGCATAGATGGACTAGGAACATGGCCGAAGTCAGCGTCAGTGGATTATTTTATTAAAAATTGTAATGGAAAGCTTCCTGAAGGATTACCTCGCACCGTTGTTCCTGCAGCCCCAGATTCATGGATAACAGCGCTTCATATGTTCGGTACTATGAGTTTTGAAGAGGTAGCTCAAGACGCGGTCAATTTGGCAGAAAACGGATTCCCGATGCATCAGTTTTTGTATAACAGCCTGATTGAACTTCGTACTAAATATTTGCAGTGGGCAGAGAATGCAAAAATCTATCTACCTCAAAATGGAATGCCGCCGGAGCCAGGAAAAATATTCATTCAAAAGGATTTAGCAGAAACCATAAAAAAAATGATTCATGCGGAAAAAAAACAACTGCATAAAGGCAGAGAGAATGGTTTAATGGCGGCACGCGATGAATTTTATAAAGGCGAGATTGCCAAGACCATTACTGATTACCATGCTAAGAATAACGGTCTGCTAACATATACTGATATGTCTGAATTCAAGGTAAAGATCGAGGCTCCATTAAAAGTTCAGTATAAAGAATATACCGCTTGCTCATGCGGACCTTGGTGTCAAGGACCGACCTTCTTGCAGGCTCTTAATTTGCTCGAAAATTACGACCTTAAATCACTTGGACATAATTCGCCCGAATATATTCATTTGTTAACGGAAGCCCTAAAGCTTGTTTTTGCTGACCGCGAAAAATACTACGGTGATCCCGATTTCATAAAAGTGCCAATAACCGGATTACTTTCAAAATCTTATGCCCAGGAAAGAAAAGGGCTTATCGACATTTCAAAGGCATGGAACGAAATGCCCTTAGCTGGGAATCCTTGGTTGTATGAAACAGAAATGGACGGCGACCCTAAGGGAAAGGGGAAGGATTATGAATTCCCTAAGCCAAATCTCGTAGATAATAATCAACTCGACACTTCCTATGTATGCGTATTCGACCAATACGGCAATGCGTTCTCCGCCACCCCCAGCGATATGTCCTACACCACGGAAATAATTCCAACAACCGGACTCGCTGTGTCGGCTAGAGGCGCTCAATCCTGGGTGGATAAAAATCATGCGAGTTCTATTGAGGGCGGGAAGCGTCCTCGACTCACACCCAACCCATTAATTATATTTAAGAATGATCGGCCGTATATGATTTTAGGGACCCCTGGTGGAGACACTCAATGCCAGTCGATGTTGCAGGTTTTTTTGAATATCGTTGAATTCGGTATGGATCCACAGCTGGCTGTTGAGGAACCTCGATTCGCCACCTTTAACTTCCCCAATTCGTTTTACCCCCACGACTATCACCCCGGCATGATGAGGATCGAGAATCGCGTCCCGGAGACCACTCTTCAGATTCTAAAGGAAAAGGGGCACAAGGTTGAACCGTGGCCCGGTTGGTCTTGGAAATCAGGCGGTGTATGCATGATCATCGTTGACCCAGATACGAATATATTGAAAGGCGCAGCTGATCCCAGAAGGGAATCTTATGCTCTCGGTTGGTGATTTTTTGGGTTAGGACCTTTTTTGATTCATCCGGGTCAAGCGTACTTGAATATTTCAAATAAGCTCGAAATTCGGTGTTAACGCGGTGTTAACGCACTTATTCAAATATGGCGATCCTTCGGTTGGATTCCAGAGAGAGCCTGCAACCCTTAGAATTGCAGGCTCTCTCTGGAATCGCCCAGGTCGTTTAGAAATTATCATCTAAATAAGTCAACGATTACAGTTTATTATGAGAAGTATGCTTGACCCGGATGAACCCCTTTTTTGATTGGCTTAATAAGATTTTTGCCTCTGATTTTTGCCTCTGTTCAGATCATTTAGGTAAACTTCCGGTTCTGGCGGTGACCTACTATTGTTTGTGATTTGTCTTAAAGCGATAAGACTTGCTCGGAGGTGAATAGCCCAAATTCATATACCAGAGGATTCTGAAGATCCATTTACCGGTCGATTATGTGCGTATACTGGTATCAATTCCACTCAATACTGTCTAAGAATTTTTGAATCACGCTTTGAGGCGCTCACAAATTTCCGGCTCCGGATTTTCAGGAGATTACTGGGCTTGGAGGATGTGTTTTGATCAAAATACAGGCAGAGAAATTGCGGAATTTTTCCAAACGGGTATTTCACGCGGTCGGCCTTAATCACGAGGATGGTTGCTGTATAAGTGAAATTTTACTGGATGCTGATTTGCGGGGAGTGCATTCCCATGGAGTGCAGAACCTCGCTAGATATGCAAAAGGTTACCTGAAGGGTTTTATTGCCCGAAATGTGTCATGCCCATTTGTAAAAGACGCTGGAGCTATTAGCATCATGGATGGGCAAAATGGTTTGGGTTTGATTACATGTAACAAAGCGATGGATATCGCAATTGAAAGAGGGAATAAGTATGGCATAGGAATAGTAGGCGTTCGAAATAGCAATCATTTTGGAGCAGCCTCTTACTATTCGATGAAAGCCAGCAAACAGGATCAAATAGGATTTTGCACAACTAACGGACCGGCAGTTATGGCTCCATGGGGAGGACGAGAATCGTTGTTGAGTAACAATCCAATTTCTATTGCAATTCCATGCAGTGCGGGGTTGTCGATTGTACTTGATATGGCTTGTAGTGTTGTTGCGAAAGGCCGGATAAGGTTAAATGCCAGAAACAATCTGCCAATACCCGAGGGGTGGGCTAATAATAAGGCTGGCGAGCCAACAACCGACGCTCGGGAAGCTTTAGATGGCAGCGTACTCCCTATTGGAGGATACAAAGGATATGGTTTGGCCGTCATCAATGAAATTCTCAGTTCCGCATTAACCGGCGCCTTGTTTTCTTTTGAAATTTTGAAATCGATGCTCGGAGCCGATTCAGAGCTAGGGGACTTTACGCAGACGAGTTGGCGATGCGGCCATTTGGTGGGTGTTTTGGATGTCAATAAAGTCTTACCTGTGGATGAGTTTAAAACTCGGGTTGAACAGCTTTATTCAAGAATCAAACAGTCTCCAAAAGCCAAAGGATATGAAGGAATCTACCTTCCAGGGGAATTAGAAAATAATTTAAAAATCGAGCGCCTCAGCTCAGGTATTCCTCTTCCCGAGAGCACTGTGGAGATTCTGAACTCTCTTGGAAGAGAAATTGGCATAGAGCCTATCTTAAGTTAAAAAGAACTAAAGAAAAACCTGATCATGGTTGGAACGGGACGGAAACTCTTCAGTTGTCCGGATTTTGGCCAGCCCCGGGGTCTGTGTTTGGAGTCGGTCGTCAATAGTGGACACCAAATCGATCATGCTGCCAGCCGCTGTTCGTAGAATCGACGTTCAAAGGCTGCCGGTGAAAGATAGTCTAGTTGCCTCTGAAGACGCTGTCGATTGTAGAACACTTCAATATACTCGGTAATCTCTCGAATGGCCTGCTGTCGGGTTGCAAAATGGCGATGAAAAATCAACTCCGTCTTCAGCGTTGCCCAGAAGCTCTCCATGGGAGCGTTGTCGAAGCAGTTTCCGGTTCCGCTCATGGAGGCTTTCATTCCCAGGCCTTCGAGCATCCGTCGATACTCGTGGGAGCAATACTGACTGCCCTTGTCCGAGTGATGCAGAAGGCCAGCGGGCGGCCGGGTGGCCTCTACCGCCCGCAGCAGCGATTCCATGACCAGATGTTTGGTCATGCGCTCACCCATGGCGTAGCCGACGATTTTCCGGGTGCACAAGTCCTTGTGTCCGACCACGTACAGCCACCCCTCATCGGTGGCGGTGGGAACATAGGTGATATCACTCAGCCAGGACTGCGACGGAGCTTCAGCCTCAAAGCGCTGATTAAGCAGGTTCTCGGCCACGGGCAGGCTATGCCGGGAGTCGGTCGTGGCTTTGAACTTGCGCCGCTGCTTGCACCGCTGCCCGAGCTTGCGACGAAGACGCTTGATACGATGTACGCCGACGCGCACCCCGTGAGCGATCAGATCCCGCTGCAACCGCTCCGGACCGTAGGTCTGCCGCGTGCGCTGGTGAGCCGCACGGATCTCAATCTCCAGTCGAGGCTCCTCCTGCGCCCGCCGCGAAGGCCCTCGGCTTCGGCTGGCATGAAAACCGCTGGCCGACACTCCCAATACCCGGCACAGCATCCCCAACGAATACTCCAGTCGCATCTGCTCCATCATCGCGTGCCGTGCAGCGACTCCTTGGCAAAGTACGCGGCCGCTTTTTTTAATATGTCTCGCTCCATCCGAACCAGGGCCAGTTCTCGCTTCACCCGCGCCAGTTCTATCTCCACATCAGTCAGCGGCCGGTGGCTTGCGCCGATGCGCTCCAGCTTTCCGGCTTTGAAGGCTCGTACCCAGTTCTCCAGGGTCGATTTGGGTAGAGAAAGGCGCATCGATGCATCGCCGACCGACAGGCCGCCCTCGGTCACGAGTCGTACCGCCTCCAGGCGCAGCTCCTTGGTGTATTTGCTGTATGGGACCTTTTCCATTCTGACACCTCCGTTTGTCATTTATCATAAACTTTGGTGTCCATTTTTTCCAACCTACCCCAGTTGCGTGTAACGGCAAGGGGTACGTAATTGAAAAGCACCGTGAATTGGTTTGCAGTGAGTGCCAAGGTCGGGGGGAATGTTTTTTATGCGATAGCGGTAGGCACATTAAACAGGAACCCCAGGAAGTTCATGAAGCACGTTAATTCCTGAGCAGTTCACACTCGCAAATCAGTTTCCGCCCTATTCTTTCCTCGATCATGTCTTTCGCCTCATAAAAATCAAGCCGCTCCCTTTCGCAATACCGCATCAAGTGCTGAAACGGCTTCCATGCTGGGTTTCTACGATCATGCTCCTGTCCGCAGGTATAATATCGGAGTCGTTCCTTGCCATCCTGCCCCATTACGGAGACCTGTTGCAAATTGGATTTGAGGATATTCAGGTAGCCTCTAAAAAATCGCTGAAAGTTTGGCGTCTGGTTGAGGATCATCCATGTGTGGTCGGCGGTGCGGATATGGTTTGGCATAAGAGTTTTTGATTTTTGTTACTCAGCGGGGAGTGTGTCTGACGGCATGCGGGGGAAACATGAGAGACAAAAAGTTGGTAGACCATGCGTCAGTCAGGGAATATCGGGAAAAGTTCTGAAAAGGCAAAAATTGGATCTATCAGCAGCGCGGGTCTGAATCCAAAATATCGGAACGAAAATTCGAATGAAACGCGATCTGCAACTTCGACACAAAGATAGGAGGAGCAAACCAGTGTAGCTGGTGGACAAGAGGGAGAAACTCTATTTGGGAGGACATCACCAAGGGCGATAATCCCATGACAGGTGTTCAGAGGTGTTTAGAACGGGGGTAAACACCTAATGTTGGGCAAGATCGTTGAAAATAGGGGTTGTGCAGACTTCAGGGGCGGAGGTGTTTAGGTGTTTATGGTGTTTAGCGTGATTGCAGCCGGATGAGATGACGCGGCGGAATCCAGATTCAATGCCTGTTCTTGAAATCGAGGAAATCTACACTTTTCGAGACTGCTGTTTCTGTGCGATTACCTGACCAAAACCATCAAAAAGGCCAAGATTGGTTTAATCGCCGAAGTCCAGCCGGCATCCTTTTGAAGGGTTCTTACAGATTCCAGCCTTTCGCATTTTCATTCAGCAAGCGATCCTTGACATGACGAGCCTGCACCGGCCGTACATGCATAGCAGTGGCTGCGAACGACGATTTCCCGGCTGGAGAGTCGATCGAATTCGAAATCGCGAATATGAAAAGGGGAACCGCTGTTGACGGTCAATCCCAATATCTGGTTGAAATCACAATCATGAAGGCGCCCGTCCCAACCAACCGAGAGGGTTGTGCGGCACATCACCCGTTCGACGGTACCCGTATTGAAAGCACATTGGAGGGTACTGATATAATCCGGTAGGTTCCCGCTGTTCGTCAGGTATTCCAAATAACGCCCGATCGGGCAATTGACCAAACAAAATAGGGTGTTAAAACGCACCCCAAAGTCGTCGAACAGGACTCGTCGATATTCTGACTCAAGCGCGCTTTGCGGCCCTGGCAAATAGGCACCTGCCGGGTTGTGAACCAAATCAAGCTTCAGGCCGCCATCCAAAGCGCCGTACCCTATTCGATTTAATTGCCGAATAGCCTCGATCACCCGCTCAAACGTGCCGGCGCCGCGTTGTCGATTTGTCCGTTCGGCCCGGTAATCCGGCAGGGAGCCCACCAGTTCGACGTTGTTCTTGGCATAGAATTCCATCAAATGCCGGTAATCGTCCTCGAGCAAAATCATTAAATTACTGCGAACGAGCAAGCGTTTGCCCAATCCGGCCATTTCCCGAATCAACCACTCCATGCCAGAATGAAGCTCCGGGGCTCCGCCCGTGATGTCGATTGCCTTAACCCCTGCATGCCCGGCCGCCCGAATGCAGTGCTCCATGGTGTCACGCGACATCGATTCCGCCCGCCCCGGCCCGGCTTGGACATGGCAATGCCGGCAAGTCAGGTTGCAGCGTCGGGTTATGTTCAGTTGCAAAATTTCAACGGCGGACGCACGCAATGGATAAAACCCACATTGCCGCAGCCGATCCGCAAAGCTTACCTTCACCATAGTTTCAAGGGGCGACGACACGTTTTACATCTCCTTTTTCTTGATGATTTTACGCATCTGGGTCGCATGAGCCAGTGTGTCACCGGCAACCATAGCAGCGCCGACATGAACTGCCTCCATCATCTCATCGTTTCCAACCCCAAGTGAAAGGCATTTGTTCGTATAGGCGTCAATGCAGTAAGGACAGTGCCGCACCGTGGCCACGGTTAGTGCAATCAATGCTTTCTCACGTTCACTCAATTTGCCGGCGCCGGTAGCGGTGGCATAATAGTCGAAGAATTTGCCAGTCAGCTCCGGTGCGTATTCGCCGATATTGGGGAAATCCTCAAGATCGCTTCGTTCGTAGTATGTTTCGCTCATTGCATTTTCCCTTTCCGTTGAGAATTGTTAGGCTTAATTTTTCCATACCACTCACCGTCGCCAGGCCATCAACCGGGCAAATAGAGACTTGGTGAAAGGAGTCAATCGAGTTCGGTTATAAGCGTCTCCAACCTGCCGGATGGCCTCGGCTTGGGTCGGATAAGGATGGATCGTGTTGGCGATCTGCTTCAGCCCCAATCCGTTGGTCATGGCCAGGGTAATCTCCGAAATCATATCTCCAGCATTGTGAGCAACTATCGTAGCCCCCGCAATCTTGTCCGTGCCTTTACGCACATGCACGCGCACAAATCCCTCCGTCCTTCCTTCGAGAATGGCTCGGTCCACCTCGGCCAACTCCCGGGTGAAGGTGTCCAGTTCAACCCCTTGCTCTGCGGCCTGTTTCGCATAGAGCCCGACATGGGCAATTTCCGGCTCCGTGTAAGTGCACCATGGAATCGTCAACGCGCTGGCCTTGGCGCGACCGAAGAAAAGTGCATTGCGGATCACGGTCCGAGCCATGAAATCGGCGGCATGCGTGAATTGATACGGTGAACAAATGTCTCCGGCCGCGTAAATGTCGGGCTGGGTCGTCTGAAGCTGATCGTTGACCTGAACGCCTTTCTTGGAATAATTCACCCCCGCCGCTTCCAGTCCCAAACCCTCCACATTGGGTGAGCGCCCCACGGCGACCAGGAGCTTGTCGACGACCTCGTCATACCTTTTTGAGTGCGATTCAACCGCAAGGCGCACCCGGCCTCCATCCGCCTTGGACAGTTTCAAATCCTTGCCGCAGCACAGAAGCTTGACACCGTCCTTGAGCATGGATTCAAGGACGAGCCCCGAGGCATCGCTGTCTTCACGCGGCAGGATGCCGTGTACGGTTTCTACCAGAAGCACCTCCGAGCCGAACCGGGCAAAGCTCTGAGCCATTTCACAGCCGATGGGGCCGGCTCCGATCACGGCCAGCCGCTTCGGGAGCTCCGTTAAGGAGAAAAGGGTCTCGTTGGTCAGGTACTCCACCTCATCCAACCCCGAAATCGGCGGGGCCGAGGCCCGGGCGCCCGTCGCGATGACCGCTTTTTTGAAGCGCAGTTTCTCTCCTGCCGCCTCCACCGTGTGGGCGTCGACAAACCGACCCCCGCCGATGAAGACATCGATGCCCAGTTCGCTAAACCGCTTGACGGAGTCGTTCGGGGCGATCGACGCCCGCAGGCGGCGCATGCGTTCCATGACCTGACCGAAATCGACCTGCACCCCCCCCGGCACGCGAACTCCGAACTCGGCTGCATCTCGCACAGCAGCGGCCGCCCGCGCTGCACCGATTAAGGCCTTGGACGGAACGCAGCCGACGTTGAGACAGTCCCCGCCCATCAGATGACGTTCGACCAGCGCCACCTTCGCGCCGAGACCTGCCGCACCAGCTGCACTGACTAGCCCGGCCGTCCCGGCTCCGATGACGACAAGATTATAGCGCGAAGCAGGTTTGGGGTTCGTCCAGCCGGTCGGATGCACCTGCGCTACCAAATTCTGGTTGTGCTCATCCCACGGGCGAATAATGGGGTTGCTGTTATTTTTCTCCGACATGGTTGGCTCCTTTGCTATGAAATACGGGCGGATAACGCTTTTTTAGCCACGCGTGTAACGAATACCGTTACCAGGACCGTTGCCAGCAGCCCGACGCCGTAAAGCACCCATTCGGCGGTGGTGCGGGTATGACCTCCAACCCCTAAACTGGCGAGGTCTCCTGCAAGCGATCCTAAATAGACATACATCACGGTGCCGGGAATCATGCCTATCCACGAAGCAAAGAAATAGTGCCTCAGGCTTACCTTGGTCAAGCCGTAGGCGTAGTTGAGCAGGTTGAAAGGAAATACTGGGGAAAGTCTGGTCAACAGGACTATCTTCCACCCCTCTTTTCCTACGGCCTCGTCGACGGCGTTGAATTTCTTATTGCCGGCTATTCGTTTGGCCACCCAGTTGCGTGCCAGGTAGCGCCCGACGAGAAAGGCGCTGGTGGCACCCAGTGTCGCTCCAATCGAAACGGCGATGGAGCCTTGGACCACCCCGAAAACAACCCCGGCCCCCAAGGTCAGGATCGAGCCTGGCAGCAACAGGACACAGGCCATGATGTAAAGCGCAATGAAAATCAACAGGCCTGCAGGGCCTAAACCAGAAATCCAAGCCAGCGCTTGGCGCAATACTTCTTGGAGATTAAAGTATTTCGCTGCCAAGAGAATTCCGCCGACAACGACTGCAGCCATAAGGACCTTGATCGCCATCCCGCTGCGCGAGGCGGTTGTTTGTGAATCGGCTGTTGCATTCATATTATTACCTGCCTTTCCTTACGCTTTCGTAGATTTTTACCGTAAGTTTATCTTCTACACCACATAGTTGGATGAGGCGGTTGCTCCGCCCCTGCCGGTCCAATTCGTATGGAAAAATTCTCCTCGCGGCTTATCGATCCGCTCGTAGGTGTGCGCGCCGAAGTAGTCGCGTTGAGCCTGCAGCAGACTCGCCGGCAGCCGCGCCGTGCGGTAAGTGTCATAGTATATGAGACCGGTGGCCAAGGCAGGGGTCGGGATTCCAAGGCCCAGCGCCGTTTGAACGACCTTGCGCCAGGAGCCTTGGGCATCCGCCGCAACCTGCCTGAAATAGGGAGCCAGCAGCAAATTGGCGAGACCGGGATCGGCATCGAAGGCGGCTTTGATCCGGTCGAGAAACCGCGCCCGGATAATGCACCCCCCCTGCCACATCAAGGCGACGTCTCCTAACTTCAACTCCCAGCCATAGGCCAGCGAAGCGGCGCGCAGCATTTGGAACCCCTGGGCATAGGAGCAGATCTTGGAAGCGTAGAGAGCGTCCTTGAGCTGCCGTAAAAAACCCTCCCGATCATCGGTGAAAGCATCGGTCGGTCCCGCCAGCACCCCACTCGCAGCCACCCGCTCCTCCTTGACGGCCGAAAGGCATCGGGCAAAAACGGCTTCGGCGATTTGAGGGATTCCGACGCCGAGATCCAGCCCCACTTGCGATGCCCACTTCCCGGTGCCCTTCTGCCCCGCTACGTCAAGAATCAGCTCCACCACCGGCCGGTCTGTGTCCGGGTCCACCACGGTAAGGATATCCGCCGTGATTTCGATGAGGTAGGAATCCAGATCGCCCTCATTCCATCCACGGAAGACCCGGTGCATTTCACCGGCGCTCATTCCCAACCCCTGGGACATGAGGTGGTAGGCTTCGCCAATGAGCTGCATGTCGCTGTATTCGATCCCGTTATGAACCATTTTGACGAAATGCCCTGAGCCGTCCGGCCCCAGCCACTCGCAGCACGGCAGGCCGTTCTCGGCCTTCGCGGCGATAGCCTGGAAGATGGGCTTCAATGCAGGCCAGGCGGCGGCGTGGCCGCCCGGCATGATGGACGGGCCGCTCAGGGCGCCTTCCTCCCCTCCCGAGACCCCGACCCCCACATAAAGGAGTCCCTTTTCACCCGCAGCGGCCGAGCGCCGCATGGTGTCCGTAAAATGGCTGTTGCCCCCGTCGATAATGATGTCGCCCGGTTCCAGATGCGGTGCCAAGGCGCTGATCAGCTCATCCACCGCCTGCCCGGCGCGCACCATCATCATGATCTTGCGCGGGCGCTTGAGATGAGCGGCCACCTCGCCCAGACTGCGGCAGCCGATCAGGTTCTTGCCTCGGCCGCGCCCCGCAAGGAAGGCGTCTACTTTGGCGACGGTGCGATTAAAACACGCCACGGTGAACCCCTTGCTTTCCATGTTCAGAATCAGGTTCTCACCCATCACCGCCAAGCCTGCGACGGCTATATCGGCTTTTGCTTTCATGTTTCTTACCTTTCATGCCTTCCCGTGTTGGAGTTTGTCCTTTTTGCTTTCAATGCTGCGAACCAAGCTCTCGAATGGCTTGGCGAATGCCTCCACACCGTCTTCCAGCAGCTTCTTCGCGATCGAATCGAGGCTGACGCCCAACTCCGCAAGCCGGGTTAGTCGGCTACGTGCGCCTTCAAGGTCTTTGTCCAAAGTTAGTGCCACCTGTCCATGATCGATGAATGCCTGCAAGGTCGCCGGCGGCACGGTGTTGACCGTATCTGGGCCGATCAGGCAATCCACATAAAGCGTATCGGGATAGGCAGGATTCTTGGTTCCCGTGCTGGCCCAAAGCGGCCGCTGAACCATAGCACCAGCTCGTGCCAGCCTGTCCCACCGGTCACCCCTGAAAAGTTCCCAGAAGCGTGCATAGGCAATCTTCGCGTTATCCACAGCGATCCTGCCCTGAAGGTCGCTGTATCCGAGTTTCTCAAACATGGGGTCCACGGCGGCGTCCACCCGGCTGATGAAAAACGACGCTACCGACGCTGTTTTAGCGAGTGCGCCGCCGGCCTCCTGCAGCTTTTCCAACCCCCCGATGTAGGCCCCGGCCGCAGCTTCGTACTGCGCCAGTGAGAAAATCAACGTAACGTTCACGCTGATGCCGACGGCGATAACGGCCTGGACCGCCGGAATGCCCGCTGGGGTGGCAGGTATTTTGATCATGATGTTGGGACGACCCACTGCGGCGAAAAGCCGTTTGGCGTCGGCGACGGTACCTTCGGTATCGTGGGCCAGAGCGGGGCTGACCTCCAGACTCACGAAGCCGTCACGCCCGGCCGTCTCATCATAGAGCGGACGCAGCAAGTCGGCTGCACGTTGAATGTCCTCCAGCGCGAGGGCCTCGTAGATCTCCCCAACGGATTTTCCCTCACCCACGAGTCGTTGGATGTCGTGGTCATAATCAGCGCTGCCCGCGATGGCCTTTTCGAAAATGGCCGGATTGGATGTCACCCCACGTACGCCTTTGTCAATCAAAGCCTTCAGGTCCCCCGACTCGATAAAGGAACGGCGGATATAGTCAAGCCAAACGGCCTGTCCGAGCTTGGCGAGCTCTTGCAGTTTTGTCATCTCAAAATCCCTTCAATGTGTTGTGTCATCAACTTGGTCGTTTCAACGCTTCAATCCTGACACTCAATGACAAGGCATTCCACAGCAGTCCATCCGCCACGCGTGACCGTCTCGCGCCGCCAACTCATCGGCGGCGGTCGGCCCCCAGCTACCCACGGCATAGGACTGCAGGGGAGGCGCCTCCGGCGATGACACCCATCCGGAAAGGACGGGATCAATCAGGCGCCACGCCGCCTCGATACCGTCGCTCCGGGCAAACAGCGAGGCGTCTCCTTTTAACGCGTCCAGCAGGAGCCTTTCGTAAGCATCCGGCAGGGCGACACCGGGAAACGCTTCTGAATACGAGTGACTCATGTGCACCGAACGCGATTCGGAAACCGTGTCCGGCACCTTGGTCTCGAATCGCAGATGAATGCCCTCATCCGGCTGAATGCAGATCGCCAGGAAGTTCGGCGTAAATCCTTCGCTGCGCTCAAGATCGAACATGATGTCCGGAGGTGGTTGAAACTCGACGATGATTGCACTGCTTTTGGCCGCCATGGCTTTGCCGGATCGAAGATAAAACGGAACGCCTTTCCAGCGCCAATTGTCAATGAAAAGCCTAAGCGCCGCAAAGGTCGGTGTCTGCGAATCATGGGGCACTCCCTCGCTCAACCGATAGCCTTCATACTGCGCGCGAACGGTTTCGTTCAGGCGTATGGGCCGGACCGCACCGAGTACCTTGACCCGCTCATTGCGAATCGCGTCAGCAGCGAGGGAGGCCGGCGGTTCCATTGTCACGAGCGCAAGCAACTGCAGCAGGTGATTTTGAAACATGTCACGCAGCACTCCTGCCTTGTCGTAGTAGCCGGCCCGCCGCCCCACGTCGACGCTTTCCGCAACCGTGATCTGGATGTTAGCCACGTAGCGCCGATTCCAAATCGGTTCGAAGATCGTATTGGCGAATCGCAAAAAAAGGATATTCTGTGCCGTTTCTTTCCCCAGGTAATGATCGATGCGATAGACCTGATCCTCCCGGAATGCCGCGTGGACCTGCCGGCTCAATTCATGGGCGGACGCCAGGTCCCGTCCGAAAGGTTTTTCAATGATGATTCTGCGATGCCCATTCGCTTCGGTGGTCATACCGGCGGCGGCGAGGTGGTCGCAGGCAGGCCCATAAAAGTCTGGAGCTGTGGCCAGATAGTATAGTCGGTCAGCCGGGCCGTTTTCCAACCGACAGAGGTCGGATTGAAGCTTGCGGAAATTCTCACCCACCTCAAGGTCCCCGCGGAAGTACCCGATACTTGCGGCGAACGCGTTCCAGGTGCTCTCGTCGAATGCGGCGCCGTGCTGCCGGACGCCATCCCGCAGTCGATCCCGGAACTGATCGTCACTCCAGTCCCGGCGCGCAACCCCCACGATCCGTACCCCTGCCGGAAGCCGCTGTTTCTTGAAATTGTTGTAAAGTGCGGGTATCAATTTGCGCTGGGTCAGATCCCCTGATGCGCCGAAGATGACTATGGTCGTAGCACTTGCGCCGGTATTGATGTTGCTCATAGGGCGTTCTCCCTAATCATCTCGGATTCTCGGGCGATATGCGAAAGCGCGCAGGCAGCGGTAGCTGCCCCTGCTGTCTGTCCGTGCCTTACAAGATACACGAGTTGCCATTCCTTCATAACTCAAGCCCTTATTTATCTCATCCGCGCGAATACATCATCCGGGCGCAGTTAACTCGGTTCGTCCTTTTAAACGTGTATGTATCATTTTCCCACCCGTGGTCCGTGAATCAACCGGTGTTTCGCGCCACCAAATCTTTTGCGGCGGCAACAATACGTTCAGCCGTGAAGCCGAATTTTTCCTGCAGGGCCTTCAGCGGAGCCGATGCACCGAACGTATGCATTCCGATGATGTGCCCATTCGAGCCAACGTAGCGATGCCAGCCTACGGTGGAAGCTTGCTCAACAGCCAACCGAGCCTTCAGCACCGGTGGAATAACCGCATCCCGATAGCTCTGATCCTGGCGCTCGAAGAGCTCCCAAGATGGCATGCTCACCACCCGCGCCCTGATCCCCTCGGCCAGAAGCTCTTCATACGCCATGATGCAGAGACTCACCTCGCTCCCACTGGCGAGCAGGAGGACTTGGGGGGAGCCTTTATCCGAATCGGTAAGTACATAGGCGCCTCTGGCGACACCTTCTGCTGAAGCGAATCTTTGACGATCGAGTGTAGGAAGGTCTTGGCGCGAAAGAACCAGAACTGCAGGTTCGTGGCGGAACTGCATGATCGTCCGCCATGCCTCGACGACCTCGTTGGCATCCGCAGGCCTCAAGACGATCAACCCCGGTATGGCCCTGAGCGAGACGAGCTGTTCGACCGGCTGGTGGGTGGGTCCGTCTTCGCCTACTCCAATGGAGTCGTGCGTAAAGATGTGGATCACCGGAATCTCCATCAGAGCACTGAGTCGAATGGCGGGACGGGCGTAGTCGCTGAAGATCAGAAAGCCCGAACCATAGGGACGGACCTTGCTCAGGGACATTCCATTCAGGATGGCCCCCATGGCATGCTCGCGTACCCCGAAGTGAAAGTTGCGGCCACTGTGGTCATCCGGTGTGAAATCCCCGGCCCCAGGGAACGTAAGTAGGGTCTTGGTGGATGGTGCCAAGTCTGCTGCACCGCCGGCAAGCCAGGGACAATTCTGAGCCAAGACATTTAAAACCTTTGACGAGGCGACCCGTCCTCCCATACCCTTTTGATCGGCAGAAAAAACGGGCAGACCTCTATCCCATTCCTCAGGAAGCTGTCTGGCCTGCATCCGAAGGAGATGATCTGCCAATTCGGGGTATTGCTCCTTGTATTCCTCAAGGCGGGTGAACCAGGCTGCCCGGAGGTGACCGCTGCGCTTGCCGATCCCGTCTTTAAAGTGTGGCCGGACTTCGGTTGGTACGTGGAACTTGGCATCCTCCGGCCAGCCGTAGTTCCTCTTGGTCAGTTTGATTTCCTCATCGCCCAGAGGCTCTCCATGAGCTGCCGAAGTGTCTTGCTTGTTGGGCGCACCATAGCCGATGTGGCTTTTCACGACAATCAGCGTGGGACGGTCTGTTGTCTTCTTGAATGCCTCAAACGACCGGGACAGCATGGATAGATCGTTGGCGTTATTTACATGCAGCACCTTCCAGCCGTAGCTTAGGAAACGCGCACCCACATCCTCGCTGAAGGCGAGGGCGGTCTTACCTTCGATCGTGATCCCGTTGCTGTCATATATCCAACATAGGTTGGAGAGTCTGAGATGGCCCGCCAGGGAGGCTGCCTCGCTGGTAACCCCCTCCATCATGCACCCGTCCCCGGCCAAGGCATAGACATCGTAATCAAACATTTCGAAGCCAGGCCGGTTGAAGTAGCCCGCTATCCACCGTCCCGCAATCGCCATTCCGACGCTGGTGGCAACCCCCTGACCCAAAGGACCCGTTGTCGTCTCGACCCCGGAGGTCCAACGGTACTCCGGGTGCCCGGGGCACCGGCTGCCGAGTTGTCGGAAGTTCATGATGTCTTCCATCTTGACAGATAATTGGTCCAATACTTCATAGTTTGAATTGATTGCTTTGACGCCCGTCAGGTGCAAAAGGGCGTAAAACAGCATCGAGGCGTGCCCGATGGAAAGCACGAAGCGATCCCGATTCGGCCAGATGGGATCATTTGGGTCGAAGCGCAAGAAGCGCTGCCAGAGGCAATACGCCACGGGAGCCATAGCCATTGGTGTGCCGGGATGACCAGAGTTGGCCGCCTGGACCGCGTCCATGGAAAGGGTGCGAATGGTGTCGATGCACAATTGATCCACGGTTGACGGGTGGCTCATCCGATGTTCCTTTCTGCCCTACAAATCAGAGGTTAAAGCCTGGAGGGCAGCCCCCAGGACCGCTGCTTTCGGGTTGAGAATTATATGGACCGGAATGTCCTCCATGAGCTTCGACATCCTGCCTTTGCGCCTGAAAGTCTCCATGAACAGATTGTTTCTCATTGCCGGCAGGATACGAGGCGGTATTCCGCCGCCCAAGTATATTCCCCCAGTGGCCAACAGCTTCAAGGCGGTGTTTCCCGCCGCCGCACCCAGGATGGAGATAAACGTCTCCAGAGCGGCCCGGCACAGCGCACATGAGCGCTTTTCTCCGAGAGCCGCGTTGACGATAAGCGGTACAGGGTCTGTGACCGAATTTAATTTTTCACGAAGCCAGTCTGGCTCTTCGGCAACGCCGCTTTCTTTGAGATAGGCATAGATGTTGGGCAGGCCGATTCCGGAGCACACCCGTTCGTAGCTGACGTGTTCGAAACGCTTTAGCAGGTGGAGAAGCAGGCCGGTCTGCTGTGCGTCGACCGGCGCAAAGTCGGCGTGCCCCCCTTCCGACGGGTAGCTTCGATAGCGGGTGCCGTCCCAAACCAGGTAGGCTTCCCCCAGACCGGTGCCGGGAGCCATAACGGCGATGGTTCCTCCAGAGATGGCGCGCCCGGGGTTCAGCGTATGGAAGTCACCAGCGCCCAGCTGGGGCACCGCGGTGGCGATGGCTTCAAGGTCGTTGAGTAGCCGCACATGTCCGAACCCGAACTCCTCTGCCAGTTTCGCTTCGTCCACCACCCAGGGCAGGTTGGTAATTCGCGCTTTTCCGTCCACGACCGGCCCGGCGACACCGAATCCAACATAATCGACCGGTCGGCCGACCCTTGAAAGGAATTCGAGGATAAGGGCCTCCAGGCTGGGATAATCCCGGCTGGCGAAGGTCGCTTCCGCCATGGGTGACCCGATGCCAGGGCTGGATGAGAACAGTGCCAGGTCGGTCTTCGTTCCGCCGATATCTCCGGCCAGGATCAACCTGTCACACCGTTTCATGATCGTGCCCCCGCCGGCACCCGCGCTGGTGTCAGACCTCGCGAAGCGTGGAGGTCCAAAAACCATCGCACATCCCCCTCGGTCGGGTTCACCTGCCGGGCAGGAGAAAGCGAATCGTCTTGACTGGGACTGACCGCCACCGCCACGGCAGGCGCCTTGCTTTCCCCCAGCGCAACAAAAACCACGTGCCGGGCGTTGTTGATCACAGGCAGCGTCAGAGTGACGCGCTCCGGAGGCGGTTTGGGGGCATCGTAGACCGGTGCGACCCAACTCCGCGTTTCGCTTAAAAGCGGATGGCCAGGAAACAGCGAGGCCGTATGGCCGTCCTCTCCGATCCCCAGAAGAATTAAATCAAATCGCGGCACCCGGCCGGCCCACAGTGTAAATACCCTGGCCAGAACGAACTCGTAGGCCTTGGCCGCTTCGGCTGGACCGAGCGTGTCGTCCGTGGCATGAATCTGACGGCGGGGGATTCCGACGTGCCTGAACAGAAGATGATCGGCCGCCCCATAATTGCTTTCCGGCGAGGCATGGGGAACGCATCGTTCATCCACCCAAAATACATGCCACCTGGCCCAGTCGACATCCTTGCGCAAAGGCTGGGAAGCCAAGCCCGGGCCGACTATCTCCATGAGAGAACCGCCGGAAAGCGCGATGTAAAATGCCCCTCGCTCCCGGCATGACTGCTTCGCTAAGTACGCCAAGTGAGCCGAAACGGCGGCGGACAGCTCCTGACGGTTGGAGAAGATCATGATTTGCGGCAGCGTCTTCACAAGGGTTCCCTATAAGGAAAGCCGGCATCAACCGGCTTCAGTCAACCGTGATGACGCTGTTCAGATCCCCGAAGTCGTTAAAAAGGCTGCTGGGGTTCTCGGGGTCGATCTGCCAGCATTCATCAACGACAAACTTATATTCGTGCCTTCCTGCAGGCAGTTTAATGGAAACACGATAGAGTCCTGCGTCACTTTCCGTCAGTCTGGTTTTGGAGGGGTCCCAATCGTTGAAGGTGCCGGCGATGAATACTTCCCTTCCAGGGGCGGCTTTGAAGGTGAACTCAATTTTCTTCTTTCCGTTCGAGGCTGATTTTTTCATTTTTTACCATCCTTCCCTTCATCTCAGGTTGTTAAGCCATGCGAAGATGATCTTCGTGCTTGGTGTTGCAGAGTATGTCGTTTCCGCTCTTTGATTCTTACACTTTCAATGCAGCGGGCGACCAGCGCCGTCCATCCGGTTTGGTGGCTCGCGCCCAACCCCCGGCCGGTTTCACCATCGAAGAACTCGCTGAATAAAAGCAGATCGCGCCCGGCGGCGTCCGTTCGAAAGCCCGGCCCGCCGCCGTATATGGGGTAGCCGCCGTCAGAAGCGGGCTGGAATAGGCGCACCAGGCGCATCGAAATCTCATCGGCAACCTCTTGGAGCGAAAGATACTTTCCTGAACCAGTCGGGCATTCGACCTTGAAATCATCGCCGTAGTAGTAATGGTAGCGCTCCAGGGCTTCGATGATGAGATAATTGACCGGGAACCACACCGGTCCGCGCCAGTTGGAGTTGCCGCCGAACATGGAGGAGTTGCCCTCGCCGGGCGCATATGCGACGCGAAACTCCTCACCATTTGCTTTGAAGACATAAGGGTGCCGGGCGTGGAACTTGGAAAGGGAGCGTAAGCCGTAAGGGGAGAGAAATTCGGATTCGTCCAGCATGTAGCGCAGCACCCGCACCAGGCGCTCCTTGGAGGGAATTGCCAGAAGCCAGAGTCGGCGGCCGGAACTGCAATCCGCATCGGTCCAGGTGATGTGCTGTGCCAGATCGCGCCGGTTTTCAAGAAACCATTCGAAGCGTTTCTTGAAGCCAGGCATTTGGTCGATGAATGCTTTTTCGAGCACTGTGACGGCTATAAGCGGCAGCAGTCCGACCATGGATCTGACCTTCAACGGCACCGGGGCTCCACCATCCAAGAGAAGCTGGTCATAATAAAAACCATCCTCTTCGTCCCACAAACCAGCGCCCCCCAGCCTGTTCATGGCATCCGTGATCTGAATGAAATGCTCGAAGAACTTCGAGGCCATGTCGCCGTAGGCCACCCTCAGCCTTCCCCCGTCATGCACCAGTTCCATGGCCATCGCCATCATGGTCAGGCTGTAGAAACCCATCCATGCCGTACCGTCGGCCTGCTGCAGCGTCCCGCCGGTGGGAAGCGGCTTTGAGCGGTCGAAGACTCCGATGTTGTCCAGCCCGAGAAAGCCGCCGGCGAAGAGGTTATTTCCTTGGGCATCCTTGCGGTTGACCCACCAGGTAAAGTTTAGGAGCAGCTTTTGAAAGGTCCTCTCCAGGAAATCCCTGTCCCGCCCTCCTTTCGGCGCCGTGATCTTGTAGACCCGCCAGGTCGCCCAAGCGTGCACGGGCGGGTTGACGTCTCCGAAGGCGAACTCGTAGGCGGGAATCTGTCCGTTGGGATGCATGTACCATTCACGTAAAAACAGGATCAGCTGATCCTTGGCGAACTGCGGATCGATCCGTGCGAATGGCAGCATATGAAAAGCCAAATCCCAGGCCGCAAACCAGGGGTATTCCCACTTGTCCGGCATGGACAAAACATCACGGGCATGAAAATGGCCCCATTCCGCGTTTCGCCCCTTTTGCCGACTGACAGGAGGCGGTGGCATGTTCGGATCGCCGTCCAGCCAATGCCGGACGACGTAATAATAAAACTGCTTGCTCCACAGTAGTCCTGCATACGCCTGCCGGGCAACGGACTGCATATCGGGCGGCAACCCCGGCGGCAACACCTCAGCATAAAATTCGTCGGATTCTTGAAGTCTTCGTGTAAACACACCGTCGAAGTGGCTTTCGGCCGTCAGATGGTCTGCCGCGTTTCCTGACGCAAGGCGCAGCCGCACTTGATGCGAGGACCCGGGTGCCAGGTGGAGAACATAGTGCGCTGCGGCCTTGGTGCCGGCGAAGTCCTGCCTGACCGCCGTCTTGTCGCCCTGGATGACATAGGCATGAAAGGCATCCTTGACGTAAGGAGTCGGATTGGGGATTCCAAATAGGCGTTCGAAATTGGTCTCGTTCTCCGTGAAAAGCACCTCAAGCGGACTCCCTGTGGGGCCGGGGCCGAACCAAAATGTGAAATCGCCCAACGTCTCGTGCGACAAGTCCAAGTGGTTTTCCCCCCGAAGGGTGATAACCGGCTTTTTGAAACACCCCTCGTAGTCGCAGCCCCATGACCAGGTGTTCCGGAACCAGATGGTGGGCAGCAAATGGACCGTGGCCGGTTCCGGCCCCCGGTTGTGCACAGTAATTTTAATCAACAGGTCATCCGGGTCTGCTTTCGCGTATTCAGCCACCACATCGAAGTAACGGTTCTCCGCGAAGACGCCGGTGTCCGCCAGTTCAAACTCGCGCTCCCCAAGACTGCGGCGCCGGTTTTCGTTTATCAACCGCGCGTAGGGAAACTCCGCCTGCGGGTACTTGTAGAGAGCTTTCATGTACGAATGGGTCGGGGTCGAATCGAGGTAGAAGTATTCTTCCTTCACGTCCTCGCCATGATTTCCTTCGGCGGCGGTCAGCCCGAACAAACGTTCTTTGAGAATCGGGTCGTGGCCGTTCCATAGCGCCAACGCGAAGCACAACCGGCACTCCCGATCGCAGATGCCGAGCAGGCCGTCTTCACCCCAGCGATAGGCGCGGCTCCGGGCATGCTCATGAGGCAAATAATCCCAACATATTCCCTCCGGGGAGTAGTCCTCCCTGACCGTCGACCACTGTCTTTCCGAGAGGTAAGGCCCCCACCGCTTCCAGTTCTTGGTTCGGGTGCCATCCTCTCCGAGTCGAATCAACTCTGCTGTTTTAATATTCATAAACAGCTTTCTCCTGAGACTTTGAAGATAGGCCTTTTTCGCCGGTATCGGATTAGCCTGCAAAGGGCTCTCTGAAAAAAGGACTTTCCTTGAGCGCTCCCCGAAAGACCGTGTGGTCATGGGTTTCAACCGCCATCATCACCTTCCGGCCCGAGCACTGCCAAAGAGGATACTGGCACAAATACAGCTTGCCGCCCCTTCCCAAGGAGGCGTTGGTGATATTTTCGAGTGCGTGCAACGTCTCAAGAGACCAACCCGAATTCTGCGTCCACGACATGTCGCCGAACAGTCGGAACCGTCCCCTTGCCTTCACGGCTACTTGGGAAATGAAATTCGCCATCGATTCCGGTTTGGTGGCACCCTGGCTGAGAACGAGTTTGCCCTTCTTCCTGAGAGCATCCACATCCCCGCCGCGTTCCCGGACGGCGCCGAGAACACGCTCTGCAGAAGCATCGGGGGCCACTAAAAGCACAGTCTCGTCGTTTGCAAGGCCCTCCAGCATATAAGATGCACCAACATTCACGGATTCTTGGGCATTCAAAGACAGATGAGTCACGTGTGAACCATCCGGCACTGTCATCCCCATTATTCCGAGGGCTACCGTCCGCTGGTTCGGGGTGGCGGCCCGCCCTTCGACATAGGCAAGCAGATCCTGGACTTTAAACCTGCGCTCACGTTTGCCGCCTACACGGAAACATTGGAGCTTCCCTCCGTTGGTCCACCGTCTAACGCTCATCTCGGAGACGTTTAGAAATTCAGCCGCTTCTTTGATGTTCAACAATTTTTCCATGTCAGGGTTCCTTGTATCTCGAACGGCAATCAACTGTTGGGGCGACCGGAAACGTTAAACCTACGACGCTCAACCTTACGTTTGCCCCAGGGGAACCAGAAGCATGGCGCCGGTCATGCGAAGGGGCTTATCCTCCTCATTCATGCATCTTTCCTTTACGGCCTTCAGGATTTGACCTGCCGCCGTTTCGTTCCAAAACCATTTGTTGAAGGCCGCACTTTCCGGCAAGGCTGTCCCGGGCCGGGCAATGGCAGCCTCGAAATACAACGCCTTGAGATCTTGTGCGGCCAGGCGAAGAGCCACAGCGAGGGAGAGATTTTTTATCGGAATTTCCGGAGACTTCCCGGAGGCGTAGGAGCCAAGCAGCTCCGGGGCCGTATCGGAATCGAAAAGCCCTAAAGCGGTGCGCCCACGTCGTTCGAGGCTCAGCTCATACCAGGGTCTGAGCGCTGCTACTTCCTGTCTGAAGGCGGTTAAGAGTTTTTGCGAATCCGTCTCCCCCAAAGAAGCAGGTGCAAAGTTTATTGGGCAGGCCCAAACGGTGGATTCTGAGGCAGTTACGGATGGTGGTTTTTCGTAGGTGTCAGTAAAATCTGCGAGCACAGGTCCTTCTGCAGCCTCTAATAGCTTCAAAGCCGGTATAAGCACTTTATTTTGAAGTTCTGGATTTTCGGGATATCCCAGAGGGCGTCCTAACTCGAAGGGGACCCATAGAGCACGGGGCGGTCGGATGAATTCGGTATGCTCCCTGATAAGACTAATCTGGGTGGTTGGAATGCCTTCCTCTTCCAGATAATGAGCGAGCGCGCCCACGGCACGCGTGCAGAATGGTCAGACCGGCACGAGGAGCACGGCATCAACGCGGTCGCCTTTCAGAAGGCTTGCGATGTTGCGGACCGCTGGCTCCATGGCGGCCGGGTCGGTGGCTCCCATGAAGGAATAATGGTAGGCGGCAACGCTTCCGATAATTCCGTTCGCGGCCAGTTCCTTCAAGCGGTCCAGGGGAAAGACAACGTTCCAGTCCTGCTGGAAGCCTGTCCGATCAAAGTTGGTCGAGATATGGGTCATTACGAGGTCGCGGGCGCTTATGTCGCCCGGAATGATCCGATAGTCTGCTGCCATTCCCTCAAAAGGTCGATCGCCCCTGCGGTGTAGTCCGGCGGTGGAAATGATGGCCACCCTTCTCTTGCGCAGCTCCGGCCCCGAAACCCACGGATTATTTGTGAATGAAGGGCAGGGAAGTTTTTCCAGGTGGGAACGCATGGGCTCCGGCATTTGGTCGAGTCGAGCCATATAGAGCCTCCTTGAAAGCGCCGGTCAAGCCGGCAGGTTGTAGTGAATGAGAGTTTCATACGTTGAAGGTTTAGCGAACCACAGCGACTCCGAGTCATGCCTCGACGACCCGCAAGGGCGTGGGGAAGCGTTGACAGGGGAACGTGCAGGCCGGCCATTGAGCCGCGAAAGATCACTTCGGGGTGCCGACGCAGTAAGGAGATGCGGAAGGCCACACCCGGTGCGTCGATATCGCGAGACGCCTCGGGACCCCGCGCGGTCAGAGACCCCGCGCATGCACGCACGCAACCTGTACGGAACCCGGGAGATCCCTTGGCCGCCCGTTGTCGATGGAGCAGCGGGCCGCATCGGGAAGTCCAAGGACACACGCCGATGATGTACGGACAAGGGAAGTCGGACGGTCCCATAGTACCGGGGAAGCCCCCGAACAAGCCCGCCTGTGCGGGTGCGGAGGGGGTGGAGGGAAGGGAACCGGCCAAAGGGAACCCGCAAGAGCGCACCATGCGCCGGACCCAGGGCCGGGAGTGCATGCAACAGGCACTCGCGCGGGTACGTCAAGCAGCAACACAGGATAGGAAGATGCGGTTCACGGCGCTGCTGCACCACGTATACAACCCGGACACGCTGCGGGAGGCCTACTATGGTCTGAAGCGGGATGCCGCCCCGGGGCTGGACGGAGTGACGTGGCGAGACTACGGCGGGAACCTGGAGGAGAACCTTCAGGATCTCGCCGGACGTCTGAAGCGTGGAGCGTACCGGGCAAAACCCACTCGCAGGGCGTACATCGACAAGTCCGACGGGCGCAAACGTCCGCTGGGGGTGATGGTGCTGGAGGACAAAATTGCCCAGCGCGCCACCGTGGAGGTGCTCAACGCCATCTACGAAGTGGACTTTCTCGGCTTCTCGTATGGTTTTCGGCCGGGGCGCAGCCCGCACAAAGCACTGGATGCGCTGTATGTGGCCCAACTGACGAAGAAGGTGAACTGGGTGCTGGATGCAGACATTTGCGGATTCTTCGATGCCATCGACCGCAAATGGCTGGTGAAGTTCATCGAGCACCGCATCGGGGACCAGCGCGTGGTGCGGCTCATCCAGAAGTGGCTGAACGCGGGCGTGCTGGAAGAGGGTGAGCGGATACACAGTGAGAAGGGCACCGTTCAGGGGGGCAGCATCAGCCCGCTTCTGGCTAACGTGTACCTGCACTATGTGTTCGATTTGTGGGTGCAGCGATGGAGAAGCACGCAGGCCCGCGGCGAGGTGATCGTCGTACGCTATGCGGACGACTTCATCGTGGGTTTCCAGTACCAAGAGGAGGCCGAGCGCTTCATGGGTGATTTGCGGGAGCGTTTTGCCGAGTTCGGGCTGGAGCTGCACTCGGAGAAGACTCGGTTGATAGAGTTCGGCCCGTGGGCGGCCGACAACCGCCGCCGCAGAGGTCAGGGCAAACCGGAAACGTTCGACTTTCTCGGCTTCACGCATATCTGCGGGAAAAAGAGAAGCAACGGGTACTTTACGGTATATCGCCAGACCATGCGAAAGCGGTTGCAGGCCAAGCTGGCCGAGGTCAAGGCCGAATTGCGGCACCGCATGTGCCGGCCGGTTCCGGAGTTGGGGAAATGGCTGTCCACGGTGCTCACGGGGCATTACCGATACTACGGGGTGCCCATGAACGCCGAGGCGCTGTGGCTGTTCCGCTACCGAATGGGGCGGCTGTGGCGCCGGGCGCTGTCGCGACGGAGCCAGAAAGGCCGGATCCCTTGGGAACGAATGGCCCGGTTCATCGACCGATACTTGCCCAAGCCCCGCGTATGTCATGACTATCCCCTGCGGCGATGTGGCGTCATCACCTGAGGCAGGAGCCGGATGCGGTAGTCCCGCACGTCCGGATCTGTGGAGGGGGTTATGGGCAACCATGATTCCTACTCCGACTCCTGAATCCTACCGATGTCCCACTGATTGCCGGCATAGTCCCATCATTTAACGCTGCATAATCTCCGGCTTTTCGAGAAGGATGTAGAGCAAGTTGTCCGAAAAACCGGGATCTTCCGTCAAACCCTTGTGGTCGGAAAACAAAAACACAACCTGGTGCCACGCGACCGGGGAAATCAACCGAGAAAGGCGGAATTCTCCCCTACGCTCGTCCATTAGGGCGCTGCTGCGCAGAACGATTTGATCTCCGGGTCCGTAACTAACGATGGAAAGCCGTCCACCAGACTCAACTCGAGCTGTTTGAGGGGTTGGGACGGCGTCTCCTGCAACCAAATACAAATGCAGCGAGTTCGGTGGACAAGCGGGGGCATCCAGGGCTTCCTGTACCTGCCTGGCGCGGTTGAGTGCTTTTTCGAGATGATTCACTGCAATCTCTCGTCGCACGAATGCGCGGGGTTCGTCGGGAAGCAGCATTTTTAACATTTCGTCCTGTCCAGGATCGGCCAAACCCCAGCGATTTTCCTTCCACAAATCAAGGGAAAGCAAATCAAGCACCGAGTGCCCGTTTTTATCCAACAAGGCCTCATGCCGGCCGCGAGGAAGCATCTGATACAAAGAAGCCATGGTACCCAGCAGCGCAGAGGGATATTTAGCAAGAAGAGACGCCGGTCGGTAACCTTCCACTAAAATCTGCAGCGCATTAACAGATCCTGCATTCGGGGTGCCGACCAGGATCGCGTTTTCAACAAATTTGCTTCCTTCCCACGTAATTGTTGGTGTCCCTCCCTCAGGTGGCAAATCTTGAGATCCATAGCGAAGATAGTACCGAGCGATAAGTCCTCCCATAGAATGCGCTACAATGTCGAATTTTACATCATGATTGACGATACCATATCTCCTGTTGATTTCACGCTGCACATAAGCCTTTTTTTCTCTGATAAATGCATCCAGATCGGCTGCTATTTCCACCAGATCGCGCCGCCAGTCATATGCAAATTGAAAACAAGTGAAGTGCTGGTCTCCCCAGTTCACTTTTGCGGCATTTAACATTTGTTCGTCCCGATAGCCACCGGCGCCGAGTACGCCCAGTATATGTGCATAGGCATTGAGTTCATAATGCCACCCGCCCAGATTGACCATAACCCGGTCCAAAGTTCCATCCGGCTCGACCGAGTCCTTCAATTCCTTAAGAGGTTTTCCAATCGCCATGGGGTGTGCGATAGCCCTTGCTCCGTCTATGCTGGCGGGATCGGCATTTCCGCTGCCGAAATCCCCCCACACTAATACTTCTGACTCTTTTTCGATTAGTCGCGACCCCAAAATGCCGGGAATCAAAATCACGGGATTGCGATATGGATCTTCATGTTGAGCCAGCTCATTATAAATGCCGCCGAGACTTGGACCGCGCGAGATTGAAACGCAGCCGCTCAAAACGGCCCAATGAACTAAAAACAAAACAAAGAGAAGCCCAAGGCTTTTTCGATCCCACCTACTCATAGCTGCCTGTTCCTTGCCACAAACATCAATTCGCCTTCAAAATCCTATGCAGGCCACCGTCGCGGTGCTGGCAGCATGGAGGAAGAGGCGTGTTGATGTCCTGCTTTTCAGGTTCCGTTAAGGCTCCAATCATAGTCCAGATACTTCACCTTGAGGTGTTCCCGTTTTCCTTCGAGAATTTTTTTGAGATCCCCTTCTGCATATTTCCGATAAAAAGCGGCCGGGTCCGCGTTGAAATCTTCCGCAAACCACTTGAATATCGAACTGACCCACAGGGTGTCTCCCTCCAAACGGTAGCTGCCCGCAGCGTTGACAAAAGCGCGGGTTGCCTTGTCCAGCTGGGAGTCAAGAGTGCCTCCCCGGAATGGCTCGGAAACGAGCGGTGGGCAGCTTTTAGCGGCACAGTTGATGGCAAAATGAACGCGCGGGTCCTTGAAGGTTGGTCTCAGAATTTTGTGCTCGATGTCATCAAGGGTCAATGTCTTGCCGTTTAGGCGCACGAGTTCCTTTTTCCATGGTGATTGAAAAATGGAACCCAGGTCTTTTATTGATTTCAGCCCGGGGTAACCCGTTAGGATCAGTTTGATGGTCCATGCGTTATAGGCGTTGATGTAAAATGCAAACTGCTCATTTCGGGCAAGACTCTCAGGATCAACCTTTTCAAGGGTGGAAAGATACTGATCCAGCCTCGCTTCATCGGCTTTGAAACCAGCATAATCCACAAATCCGTTCCTCACATGTTTGCCCAGAAGACCCCCAAAGACGGCATGGTCAACGGCATCTGCGGCTGCAGCATCAGGCGTAGGATGGAAACTTGAAGCTAATGCGACTACAAAACAGGCTAAGAATATCGACCTTATTCCATTACGGTGTTTCATTTGTTTCCTCTCAAAGATTTTAAAGATTTTTTCTGTGATCAACGGTGCTAACCGAGGCTCATTCTTCCATCCGAGCGAATTTCACTCCAATAACGCGTGAAAACCCCTGTTCAGCATCAATCACGCAAGTCCATTTTACTTCTGCCAGTGTCAAGTTGCTTCTATAACAATCGGACTCAGCCGTGTTCATCACTTCCGTTGCAGGCCGGATCGCTATGATAGTACCCTTGTTAAGAGGAATGCGAGCCCAAAAGGCCATACCTGTCGGGCTTACATCAACTGTTTCCGCCGTTTGATCCTGCCCTGGTTGGGAGCTGAATATAGAAATGAGATGGTCTGGTGAACTCGACATCTCTCGGCGGTGCGCTTCTCTGAAACAGACTTTATCAGCATTCTGGATTGCCCTTTCATTTCATCAGCCTGCTCTTTGGAAACCGCTTCGACCATTCCCGCCACGTCGTATCAATGGATGGGACTATTGGGAGCCATCTCTTGAAATAAGCGCCTTGAATACCCATCAGTCCCTCAGCGTACGGATACCAGAGCGTGCCGGACTCCCTGTCATAGAGGACAAACGTTCTCTTATAAGTCCACCCTGAGGGTGCCAGAGTCAAAACCCGGCCGTCGAGCTCGCGGCTGTACACAGCCGCCAAATCAGCCAGGGGTCAGTAAGCAGCCAGAATGGCTTTCGAAGACAAAACGGTATTGGCTGTCTCATGACGGGACAGCTTTCCTACCGAGTAGGCATGAGCGTCGCTGCCGTCGGCCGTTCCGATCACCCGGAAATCAAATGCATCCTTCCATGTATCGGGTAGCCAATCCGATTCCCCCAGCGGTCTGAACGCGTTTCGACCGATTCCAAACTCGAAATGCTGCGGCTCAAAACCGATGGATTTGGCCTGGGTTATGTCCCATCGCTCCCCGTTTTGATCGCTTAAGAATGTTCGGCCGTTTGTTTCGATAACCGCTGCGCTTGCAGTTTGAGCCAGCAAAAAACCAGCGCAAATAATCACAGCCATTGTCTTTGTGAAGAAGCGATAAAGGTCCATCGTATCCCTCTCTTGTCATGAATAGGAATAAATTCTCTCTCCTTGCTATCTTTGTCGCAAATGGGGCGAAAAGATTACAACACAATGCTGGTTTTAATCGGAATCAGGAAATTGGTTTGGAAAATCTGCTTGGCGTGAAAAATGAAGGGAAAGCGAAAAGGAGATTTGGGTCAGTGCGCAGCTTTCAAGGAATTCTTGATTCTTTCCCGCGCCTCATCAGAAAGAATTAGAGCTGAACCGGCGGCTTCGCCAAGCGACAGAGAGTAACGACCAAGTTGCCTCAGGAAAAGCAACTGTTTCCTGAATCGATAGCAGTACTTACACATCATGATGTGAATACGGATGATCATGCGTTGGTGCAACGGTAGCCCGCTGTCCATCGACTCTGAAATCCGTTGCGAGACCTCTTTGCAGCTAAACATCCAGTGGCGCATAAAAACTATCCTTAATTAGATCGACTATATCCAATTCAGGTCGATGCAACGGCGCAACAACATCCGAGCCCGATATAGCATGACCGAAAGATTAGTCGTTGTTACACCCATTATGTTACAAATCTCATCTGTGGCAAGGCCGTCCATCTCGCGGTAACCAAATGCGTTACCGAGCCTTTCCGGCAGTTCCGAAAGACATTTGTAAAAAATGTCCAGCAATTCCTTAAATTCCTGAGCTTCCTTCGGATTCGGATTCCAGGGGGCTGGGAAGACCTGCCAGCGCTCTTTGTCGTTAAAAAAAGCATCGATCGTCTTGCCGAGGTCTTCAGCCTCCATGTTGATTTCCTTGAATTTTTTCCTCCGGATGTGGTCGATGACCTTGTGTTTTAGAATGGAAAAAAGCCATGTTTTTTCAGATGATTGCCCCTTGAAAGCATCCTTGGATTTCAAGGCGGCCAGAAAAGTCTCCTGTACGATCTCCTCGGCCAGATCCTGGTCCTTGAGCAAATACGACGCGAATCGAAACAGCATATCGCCGTATTCGTCAACCCAAGCTTCGGCATTCAGCAGCGGCTCTTCAGGCATAAGGGCTATGGAGATAAGGTTGGGTGATCCTTGCTTCGAGGCCCAAAAATGTTGTCAAATTTTATACCAGAGCCTCACGTCCGGTTCAAGTCTTAACCGACACAGCTTATTGTAAAGCCTGTACCAAAGTATCAAGTTAAGCGTATGCATCATTTTTTCTTGTAATGCAAGGATGCCCCAAGCGACCATAAAAGCAGATGATCACCATATATGGCGCAAATAGCTATCGGAGGAGTCAATGAGTGCGAGAATTTTT
This sequence comes from Desulfobacterales bacterium, assembly GCA_041736435.1. GTDB lineage: Bacteria > Desulfobacterota > Desulfobacteria > Desulfobacterales > SpSt-501 > SpSt-501. Next base: position 1,480 of record JBGSTS010000068.1, on the reverse strand, counting down.
TTGGAAAGACTGCTGGTGGGCGACAGCATGACCGATACGACCACTGATCCATTAATGCACATTGAGCCAGACGATCAAACCCAGTGTTTGGTAGCCAGATTTCAGGAGATCATCGGGGACTATTCGCAAATGGCCCCAGGCAAGCACGGGGTTTTGTCTTCAGAAGCATTGTCGGAGTTGCGAAAGGCTGGCTTTTTCGGCTTGGACATCCCTGGGGTTTTCGGTGGGATAGGTTTGAATATCTTCCAGTACCTCAAGGTGGTCGAAAGCGTTGCTGCATTGAGCATGGATATCGGCATAACGGCACTCGCCCATCTCTCAATTGGCACCAAGGGCATCTTCCTGTTCGGATCGGAAGAGCAAAAGTTAAAATACCTGGTACCCGCTGCCCAAGGTCAGATGATTTTTTCGTATGCCCTGACCGAACCCTTGCACGGCTCGGATGCCAAGCACATCGAAACGACGGCAGTTTGGGATGAAAGTGCCGATTGCTATGTTCTGAACGGCCGGAAGGCCTACATCACGAACGCAAGCCTTGCTGGGGGTCTGACAGTCTTTGCGCAGATGGACCCGGCAAGACCAGGGTACCTGGGAGCGTTTATTGTGGAGACCGGCTGGGAGGGAGTGACGATCGGAAAAGAGATCCCCAAAATGGGCCTGAATGCCAGCTCGACGGCAAGCATAAAATTTACCAATGTGAGGGTCCCGAAATCCAATTTGCTCGGAAAGCCAGGCGATGGATTCAAAATCGCGATGACCATCCTAAACTACGGCAGGTTGGCTCTGGGCGCCGCCTCTTCCGGGATCATGAAGCAGGCCCTGACGGACATGGCCAAGCGAACCAGCCAGCGCATCCAATTCGGCCAACCGATTTATAAATTCCAGCTGGTACAAGAAAAGTTGGTGAGAGCCCGACTAAACAGCTATGTAGCTGATGCGATGACCTCTTTTACCGCTCAGTTCCTGGTGAAAGACCCGCTCGCCAACATCTCTGTTGAAAGCTCCCATTGCAAGCTCTTTGGAACGACAAGGGCCTGGGATACCCTTTATGATGCCCTCCAGGCAGCCGGGGGAGCCGGGTATTTTTCAAGCCAGCCTTATGAAAAGCGGATGCGCGACTTTCGGGTGGCCACTATCTTTGAAGGAACCACTGAAATCCACTCCATCTATCCGGCCGCTGTCATCATTCGAACCTTGCTGAAATCATGGAACAGTGCAGGTGCGCCAAAAATTATCCAACTTGCCTTTGCTATCCGACAAATAGTTGGACGAGTCCAATGGGATTTTTCAGCTGGATTGCCGCCACTGAGACAAGCCAATCGCCGTGTTCGATCTCTGGTGCGTATTCCGGTGATTCCGGCCACTGATTCCGAAGGAAGGCGGCCACCCATTCCGGAGCAAGGCGGCCGGTTTTTGTCGGAGCGAAGCGACGCTGGTTTTTCACAGTTCTCAAAGTCTTTCTTCTAAGTCAATTGGTTTT
>JBGSTS010000058.1:0-2649 GCA_041736435.1 Desulfobacterales bacterium | reverse complement strand
AACATGGCCCTCGCCGTCAAAGAGCGCCGCGATCTCGACAAGGAAGAAAAGGCCGAACTTGACCGGGCCATCGAGCGCGCCTGGGCCAGCCTGCCGGACAAGTACCAGTGGCTCAAGGACTGGGAATACGTCTAGCCCCTGCCGGCCTTTCCGAATCCCGCACCGGCGGTTAAGATGGTCCCGAACCGTCAATGCCTGTTAAGAACGAAGGTGGACGATGCTGGAGGGGAACAAAGACCTTGTCCGTCGGTACTACGAGCTGGTTGCGGGGGACCCGGCAGGGATCGAGCAGGTTGTGACTGCCGATTTCGTAGACCACCATTTCCCGCCGGACATGCCGCCTGGGCCCGAAGGCGTGCGCCGGTTCTTCAAGCAGTTCATTCCCCGGTTCTTCAGCGATTTGAGGATCGAGATCGACTTCATCCTGGCCGAAGGCGACCGCGTGGATTGCCATTTCGCCGCGCTGTTCAAGCACACCGGCGAGTTTGCCGGCGTGGCCCCGAAGGGGGGCCAACTCCGCGTCCCCGCCATCAGCACGTTCCGGATCGCTGGCGGCAAGCTGGCCGAAGCCTGGGAAATCTACGACAGCGGCGACATGCTGCGCCAGATTCAGGCGTAGTCCGGACGACCGGGTGGCCCCGGGCGGTTGCCCGCCCGGGGCTCCCACAGATCCGGACGTGCGCGATTAACGCATCCGGTTCCTCAGGTTACAGTTTCGCAGGGGACGGCACACGGAATGCACCGTCTGGATGGCGGGGATGGGGTAGCGGTCCAGCAGTCGCCAGAAGTGCGGCCATGGGCAGCCGTGGCCCCGTTTCCGCCGGTCCAGCCATTTCTGCCACAGGCGCAGCGCCGCGTACCGGAAGAGGGCCAGCCACGGGCTATTGCCCGTGATCCCGTAGTACGCGAAGTGGCCGCGGAGTTTCTGGATCAGCGTCTTGTGTTGCTCGGCGATCGGGTGGTGCCGGTGGAGCCGGCACCACTGGGCAAGTGTCCGTACCGCCCGCCGAAACCGACTGCCCGCGGTCTTCCGTTTCACCACCCAGTGGCCCTTCCGAGAACGGGCCCAGAAGTGCGTAAACCCCAGCAGGTCGAAGGTTTCCGGGCCCTCGTCGCCGCTGCCGTCTCGAGGAGACGGTTTGGGCCGCGGTCGCCGGAACCGGACCAGCCGGGTCTTGGTCGGGTGGAGCGTCAGACCATACTTGGCGAATCGTTTCGGCAGCACCTCCTGCACCCGCCGGGCGTCTTCCTCGTCGGTAAACCCGATGACGAAGTCATCCGCATATCGGATCAGGAAGGCTTGGCCCTTCAGTCGGGGCAGCACCTCCTTGGCGAGCCATTCGTCCAGCACGTAGTGCAGGTAGATGTTGGCCAGCAGTGGTGAGATCACCCCGCCCTGGGGCGTACCGGCGTCCGGGTACGTGATCGCCCCGTCCTCCATGACGCCCGCATTGAGCCATTTGCCGATCAGCCGCAACACAACCCCGTCACGAACCCTTCGCTGGACAAACTCCCGCAGATGGGCGTGATCCAGCGTGTCGAAAAACTTGCGGATGTCCACTTCCAGAACCCATCCCCCGCCCGTCGCCATCACCTGGTGCCAGAGACGGTCCAGGGCCTGATGCGCCGATCGTCCGGGCCGGAAGCCGTAGGAGCAGTCGTGAAAGTCCTGCTCGCAGATCGGCTCCAGGAGCATGACGATCGCCCTCTGAAGCACCTTGTCCTCAAAGGTTGGAATCCCGATGGGCCGGGTGTCGCCACCTGTGCCTTTGGGGATATGCGTCCGTCGCACCGGCGGGGCCCGGTACGTGCCCGACTTGACTCGCTCCAGAAGCCCCCAGAGGTTGGCCTCCAGGTCCTTCTCGTACTCGGCAGCGGTCTGGCCGTCCACGCCCACGGCTCCGTCCTTGCGCGTGCGTCGGTACGCCTCGCGCATCCAGGCCATGTCGAGGTAGTGGTTCAACGGCGTGAACCCCATCTGCGGCGATTGCTTCGCCAGCGTTGCTATCCGCTGTTGTCGCGTTGACACGATCTCGGAGTCCGATCTCTCCGCCATGTTTCCCTCCAGCGGTCCTGTAACCCGACGCCCCGCTTCCCTCCCCCGGGTCCCCGCGCTGCGAGTTCCCCGGTCTCGACGGTACTATCAGGGCGCTGTGACTTCCTGCCACCCATCCCGCCGCGCTTCGTTTCCTTCGCTTGGCGGTACCACGGGACCACGCGCATTTCGCTCCCGCCGCCTTCGCGTGGTTGGGCGTCGGGCCTGGGGTTGGTCACCCGGTATCCCCTTCCGGGACCACTTCCGCGGAAGCGGCAGGATCTCCCACGTTCCTGGGGAACCCTGGTGTGCTCTTGCCCTGCTCTCCGACCCCGGCAGGACCGACGCGCCAGGCCATGGCGACGCGTCGGCGCGGCCCCCGCACCGTCCAAGACGAAGGCTCCCAACGATTAGCATTTCGGGGCTCAATCACACGGCTTCGGCACTCGCTGTCTACGCTTCGCAGCCCGGGTTGCCCCGAAGCCACGCAAGACTCGCTTCCGGCTGCCGGCCAGGCTCTACCGGACGGGATTGGCTACCCGCAGGGTTCCTGCGAAAGGTTTCTCGTCGTATCCCTACATCCGATCCTCCTTTCCCAAGCTTCGTGGCGCAAG
>JBGSTS010000190.1:0-6685 GCA_041736435.1 Desulfobacterales bacterium | reverse complement strand
GCCGCCGGCCGGCGGCGGTGGGCCGGTGCTGTCGGCCGATGAGCGCCGGGTGCTGCAGTGCCTTGGCCCCTACCCCGTGCATATCGACGAGCTGCACCGGCGCCTGAGCATGCCCCCCGGGAGGCTCTCCGCTCTGTTGCTGCAGCTGGAGCTGAAGGGGTGTGCCGTCCAGCAGCCCGGAACTCATTTCACCCTGGCCCGGGACGGGCGCACGACGTCGTGACATTGAGGAAACAAGACACCATGGGAAAACCGCTGGTTGTGGTCGAATCGCCGACGAAGGTCAGAACGCTGAAAAAATACCTGGGATCCCAGTATGCCGTCGCCGCCACGGTCGGCCATATTCGGGATCTGCCCCAGCGGCAGATGGGAATCGATGTCGACAACGGGTTTGCGCCGGAGTACGCCATCATTCCCGGCAAGCAGCGCGTCATCCAGGAGTTGAAGAAAGCCGCCGCCGGCGCCGAGGATATCTACCTTGCGCCCGACCCCGATCGCGAAGGCGAAGCGATTGCGTGGCACACGGCGGAGGTGCTCAAGAAAAAAGGGCGCCGGTTTCACCGGGTGCTCTTTCACGAGCTCACCCGGGACGCCATCGAAAAATCCATGGCCCGGCCCCAGCAGCTGGACCCGCACAAGTTCGAAGCCCAGCAGGCGCGGCGGATCCTCGACCGGCTGGTGGGTTACCAGGTCTCCCCGTTGCTGTGGCGCAAGGTGAAAGGCGGGCTCAGCGCCGGCCGCGTGCAATCCGTGACCGTGCGCATCATCTGCGAGCGTGAACGTGCCATCCAGGTTTTTGTCCCCGAGGAGTACTGGTCGATCACCGCCCATCTTCACAGCGACACGCCGCCGACCTTTTCCGCCAAGCTGGTCAAGAAGGGCCGGGACAAGCTCGTCATCGCAAACGAAGCGGCTGCCGCCGGAATCGTGGCGGAACTGAGCGGCCGGCCCTTCGTCGTGGAAAAGCTGCAAAAGAAGACCGTCCGTAAAAACCCGGCGCCGCCCTTCACCACCAGCAAGCTGCAGCAGGAGTCCATCCGCAAGCTGCGCTTCACGGCCAAGAAAACCATGGTCGTCGCCCAGCAGCTCTACGAAGGCATCGACCTCGGTCCCGGTGAACCGGTCGGCTTGATCACCTACATGCGCACCGATTCGACCCGGATCGCCGACGAAGCGGCGGCCGAAGCCCGGCAGCTCATCCAGGAGCGCTTCGGCGCGGACTACACCCTGGACAAACCCCGCGTCTTCCGCAACCCCAAGCAGGCCCAAGACGCGCACGAGGCCATCCGGCCCACCTCGGTGGTGAACACCCCCGAGACCGTGGCCCCGCACCTGAGCGCCGACCAGCTGGCGCTCTACCAGCTGATCTGGCAGCGGTTCATCGCCTCCCAGATGCAGGAGGCCCTGATCGACCAGGTGAACGCCGCCATCGGCTGCGGCCCCTACCTGTTCACCGCCGGAGGCTCTTCGGTGAAATTCCCCGGATTCATGGCGCTCTACCGGCCCGAAGAGGACAACGGCGACGGCAACGGGGAGAAGACCCGCGAGCAGCTGCCGGAACTGAAAGAGGGCCAGCACCTGAACCTCGAGCGCCTGGAACCCAAGCAGCACTTCACCCAGCCGCCGCCGCGCTTTTCGGAAGCCTCCCTGGTGAAAGAGCTCGAGGAGAACGGCATCGGCCGGCCGAGCACCTACGCCGCCATCCTCTCCACGATACGGGACAAGGGCTACGTCGACCTGGTGCGGGGCTACTTCCGCCCCAGCGAGCTGGGCTTCATGGTCAACGACCTGCTGGTCATGAGCTTCCCGGACATCTTCGAGGTCGAATTCACCGCCAAGATGGAAGAGCGCCTGGACTTGATCGAATCCGACAGGCTCAAGTCCCAGGAGGTTCTCAGCCGGTTCTACGCCCCGTTTCGCAAAGATCTCGACACCGCGGCCGACAAGATGCTGAACATTAAGGGGGTGGGCTTCGCCACCGACCTCTCCTGCCCCGTCTGCGGCAAGACGCTGCACATCAAAATCGGCAAGAACGGCCACTTTCTGGCCTGCAGCGGCTACCCGGACTGCAAGCACTCCAGCGACTACACGCGCGATGAAAAAGGCCACATCCAACCGGTGCTGCCCGCCCCCGAGGAGATCACCGACAAGGTGTGCGCAAAATGCAGCAAGCCCATGGTCCTTAAGAAGGGCCGCTACGGGGATTTTCTGGCTTGCAGCGGGTTCCCCGCCTGCAAGCACACCCAGTCGCTGAATGCCAACGGGGCCGGCAAGGGGATCGGGGTCGGCTGCCCGGAGCCGGGCTGTACGGGCGAGATTGTCGAAAAGAGATCCAAGCGCGGCAAGGTCTTCTACGGCTGCAACCGGTATCCGGACTGCAGCTTCGCCGCCTGGGACAAACCGGTTGCCCGCGAATGCCCGGCCTGCGGTGCCACGTTTCTGGTCGAACGCACCACCAAACGATCGGGGACCGTCCATGCCTGCCTGAACCCGGACTGCGGCTTCAAGGAGCAGGTCGGCTGACCGGGCATATCATGAAACCACCGGAACGAAGCCGCGGTCGGCATGACGGGTTCGGGCGAGAGGTGCGACGCACGTCTTATTTGCTTGACTTCCTCCCCGACGGCCTGCTATAGGCAACACACATCAGCGCTCAAACTCAATCTATGAAAAATCTCATCGCCATTATCAGCCTTATTCTTCTCCTCATTGCCGAGCTCATTTTCGGCAATGAGCGCCAGGGGCTGGTAATGGTCTAAACGCACCCGAATACAACCGACAAAATCCGTTACCAGCCCCTGAAAGGCGGTAACGGATTTTTTTTTGCAAAGGAGGAAACGATGCAGCTGACCGGCGCCCAGATTCTGATGAGCGTTCTGAAGGACGAGGGGGTGGAGACCCTGTTCGGATATCCCGGGGGTGCCGTCATCGACATCTACGACGAGCTTGCCCGCTCGGAGATCCGCCACATCCAGGTCCGGCACGAGCAGGGCGCCGTGCACGCCGCCGACGGCTACGCCCGGGTGAGCGGAAACGTCGGGGTCTGTCTGGTCACCTCCGGGCCGGGCGCCACCAACACGGTCACCGGGATCGCATCGGCCCACTGCGACTCGATCCCGATCGTGGTGCTGACCGGACAGGTCCCGACCCATCTCATCGGAAACGACGCCTTCCAGGAGGTGGACATCGTCGGCATCACCCGGCCCTGCACCAAGCACAACTACCTGGTGGAGTCGACCGCGGATTTGGCCCGCATCCTGCGCGAAGCGTTTTATCTGGCCCGCTCGGGCCGCCCGGGTCCGGTACTCGTCGACATCCCCAAAGACGTGGCCACCGGCCGCGCCGAGATGCCGTCCGCGGGCGAAGTGCGGATGCGCTCCTACAACCACAACTACCGGCCCAACGGCAAACAGGTGAAAGAGGTGGTGCGGCTCATCCGCGAATCGCAGCGGCCGATGATTTTTGCCGGCGGCGGGGTGATCCTCTCGAAGGCTTCGGCCGAGCTGACCCGGCTGGCGCGACGCGAGCAGATCCCGGTGGCGACCTCGCTCATGGGGCTCGGCGCTTTTCCCGGCTCCGACCCGCTGTCGCTCGGCATGATCGGGATGCACGGCACCTACCGTTCCAACATGAGCAGCTCCGCCTGCGACCTGATGATCGCCGTCGGGGTGCGCTTCGACGACCGTGTCACCGGACGGACGGACGCCTTTGCCGCCCAGGCCCGAATCGTCCACATCGACATCGACCCGAGCTCCATCCGCAAGAATATTCCGGTCGCCGTCCCGGTGGTGGGCGATTGCCGCATCAGTCTGGAGATGATCAACGCGATGCTCGCCGGCGGCGCGCCGGAGGAGTTGGCGGAGCGGCGCCGGCCCTGGCTGGGGCAGATCGCGGCGTGGCAGAGCACCCAGCCGTTGGCCTACCGGCAATGCGAGCGCATCAAACCTCAGCACGTGGTCGAGAAGATATACGAACTCACGCGGGGCGCAGCGATCGTCACCACCGAGGTCGGCCAGAACCAGATGTGGGCGGCCCAGTATTACCACTTCGATCGGCCCAACTGCTTTGTCACCTCCGGCGGGTTGGGCTGCATGGGCTTCGGGCTGCCGGCCGCCATCGGCGCGCAGATCGCCTGCCCGGACCGGACCGTGGTGGACATCGCCGGTGACGGCAGCATCCAGATGAACATCCAGGAGATGGCCACCGCCGTCCAGTACAATCTGCCCGTCAAGATCGCCATTCTCAACAACGGCCACCTCGGTATGGTGCGCCAGTGGCAGGAGCTCTTCTACGGCAAACGCTACAGTGCCACGCGCGTGGAATGCGCGCCTGATTTCGTCAAGCTGGCGGAGGCCTACGGCGCCGTCGGCCTGAGAGCCACCCGGCCCGAAGAGGTGGTGCCGGTGCTGCAGGAAGCCCTGGCGATCCGGCGGCCGGTCGTCATGGACTTCGTGGTCGAGGCCGAGGAGTGCGTCTACCCGATGGTGCCGGCCGGAGCGCCGATCACCGAAATGCTGCTGGTCTGATGCGAGGAGGAGCACCGATGGCGGAGGAAAAACATGTCATGACCATGCTGGTGGACAACCAACCCGGGGTCACTTCGCGCGTGACGGGGTTGTTCAGCGGCAAGGGCTTCAACATCGAGAGCATCTGCGGCTGCCCCACCAACGATCCGGACGTGTCGCGCATCACGATCGCCACGAGGGCCAACCCCCCGGTCGTCGAGCAGATCGAGAAGCAGCTGCGCAAGCTCGTCAACGTCATCAAGCTGCGCAGCCTGGACGGCCCCAACGCCGTCCGCCGCGAGCTGGCGCTAGTCTGCGTCCAGGCCCGGGGCGAGCAGCGCATCGAGGTGCTGCGGATCGTCGATATCTTCCGGGGAAAAATCGTGGATGCCGGCCTCGAGCACTTCATCATCGAGGTGACCGGTGAAGAGGAGAAGATCCAGGCCATGCTCAACCTGCTCAAGCCGATCGGGATCAAGAAGCTGGCGCGCACGGGGCCGATCGGGCTGATCCGGGAACCGAAATGAGAGAAGATAGGAGCCAAGGGGTCGAGGGTTCAAGTGAAAGACAAACTTCCACCACTCGACCCTACGAACCCTTGAACCCATTGAACGCCTCGCAGAGGCTCTAACCGCATCCAACAAACTGGCAAGACGAAAGGAGCAATTAACGATGGCTACATTTGATTTCGGCGGTACGATGGAAGAGGTGGTGACACGCGATGAGTTTTCCCTGCAGCAGGCCCGTGAGGTGCTGAAGAACGAGGTGGTGGCCGTGGTCGGCTACGGGGTGCAGGGGCCCGGCCAGGCGCTCAACATGCGCGACAACGGCATCCGGGTCATCGTGGGCCAGCGGCAGGGCGGCGGCTCATGGGAACGCGCGGTCGCGGACGGGTTTGTCCCCGGCGAGACGCTCTTCGCCCCGGAGGAGGCCGCCAAGAGGGCCACCGTGGTTCAATACCTGCTCTCGGATGCGGGCCAGGTGGCCATGTGGCCGCGGATCAAACCCTGCCTGGCCCCGGGCAATACCCTGTACTTCTCGCACGGCTTTTCAATTGTCTACAAGGAGCAGACCGGCATCGTCCCGCCGGCGGGAATCGACGTCGTCCTGGTGGCGCCCAAGGGCTCCGGCCGCACGGTGCGCACCAATTTCCTGGACGGCAGCGGCATCAACGCCAGCTTTGCGGTGTTCCAGGACGCCACCGGCCGTGCCCGCGAAAAGACAGTGGCGCTCGGCATCGCCATCGGATCCGGCTACCTCTTTCCGACCACCTTCGAACGCGAGGTGGTGAGCGACCTCACCGGAGAGCGCGGCATCCTGATGGGGGCTCTGGCAGGGGTGATGGAAGCGCAGTACGCACTGCTGCGCCGACACGGCCACAGCCCGAGCGAGGCCTTCAACGAAACCGTGGAGGAGCTCACCCAGAGCCTGATCAAGCTGGTGGGCGACAAGGGCATGGACTGGATGTTCGCCAACTGCTCGACCACGGCCCAGCGCGGCGCCCTGGACTGGGCCCCCCGCTTCCGCGACGCAGTGGCCCCGGTCTTTGCCGAGCTCTACGAGCGGGTCAAGAGCGGCCAGGAGACCCGGCGGGTGCTCGAGGCCAACAGCACGCCGGACTACCGCGAGAAGCTCAACCGCGAACTGGAAGCCATGCGCAATTCGGAGATGTGGCGGGCGGGCACCGCCGTGCGCTCCCTGCGGCCCGAGAACCGCGGTTGATAAGCGCTGACCGGTCGCATCGGCGGCAGTCTGAAGGGCCAGGAGGCCGGGTGCAAAATGGTTGTTGTGTCTTCAGCCGGCGGCCTTGACCCCCTGACCCTCGTGCCGCTGTTTAACCCATCAACGTTTCACCGACAGGCGAGAAGGAATCGCTTTTATCCTTTGAAGAGACCCTTCTTGCCATCGAGGAGTTGCTGATGAACGAACGCGTCATCATCTTCGACACCACCCTGCGCGACGGAGAGCAAAGCCCCGGCGCGAGCATGAACACCGCTGAAAAACTGCGCCTGGCCTGCCAGTTGGAGAAACTGGGAGTCGACGTGATCGAGGCCGGCTTCCCAGCGGCTTCCGAGGGCGACTTCGACGCCGTGTCCCAGATCGCGGGTCGCCTGAAACGCACGGAGGTGGCCGGGCTGGCCCGCGCCGGCCGCAGCGATATCGACCGGGCTTGGCAGGCG
>JBGSTS010000054.1:0-2540 GCA_041736435.1 Desulfobacterales bacterium | reverse complement strand
GTCTGCGTCACAGCGCGCCGGGAGTTCATTGCCGACCTGGACGGCCTGCCGCCGCCGGCACGGCACCTTTTGCCCTTGGGCCGGTATCGCGCCCTGGGCATGCCCATCAGCATGACCACGACCCGCGGCTGCCCGCACCGGTGCATCTTCTGCGTCGGCCGCAAAATGGTCGGCAGCCGCGTGCGCTACCGCAGCCCGATGCGCGTGGTGGACGAACTCGAAGTGCTGAGCCGCCTCGGGTTTCACCAGGTCAACATCGCCGACGATCTGTTCACCGCCGACCGGGGCCACTGCATCGCCGTGTGCGACGAAATCCTGCGGCGGGGCCTGAAGGTCAAATGGACCTCGTTTGCACGCGTGGACACGGTATCCGAGGAGCTGTTGTGCCGCATGAAGGCTGCCGGATGCACCGCCGTCAGCTTCGGCGTCGAGTCGGCCAATCGCGAGATCCTGAAAACGATCAAAAAGCGGATCACCCCGGAGCAGGTGGTCGCGGCGGTCGGCATGTGCGCCCGCAGCGGGGTGACCCCGTTCGCCTCCTTCATTCTGGGGTTGCCCGGTGAGACCCCTGCCACCATGCGGGAGAGCATGGAATTCGGCCAGGGGCTGAAATCGATGGGGCTGTTATACGGGTTCCATTTGCTCGCGCCCTTCCCCGGGACCGAGGTGCGCGAGCGCAGCACCTCGCTCGGATTGCGCATCTTGACCGATGACTGGTCGCAGTACCACGCCAATCGCGCCGTCGTGGAGACGGCGGCCGTCTCCCGCCACATGCTGGACGAGGTGGCCATCGAGTGGGAAACCGCCTTCAACCGCTATCTCGGGGAGATCCGGGAGCGCATGCAGCACGGAGCGGCAACAGCGGAGGAGGTATATCAGCTGACCAATTTGGAGCGAATCGTTGCGGTGTACGATCTCATGATGCAGCGCATCATCGAAACCCGGGGGCGCTGGCGAGCCGACGGCCAACCCGGCGGACCCGAGAGCTCATTGGAGAAGCTCCTGTCCCGGGTCCAGGCAGACGGGTTCGCAGAGCGCCCGGAGGTTCGCGCCGCCGTCGAACAGGCGGTCGCCGATCAAACGCTGATCTGCCGGCGGCAGGGGGACCGGGTCGAGTGGAGCTGGCGGAATTACCTGTGCTGAAGCCGTTGCACGAATCGTTCGCACGCGAAGTCTTCAGGTCAACACATCCGAGAGCCGGGCGACCTCCCGCAGGGTCTGCTCGGCCAATTTCTCCATCCGGTCGGCCGTGAGCCCCAACCGCTCGACGACCTCCGCGGCCGGCTCAACCGGCTGACCGTTGCGACCCTTCCCGTATCCGATCATCCGGCCGATGATGTTGGCGACATGCACCACATCGCTCAGAACGCAGCCGTTCCGGCAGCTCTCGGGGTTGTGATGCCAACTCACGGCGTTCACCAGCTCCTGGGGCAGCGACCAGTGCTGCAGGATGCGCGCGCCGATCTCCGCGTGATGGGTGCCCAGCACGATGTATTCGGCCACGTCGAAGGAGATGCCCTTATCGACGATCTGCTCGATTCGGCCCAGGTCCTGGTTCACATAGGCCCCGAGAACAAGCTTGCCGATGTCGTGCAAAAGCGCCGCTGTGAACACTTCGTCGGCTTCGGCCAGCGACAACGCCTTGACCACGGTGTCCGCCGCCACCGAGACCGCCACCGAATGCCGCCAAAGCTCACCGCGCGGCAGGTCGTAGCCCGGCACGGGCTTTTTCATCAACGCACTCATGCACATCGTCATAACCAGCTGCAGCAACCGTTTCCAGCCAAGAAGCATGACGGCTTGACGCACCGAGCTCACTTGGCTGGGAAGGCCGAAATACGCGGAGTTGGTCAGCTTGAGAATGTTTGCCGTCAGACCGGGATCGTACTTCATGATCTCCTCGATCCGGGCGGAGCCGGAGTCCGGGTCGTTGAGCAACGGCATCAGTTTCGCTGCAGTGGCCGGCATCCCGGGGAAGGACTTGACCTCGGCCATGATGTGCTTGATCTTGTTTTGGTCCACGTTGATTTCCTGTGTTTGGAGAAGCGGCCCGGCATCCCTTTCGCAACCGACATTTCAAGACTGACTATCGCCTGTTTGGAGGAATACTTGAGCAAACCGATTCCTACGTTCTTGAAAATGACTCGGTTCAACCGTATGATAATTCATGATGGGTCACGCCCCGCTGAGGCATTTTCGTTAGGGCCGCCCTGATTTCGATGATGCCCTTCGATCGAAACAAGAATCCTCCTGTTTGCGGAGACAAGAGATGAAAATGATGCGTTTCGCTTTTTGGGCCATCGCCATGGCGGCCGTCATCGGGTGTGCCGGCAAGCGGCCGGTCCTCTACCCGAACGCCCATCTCAACCGAGTGGGCCACGAGGCCGCCCAGAGGGACATCGATGCCTGCATTCAGATTGCCAGGGATGGGGGCGCCGACTCGGACAAGGGGGCGGAGATCGCAAAGAGCACTGCCGGGGGGGCTGCCGTCGGCGGCGCCGTGGGTGCAGCAACCGGGGCAGTGCTGGGGAGCCTGGGTC
>JBGSTS010000027.1:0-2026 GCA_041736435.1 Desulfobacterales bacterium | reverse complement strand
CGGACACGGGCGGCTCGGTGCGACAGCCCGCCAGCCACTGCGGGGTCGTCGGCGTCAAACCCACCTACGGCCGGGTCTCCCGTTTCGGGCTGATCGCCTACGCCTCCTCGCTGGACCAGATCGGGCCCTTCGGCCGCTCGGTTGCCGATGCCGCCGTCCTGCTGCAGGCGATCGCGGGCCACGACCCCGCCGATTCCACCTGCGTGCCGGTTGCAGTGCCGGACTTCGGTGCGGCGCTCTCCGGGGACATGAAAGGCCTGCGGATCGGCATCCCCTGCGAGTACAGCGCCTCCCAAGGGCTGGACCCCGAGGTCGGCGCGGCGGTGGAGGCGGCCGTAAAAAGGCTGGAGTCCATGGGCGCCGAGCGCGTGGAGATCACGCTGCCGCACACGCGCTATGCGGTGGCCGTTTACTACGTCATCGCCCCCTGCGAGGCCAGCTCGAACCTCGCACGCTTCGACGGGGTGAAGTACGGCCTGCGCAGCGCCGAGCCCGGCGACCTGATGCAGATGTACCGGCGCACCCGCTCGCAGGGGTTCGGGGCCGAGGTCCGCCGCCGGATCATCATCGGTACCTACTGCCTTTCCGCCGGGTATTACGATGCTTACTACGGCAAGGCCTCCCAGGTGCGCACCCTGATCGTGGAGGATTTCAAAAAGGCCTTCGAGGCCTGCGACGTGATCGCCTGCCCGACCGCCCCCACCCCGGCCTTCCGGATCGGGGAGAAGGCGGGCGACCCGCTCACCATGTACCTCTCCGACATCTTCACCATCTCCGCCAACATGGCGGGTATTCCGGCCCTGTCGGTCCCCTGCGGCTTCTCCGCCAGCGGGCTTCCCATCGGCCTGCAGCTGATGGGCACCCATTTTAACGAGGAGATGCTCTTCCGGGTGGCGCATGCCTTCGAGCAGGCAACCGAGTTTCACACGCGGCGGCCGGCACTGTAAGAACATCGCGGCTCGGCCATGGCGGGGCTCCCACAATGAAAATGAATCGCGGCTGGAAGCCGCTCCCACAGAAAATCAGGTGTTTCTTTGCCTTCTTGTGGAAGCGGCTTCCAGCCGCGATCAAGAAACGAGAACCAGAAGGAACAGCATCAATTCGGGACGTGTCATATAAACGATCAGTTTTTTTATTGCGAGCAAGGAATCGCGGCAAGATGCCGCTCCCACAGATAATGGAGATTTTCTGTGCTTTTTCTGCGGGAGCGACATCCTGTCTTCATGGCGTTTCCAATAAAGCGAACAAAGGTGAAGTATCTCTGTGGGAGCGGCTTCCAGCCGCGATTCCTTCGGCGGGCACCCATGAAACCGGTTAAAGGCTCCCAAGCACTTCGCAAGGGTCGCTTCTCAATCGGATCTCAACCTTATCTGGTCACCACGACGGTCCACCAGCGCCAGGTTTTTCTGCAAACCAAGGAGGCTGCGGAGATCGTCTTGTCAGCCTTGCACTGGCTGGAAATCGAAAAAGGGTCGACGTTGTCGGCGGCAGTCGTCATGCCCGACCACGTTCATTTTATCGTCGAGCTCGGGAGGATTTCCCTGGCACAACTGGTTCACAGTTTCAAAAGCTTCGCCGCCAACCGGATAAACAGTCTGCTTGGTAGAAGCGGGCCGTTCTGGCAGGCTCAGTACCATGACCACGCCATTCGTCGCGACGAAGTTCTGAACGATGTTGTTCTTTATCTGCTCACCAATCCGGTGAGGGCCGGGTTGGTGCCGGACTTCCACGATTGGCCGTTCTGGTATTGCAAGTGGAAAGTTTAATGAATCGCGGCTGGAAGCCGCTCCCACCAAGAAAAAACCTCATTGGTCTTGGGTGCTTTGTGGGAGCGGCTTCCAGCCGCGATGGTAATAGGAGACACTGCCATGGCCCGCGTGCGGATCCTGCCTGAGATTCTGTCGAACAAAATCGCCGCCGGCGAGGTGGTGGAGCGGCCGGCCTCGGCCGTGAAGGAACTGGTGGAGAATGCGCTCGACGCCGGGGCCACGCGCCTCCTGATCGACGTCGAGCAGGGCGGCCGCGG
>JBGSTS010000015.1:0-2927 GCA_041736435.1 Desulfobacterales bacterium | reverse complement strand
ATCTACCCCGCGGGCGCGCTCGTCGTACACCGCACGCCCTTCGAGCACGGCGTCGGCGATGGCGCCGCAGAACAGCCGGATGGCGCGGATCGCATCGTCGTTGCCCGGAATGCGGTAGGCGATCATGTCCGGGTCGCAGTTGGTGTCGACCACGGCAACCACCGGAATGCCGAGCTTGTTCGCCTCACGTACCGCGATGTCTTCCTTGATGGTGTCGATGACGAACATCGCGTCCGGCAGCTTGCGCATCGTCTTGATGCCGCCCAGCGTGTGCACCAAGCGATCGCGCTCGCGGCTCAACTCGAGGAGCTCGCGCTTCTTGAGCCCTTCGGTCTGCGCCGGATCCTCGAGCATCTCCTCGAGCTTGCGCAGCCGCTCGACGCTCTGCTTGACGGTCTGGAAGTTAGTCAGCGTGCCCCCCAGCCAGCGGTTGCTGACGTAGAAGGCGCCGCAGCGCTCGGCTTCTTCCTGGACGGCGTCCTGTGCCTGCTTCTTGGTTCCCACACAGAGGAGCGAGCCGCCGTTGGATGCCAGTTCGCGCACCCAGGCGGTGGCATCCTGCAACATCTTCACCGTCTGTTGCAGGTCGACGATGTAGATCCCGTTGCGGGCGCCGAAGATGTAGGGTTTCATCTTCGGGTTCCAGCGGCTCGTCTGGTGGCCGAAATGTACACCGGCCTCCAGGAGCTGCTTCATGCTGACTTCCGGCATTCCGCGCTCCTCACTGTCGTAGGGTGATCCGTACAGCTAGCAGAACTTTTCCCCCCTGGGCAACTCCCCCGGGGGCCTGACTACTGATTCATATTCTCCAGGAATTCCGCGTTGTTCTTGGTGCCCTCGACCTTGTCGATGAGGAATTCCATGGCTTCGACCGGGTTGAGCTGGGAGAGCAGCTTGCGCAGCACCCAGATCCGCTTGGTGACGTCCTTGCCGAGCAGGAGCTCCTCTTTGCGCGTTCCGGACCGGTTGATGTCGATGGCCGGGAAGATGCGCTTGTCGACCAGGCGCCGGTCGAGGTGCACCTCCATGTTGCCGGTCGCCTTGAACTCCTCGAAGATCACCTCGTCCATCCGGCTGCCGGTGTCGATCAGGGCCGTGCCGAGGATGGTCAGGCTGCCGCCGTCCTCGATGTTGCGGGCGGCGCCGAGGAACTTCTTGGGCTTGTGCAGCGCATTCGAGTCGACGCCGCCGGACAGGATCTTGCCGCTCGGCGGTACCACCGTGTTGTAGGCGCGCGCCAGGCGGGTGATGCTGTCGAGCAGGATCACCACGTCCTTTTTGTGCTCCACCAGGCGCTTGGCCTTTTCGATCACCATGTCGGCCACCTGCACGTGCCGTTCGGCGGGCTCGTCGAAGGTCGAGCTGATGACCTCCGCTTCCACCGTGCGTTCCATGTCCGTCACCTCCTCCGGCCGCTCGTCGATGAGCAGCACAAAGGGGACCACATCCTTGTGGCTTTTGATGATGGAGTTGGCGATGGACTGCAGGAGCATGGTCTTGCCGGAGCGGGGCGGGGAGACGATCAGGCAGCGCTGGCCGAACCCGATGGGGACCATGAGGTCCAGTATGCGTGTTGAAAAATTTTCAGGGTCGGCCTCGAGGTTCGTTTTGCGGTTCGGGTAAAGCGGCGTCAGGTTGTCGAACAGAATCTTGTCGCGCGCGACCTCGGGGTCCTCGTAGTTCACCGCCTCGACCTTGAGCAGGGCGAAATAGCGTTCGGACTCCTTGGGCTGGCGGATCTGCCCCGAAATGGTATCCCCGGTGCGCAGGCTGAACCGGCGGATCTGGGAAGGTGAAACATAGATGTCGTCGGGCCCTGGCAGGTAGTTGGAACTGGGGGATCGCAGGAAGCCGAACCCGTCCGGCAGAATCTCCAGGGTCCCTTCCCCGTAGATGCTGCCGTTTTTCTCGATCTGGCTCTGGAGCAGGGCGAACATCAGCTCCTGCTTGCGCATGTTGGAAGCGCCCTCGATGTTGAACCCCCGGGCCATCTGCATCAGCTCGCTGATTTTCTTTTCTTTGAGTTCGGCGATGTTCATTCAGTGCGGTTCCCCTTGATGAAGTTAGTGAATGCCGGCGTAGTTCGGGAATTGCGATCGGCGGAAGCCGGCGCAGTCGATTCCGGCGGCAACGCAGGCCTCGAAGGCGCTGGCGGCAAACTGGCAGTGATCATTCCGATCGTCGCAAAACCATGATGTCAAAAGAGTCCAGCAGGAAAAATTTCAACCGACGAGTCCTCTATCCGGATTGACGAAGCTCCGGGACCGTGTCGGTCGAATCAGGAGGATTTTAAGGCGATAGACTGGAATCCTCACAAGGGCGGGTTGCACTTTTCCTTAAAAGTATAGATACATTATTATATCGACCCGGCCCGACTGTCAAGCGGTTTCGTATTCCCGGTGCCGGCAAACCATGGTATCCTGCCCGCATGTGGAACACCGGCCCCTTTGCCTTGCCCCCGGCCGAAGATGTCTACCTGGTGGGCGGCTGCGTCCGCGACCTGCTGCTGGGCCGCCGGCCGGCGGATATCGATCTGGTCGTGCTGGGGGATGCCCGGGCCTACGCGCAGCGCGTGGCCGTTGCTCGCGGCGGCCGTCTGGTCGAGATCGGCAAGGCTGGGTTCCGGCTTTACCGCGTGGCCGCCGCCGGTCAGCTGATCGACGTTTCGCCCGCTACCGCCGGCGCCGACATCCGGGAAGACCTGCGGCGCCGGGATTTCACCATCAACAGCCTGGCCGTGAATATCGCTTCCGGAGAGCTGATCGACACCGCCTCCGGCCGTGCGGACCTTGCCGCCGGAGTCATCCGCATGGTTTCACCCGGGGTCTTCCGCGACGACCCCGTACGACTCCTCCGCGCCTTCCGGCTGGCCGCCCAGTTCGGTTTCAGCATCGAGCCGCAGACGCTTGCGGCGGCGGCCGGCGATG
>JBGSTS010000001.1:0-3017 GCA_041736435.1 Desulfobacterales bacterium | reverse complement strand
CCCGCCATGGTGCACGCCAATGGCGAAGCCGCGGTGCGCGGCGCCGTGCGCGCAGGGTGCCGCTCCGTCGAGCATGGGTTTTTCATGGGGTCCGAAAATCTGGCCTGCATGGCCGAGAGGGGGGTGACCTGGGTGCCCACGGCCGTCACCATGCAGGCGTATGCCGAGCTTTTCGCCTGCACCGGGCGCAACCCCGACGTTGCGCGCAGGACCCTTGATCATCAGATTGAGCAAGTAGTAAGGGCGCGCCGCGCCGGTGTGACGGTGGCGCTGGGCACGGATTCGGGCAGCCCCGGTGTTCATCACGGGGCGGCGGTGATCACCGAGATGAAATTGCTGATCCAGGCAGGGTACACGATCGAGGAGGCCATCCGCTGCGCCGGCGCGAACGGATCTGCACTCAGCGGCGGCCGTGAGGGCCTTCTGGTACCGGGTCGGCCCGGGACCTTCGTGGTGGTTCCCGGCGCCCCTGAGGGATTGCCCGAAAGCCTCGATTCAGTGCAGGCGGTCTTCATCGACGGTATTCAGCAGTTTGCTGCCGGCTGAACTGCCGGCCATGACGAAACAGGCTTGCGCCGCAAAGTTTTACGAAGTCATCAGTTTCAAATGGCGTTGAAACCACTGGACGGTTGCGCGCATGAATTCCTGCTGGTGGCGCTCGTCGCTCATCAGATGGTCGCCGTTCGGCTGAAGAATCAATCTCTTGGGCTCCCGGGCGCGTGCGAAGATCTCGGCCGCGTGGGCCGGCGGGACGATGCGGTCGGCTTGCCCGTGAAGTATCAGGATGCGGTCGATGCGGCCGAGCGTGGCGCCCAGGTCGAACTCCTCTCTTAGGATGGAATCCATTCGAACGCATTCGCCGCCGCCGCCCGCAGCCGGGGGAGTGTGTTTGAGCGGCAGGCTGCGCACCGGGGCGGCGAAGGTCACGAGGGCTTCAATTCTGCGGCAGCCGGCGACCTGAAGGCAGACCGCTCCGCCCATGCTGCTCCCGAAGAGGCCGACCCGCTGGCCCAGATCGGGACGGGATTCCATAAACCGGATAGCATGGAGCACATCGTTCGCGCGGGCCTCGAGGGTGGTGACCTCCTCGAGCCGGCCCGCGCTCTGCCCGCACCCGCGGTGATCGATACGCAGGTACGCCATGCCCTGAGCCGTGCAGGCCTCGGCCAGCGCGACCTGCTTGGGCGAGCTGCGGTCGCTCAACAACCCATGGCAGCCGATGATAACCGGTGGCTCGGGCGCAGCCGGCAGGTGGAGTGTTGCCCTCAGCAGGAACCCGTCCGCCGCAAACGATAGCTCTTCGACGCGTTGCGTCGGTGGGAGGCTGGCCATACGGTTTCTCACTTGCAGTTCATGGTGTCATCTATTACAGAATAAAAATTTTTTCCTTTTGATATTACAACAGAGATGGGAAGAAAAAAACAGACGATCGTCGAAGTGGCCGTGACGGGCATCGCCTTCGGGGGCCGGGGCATCGCCCGGCTCGACGGGATGGCGGTGTTCGTGGACCAGGCCGTTCCCGGGGACCGGGGCCTGATCCGCATCACGCGCAAGCGGCGCCAATTCGCCGAAGCGAGGCTCCTGGAGCTGCTCGAAGCCTCCCCGGACCGGGTGGCTCCGCCCTGCCGCTACAGCGGCGTCTGCGGCGGGTGCACCTGGCAGTTCCTGCGCTACGACCAGCAGCTCGAATACAAGCGGCAGCATGTCCGTGAGTCCATCGAGCGCATCGGGGGCATCAGCGGGGTTAGGGTCCACGACGCCCTCCCGGCCGAGCCGGTGCTCGCATACCGCAACAAGATGGAGTTCACCTGCGCCGATCGCCGCTGGCTGCTCCCGGAGGAAATGGGGCGTGCGGAGATCGACACCGGTTTTGCCCTCGGGCTGCACGTGCCGGGAACCTTCAACAAGGTGATCGACATCGAGCAGTGCCTGCTGCAGCCCCCACTCGGAAACCGCATCCTGCGAGAGATTCGCAGCGGCATCCGCGAGTCCGGCCTTGCGGTCTACGGGCTGCGCAGCCACGAGGGGTTCTGGCGCTTTGCCATGCTGCGCAACTCCGCCGCCGACGGGCGCTGGATGGTGAACATGGTGACCGCGGCCGAGGATGCCGATGCCCTCGCGGCGTTGACGCTGCGCCTGCGGGCGAAGTTCCCCGAGATCGCCTCCGTGGTCAACAACGTGACGGCCCGCAAGGCCGGGGTGGCCGTGGGCGAGAGCGAGCGCCTCGTATGGGGGGACGGCTTCATCCGCGACCGGATCGGGGAGTTCGACTTCGAAATCTCGGCCAACTCCTTCTTCCAGACCAACACCCGGGGCGCCGCCCGCCTTTATCGGACAGTGCTGGACTACGCCGGGCTGAAAGGCTCGGAATCGGTCTTGGACCTCTACAGCGGGACCGGGACGATCCCCATCTTCATCTCGGGTTCCTGTCGCGAGGTCTTTGGGATCGAGATCGTCGCCAGCGCGGTGGCCGATGCCGAGCGCAACTGCCGGCTGAACGGCGTTGGCAACTGCCGCTTCATGCGGGGGGACATTTTGGAAGGTCTGGCGCGGGTCGACGTGCGGCCGGACGTCATGATCATCGACCCGCCGCGGGTGGGCATGGCCAAGGAGGTCGTCGGCCGTGTGCTGGACATGGCGCCGGCGCGCCTGGTCTACGTCTCCTGCAACCCGGCGACCCTGGCACGCGATCTGGCCCTGCTCGGGGAGCGCTATGAGGTGGCTGAGGTCCAGCCGATCGACATGTTTCCCCACACCTTTCACGTGGAGTCCGTGGCGCGCCTGGAGCGGAGGCCTCTGCCATGAAAGTCGTTTTCCACGAGGAGTTTTACCAAGTCTACACCTCCGACCCGGCGGCGGAGCCGGGCCGCATGGAGGCGATCATTGCCGAGATCGAAGCGCATGTCGAGTTCGTCGCGGCCGAGCCGGCGGGCGAGGCGCAGATTGCGGCCGTGCATACCGCCGAGCACATCGAGCGCGTGCGGCAAAGCGGCCTTTACGGCATCGCCGCCTTGGCC
>JBGSTS010000283.1:0-7779 GCA_041736435.1 Desulfobacterales bacterium | reverse complement strand
GTGCTGAACTCGGCCAGCAGGGCCGAGGCGCGCTCCATGGAGAGGGGCGTGGCCTTGACCCTGAGCTCCGCCCAGAGGGACCCATCCGCGGCCCGGCCGGGGGGTGCAGGAGAGAGGCGCGTCTTTTCGCCCAGCCGGGAGAGAAGTCCGCAGAAAGCGGGCGCCGACACCCGCGTCTCCTCGCGGCCCCGGAAGAGCTCGGCCTTGAGGACGATGACGCCCTGGTCGGCGAGCCTGCCGGCGATTGACAGGATGCCCGTTGCCGTTGGAATCCCGCTGCGCGGGCTGAGAAGGAACGATGTGCCATCGGATGCTACCTTGAGCTCGAGCTGCACCGCGTTCTTGCAGAGCTCAGCCACCTGCCGGAGCGCCTGCTGGGGAGAGTCATCGTCAAAGATCTTGTGCGGTTGGGGCTCCACCATGCGATCCTCCTTGGCTCGGCTTTCAGGGCCTGCCCGTCAATGTGTAGATATTTAGATCAAGAGACGTGCCACGACGGGTGTGCTTTGGCTTAATGACATGAATTCAATTGGTTGTAAGGGTAAGGGAAAAAAGAAATAGGTGAGTTTAGAAGGTGAGTTACGAGCAGCTGCCGATCCAGGTTGAGTTGATTTGCGGAATTTGGTATGGATCTCAGAAACTCACCTTGGCGGAGGGACCATGACAATCAAAGCCCTGCGCTTCAAAGCGGATAGCCCCACGCCCGAACCGGTCCGGCAAGATCTCTCAATTGGATCGGCTGCCGATCTGCTCAAACTGAAAGGCGATCACCCGCAGGCCGCCTTCGTGGTCAGCCACAGCGACCTGAAGCTCATTCTCGAGTTCGGAGAGGCTGTCATCGACTGCGGGGAGAAGTCGGATTCGAAGGAGTTGGCGCGGCTGATGCTGGGCCAGCAAAAGGAAAATAAAAAGGAAAAGAAGGAGCGGAAGGTGCCGGCCATCTCGGCCGGGTTCACCACAGCGGGCCGTGTTGAGCAGGGCGTGCGGGCGCTTCTGAAAAAAACCAGCTCCCGAAAAGATAACAACATCTATGTCATCGGGATCCAGGATCAGCTTTTCCAGGAGTTCCTGGGGCGCTGCGAGTCGGCCGGCGCACGCCGACGCAGGAAGAAGCCCGTCAAAAACGCCGGGGATCTGCTTACCCCCGAATACCTCGAATCGACCCTTCTGGCGGAAACCGAGCCTTTGCCGATTGCCGAGGGGCTCTCCGCAGCCTATGTCGGGGATTCGGCCAGCGTCCAGAACGTTCTGCAGCAGGTCATGCGGGCGGCCGGAACCAACGCTCCAGTTCTGGTTCTCGGAGAAAGCGGGACCGGCAAGGGGATCGTCGCACGCCAGATCCATGAAAACAGCGCCCGGCAAAGTCGCCCGTTCGTCGCCGTCAACTGCAACGCCATCCCCACCGAGCTCTTCGAGCTCGAATTTTTCGGATGCGTGGCCGACCTGACGCACAAGGCCCCGGTCCGTATCGGCCACTGCGAAGCCGCGGGATCGGGGACCCTGTTCTTGGACGAGGTGGCCGACCTTTCCCTCTTCCACCAGGGAAAACTTCTGCGCCTGCTGGAAGAAAAGGACTTCAGGCGCATCGGCAGCCCGCATTCCACAGAATTCAGCGCCCGGGTGATCGCCGCCACCAACCGCGACCTGTTCGAGATGAAACGTTCGGGTGGGTTCCGGGACGACCTCTATTACCGGCTAAGAGGGATGATGATTTTCACACCGGCCCTCCGCTCCCACCGTGAAGACATCCTCATGCTGGCGAACTGCTTCTGGGAGAGCATTTCTTTGGGAAAGGCGCCACCACTCTCCGCGAAGGTGGTGGCAGAACTCAAGAATTATCCCTGGAGCGGCAACGTGAGGGACCTGAAACTCTTTCTGAACACGGCCTATTCGTGTTTTGGCAGCCGACCGCTGAACATCCGGCGCATACGCCTGCTCTGGCTTTCGGAAGAGTACATGCGATCCAGCCGGCTTTCCACGAGTTCGGCCGGAAAACAGACCGACCCACCATGGGTCGACTGCCTGCAGCACCTGCGGCAGGTGACCGAGTTCATGCACGCCGTGCGGGAAACCTTGAAGGCTATCGAGAGCGGGCAGCCACTGGAAGGCGCTGAGGCGCAGACGCACCGGGAGAGCGTGCTGAACCGGTTGAACGAGATTGACATGCTCAGTCGAAACCAGGTGCGCTTCGGCAACGATGCGGTGCGCAGCGTCGTCGGTGCCCTGAATGAGGTCAAAGGCTCGCTGAAACTCATGTGCGTTTACCTGGAGAAGGATTGGCCGCGCGCGGCGGAGCAGAAGAAAGCGGTGGAGCGAAAAATCAAGCTGGCCCAGCCGGTGATCCGCCGGGGGATCGAGGGCTTGTTCAGCAAGATATAGCCGATTGCCGACAACCGCCCTCGAAACGATTAGGGGCAGTTGGTGCCGGTGGCGGCAGGCTTTCAGAATTTGACCCCCACTTTTGCCTCGTATCGGGTCCAGTATTCGATGCTCTCACGTGAAGAAAGACTGTAGTCGTCATAGTCAATGTACTCCATTTTTGCCATACGCTTAGTGGGCGTAGCTGCTCCAGTGGTAATCGGCCGAATGCTCGACCCTTCTATACGACTTTACAGCTGATCTCAGTTTTTTATTGGGCGGCGGCTGCTCGAGCGCATCGAAAAAAACAGAGGCGGACCGAGCCGTCAGCTTGATGAAGCGTTCCTTCTCAAGCACTTCTTGAGCTTTTTCGTAAGCCGATTGCACCAGGAACTGGTTCAATGTCGCCCCGGTAAGTTCAGCCGCTTGCGCTAGCGCATCGTAAACTTTCGCAGAAACCCTTGCAGATCTCAATTCGCACGTCGCAAAAGGAGAATACTTGTTGCCCTCAACCCTTCTCCAATACGACACCCACAGATCGCGCTGCCAGCCGGCGTTTTCGGGGTCGGCTGCGCACAAACCGTCCAAAGCCGCCTGCATGGGTTCGAGCAATCGCATCCGAATCTACAAAGGCGCCTGGTTTTCAAGCCGGTCGTTCAGGTCGAACTGGAACCGGTTGCAGAGGCCATATTAAGTCCTGTCCGAGGCTTTCGGCTTGCGGCAGAGAAGCCACTCAATCCAGCCGGTGCTCCTGCAGCCTCCCGGCAGCAGAGAGCAAATGTTCCGCCATCGTTGCGGTAGCAGGATGGTTCGGTACGCCCAGCGGGGCAGGCAGCCCGCCATAGTACCGGGCCGTGTGCCCGCTGCCGCCTGAACCGATCAAATGCCACATCATCTCAGCATTGCGCAGAGGATCAGAAGGCGTAAGCGTATCCAGGTAGTCGGCAATGACGGAATGCCGGCGCTGCCGCAGGCACTCGGTCAATTCGGGATAGACGTGGTCCTTCAGCCAGTCCCGCTCCGCCTGCATGTCCCGGAATATGCTGCTGATGAACACCGGGCGGGATCGCCAACGCTAGGTGCTTGAGTCGACCATAGATTCTCTGGGGCTGATGAATTCGCAGCAAGAAGCTTAGGGCGCGCTGCGCCGCCCGTTATGCAAAGAAGGTATGTCCTGTGGGAGTGGCTTCCAGCCACGATCATTGCGGCAAGATGCCGCTCCCACCTAATAAGGGAGCCGTTTCCTGGAAGGCCGATTTGGACGTTGCTGGTTCGAACAACTTAAGTGGTCCGAGATTCTTTCCAGTACTTCAAGAGCCCCTCGTCATTACGGAAGGTCAGTCGGTAGCTTTTCAATTCTTTCGGGCCGATCCAGGCGAACTCGCTGGACTCCTCGTTGAGGCGCAGGGAGCCCCTGGCGGCGCACTCGAAGTAGAGGTTGATGCAATGCATGCCGCCCGGCGTGAGTGGAAGGCTGTCCTGGTAGAAAAGGAAGCGCGCGGAGGTGCACTCGAGGGAGGTCTCCTCAAGCAGCTCCTTGCGCACCTCCTCCTCCACAATGCGGCCGTAGTCCACCTTGCCGCCCGGCAGGTTCCAGAGGCCCTCGGAATAGGAAGTGTTCCGGCGGCAAAGGATGAGGACCTTTCCGGTGTCATCCGGTATGATGAGCCGGACTACGGGGATGGGAAATGAATATGGATGGTTTATCGCTACCCGACCTCCAGCCTTCAGTTCTTACTTTTCCTATCAAAAAGGCCCGAGAACGGCAAATCAACCAGGCTACAATTGGAAGTTGTGATCTTGCGCTGAGCTCTGATTGCTGGTAATGAGCGGACATCCTCAACTCGGCATCGCTTTTCGTCTCCATTAAAAGCCAACTCATTTCCGGTTTTTTGAAGCTTAAGGTGCTTCGATGGCCAGGTGCAGATTTTGTCCGGTTATGAACTCTCAAACCAAAGGATGGAGAGTATGGCTTATAGCAGGAGGTACTATGACAATTTGGAAAAGTGGAATCAATTCGGTGACGTTGAATGGGTTAAGCTCCACGTCGGCCGGTTTTTCCAAATCCGGGAGCGCTGCGGCCAATACGAAGAATTTCTCAAGGATCTCTTGAAAGAAGCCTGCCGGAAGCTGGCGCCGCTGGCCATCATCGAAGCGCGAACCAAGTCCATCCCCAGTTTTGCGGAAAAAATTATCAGAAAAAAAACACATTACATCGATCCGCGCGATCCGCTTCCACCCGACCCACTGGTGCGAGTGACCGACTTGTGCGGTGGCCGCGTTATCACCCAAACATCTTCCCAGGTTGAATCGGTCTGCAATTTCATTAAACGGGCTTTCGAGATTGACTGGGCCAACAGCGGCGACGTCAGCCAGAGGCTGACCCCGACGGAGTTCGGCTACCGTTCGGTGCACTACATTGTCTCGATCGATGCCAAGAAGCTTAATGCTGCCGGGATCGAAGCCGTCGTCCCCAAGGCGATTTTGAATCTCAAGGCCGAGATCCAGGTCCGCACGCTGCTCGAACATACCTGGGCCGACATCGGCCACGACATGGCTTACAAGACCGAGGTCAAGGTGCCGGCGAACATACGCCGGCAGTTTGCCGCTCTCGCCGCCATTCTCGAAGGCGCCGACCGCGAGTTCGGGCGGGTGCTGCGGGAGCTGGACGTGTTCAAATCCAATTACGGGGCCCATCACAAGCCCGAGGAGGTGGAGCAGGAAATCCGGCGGCTGCAGATTGTGCTGTGCCACGACCCCCGCAATATCGACCTGGCGGTCAAGATCGCCCAGCTGGCGCTGTCTATCGGCGAGTACGATCTGGCTCTCAAAGTGATCGACCCTTATTCCGAAGAGCCCCATAAGGCAGCGCAACGGGTGCACGGAGTGACGCTGACGGATCTCTACTGGGACACGCCGAAAGACAAGCGTTTTATCAAAGGCCGTGATTTGCTAGAGGCGGCCAGCAAGCATCCCGAGAAGGATGCAGAGACCTTGTGTGCTTGGGCCGAGAGCTGGGCGCGCGAGGACGAAACCAAGGCGCGCGACATTTACCAGCAGGCGGTCACCAGCGACCCGACGGAGCCGGCTGCGCTGTGCCGCTACCTGGAATTCGAGGTCGCCCACTTGACCAACGATACGGTCGTGCGCTTGGGGTCGCCGATGATTCAAAACGCCATGCAGCGCTGCCGCATCCAGATCGAGGGACGGGTCAACCTGCCGCTGGCCTGGGCCAGCCTGACGGTGTTTCATCTGTTCGCCAGGGAACCCTTCGAGGCCCTGATGGCCATGGCGCAACTGATTCGGCTCTGCGACAATCCGCAGATCAGCTTACCTCCCGTGGATTCCTGCGAAGTCGGCCGGCGCCCGTGCGCCGCCGGCCGTGCGCTGCTGCGAATGCAGGAGACCTTCAGGCGCATCAAATGCATCCGCAAAGAGATCGAGGGGTTTGAATGGTGCGAGCGGCTGCTCCTGCTGGGGTTGGCCGTTCGAGTTCGTGACGCCGGCGCAATCAAGGATCTGATGGAGTTCTCTTCGCGTCGGAACCAGCAGGCGAAACACATCCAGAAAACCGACAGCATCGTCATTTTGTCGGGCGGCTGCGCCCCCGAAGTGCAGGGCGAGATCGAGCGTTTCCGGCCGCACCTGCTCCGCGCCTGCGAGGGCCTCTCCTTCAAGCTCTTCTGCGGCGGAACGACATCGGGTATCAGCGGGTTGGCAGGGGAGATCGCCAAAAACTCAAAAGGGAAAATTACGAGCTGGGGCTATCTTCCCCGATACCTGCCGCGCGGCGTAAGAGAGGATAAGGACCCCGAGCGCTTTGCCTTCTGTTTTTCCTCACCGGGCTGCGACTTCACACCGCTCGATCCCCTGCAGGGCTGGACCGACATCATCACCGCCGGTGTCGAACCTTGCCGGGTCAAGGTCCTCAGCTACTGCGGCGGGCCGATATCCCAGGCTGAATGTGCGGTTGGGCTTGCCCTGGGGGCGCGGGTGGGTGTGGTGGAAGATCTTGCGCTGCCTAAGTCCCGACGATTCGGAGACGCCGGGTGGGAGGATCACAACAACCTGATTCGGCTGCCAATGGATGCAATGACCTTGCGCGCGTTTCTGGTGATCGACCAGTTGCCCGGCAAGCGCAAAGAGTACGAGATGGCTGCCAAGCAGGCTCACCTGGACTATGTGAAATTTGCAACCCCGAAAGACCCTGCATTTCTTCCGTGGGATGACAAGGACCACCCTGAGGACTTTAAGCTTTCATGCTACCATCAGGTCGCCTACGCCGAGGCCATTCTCAAAACCGTCGGCCTGGGCATCCGCAAACTGACGAATCCCCAAAAAAAGCCTTTTGACATCGAGGCCTACCTGAAGAAAAAGAAAAAAAGCCTCGGGGAGCTCGCCGAGATGGAGCATGGGCGCTGGAACGTCGAACGGCTGCTTCTCGGTTGGCGCTACGCTGAAACCAAAGATGTCGTTAACAGGCGGTCGCCGTATCTTATTCCTTGGCATGCCCTTCCTCAAAATATTCAAAAATTTGATTTTGACATCATTCAAACATTGCCGGGCAAATTCAAGGCCGCCGGCCTGGAAATATATTCTCTGGCGGGCTCCCTGGAGAAACCTTAAACCGAGGCGATCACACGCTTTTCACCTATCGACGTAGCGCACAATTCATAAAAATCGCACGCGGCAAGCAGCCCTGCGACCTGCTGTTGGCCAATGCCCGCATCGTAGATGTCTTCTCGGGCGAGGTTGTCGCCGGCAGCCTGGCCGTCGCCGGCGGTCGCATTGTAGGCATTGGCGAGTATCCCGCCCGTGCGACCATCGATCTGGGCGCCCGCAATCTGGCGGCGTTGCTGCCCATTGTCACCGAGCGCAGCTCGCGCCGGCTCATGTGGTGCACGGACGACCGCCACCCGCACGATCTGCTGACGGAGGGCCACATCGATTCCATCGTGGCCGCTGCGGTCCGCGGGGGCGTTGCGCGCCTCACCGCCGTCCGGATGGCCACCCTCAACCCAGCCGAGCGCTTCGGTCTCACCCATCTCGGGGCCATCGCACCGGGCCGCCAGGCGGACCTGGTGGTGTTCTCGGATCGCTCCGACCTGCGGGTCGAAGATGTCTATGTGCGCGGCGACCTCGTGGCCACGAACGGAAAAGTGGTTGCAGGGGTCGGGGCCCCGACCCCCCCGTCGGCCCCGCCGTCCATGCACGTCGGCCCCCAGGCCCTGGATTTCGACCTGCCCGCGGGCCGGCGGCGGGTGCGGGTGATTGACCTGGTCTGCGATCAGATCCTGACGCGCCAGTCGATCGAGTCGGCCTCAGTCAAAGGAGGCCGGCTGGTATCCGACCCCAGCCGGGACCTGCTCACGATAGCCGCCGTCGCGCGCCACACCGGCAGCGGGCGCATCGGCCTGGGAA
>JBGSTS010000242.1:0-20875 GCA_041736435.1 Desulfobacterales bacterium | reverse complement strand
CCCCTGCGGCTCGGACATCGACCGCGTCGGCGCCGAGGTCCCGCGCGAGCTCGGCGGCATCATCGCCGCCACGGTCGAAGATCACCACCCGCTCGGTGGTGGGCCGGTGATGCCCGGCCGCGGAGATCTCTTCGCCCCCCGCCAAGGCGTTCACCAGGGTCGACTTGCCGGCCCCGGAAGGTCCGATGATCGTCACGACCAGGCTGCGGTCCAATCGCTCAACGATGCGGTCGATCATGCGCAGGGCCTCCTCGCACTGCCGGAGGAGACCGGCCGCGGGCCGCCACAAGGAGAGTGCGCCAAGGTCGCCCTTCAAATGCCTGAGCTCGGAGGTGAGGCCCTCGATGCGCCCCAGGGCTTTGAGGGCGGCGGTCTGGCGTTCCAGTGCTTTCATCGGGCCCTCCCGACAGCGGCGCGCTCGAGGGCCTCCGCAAGGGATTCGGTCAGACGGCCGGCGGCGGCGGCGGCATCCCCGGCCGTGCGCAGGATGTCCCCGGACAGCGCCTCTTCGAACATCGCCTGCACCACGACGGACTTGCCCCGCAACCAGGTCTGGGCGAGGGGGCCCAACATCACCTTCAGTTGCTTACGGTCGGCTTTTTTCATGCCGCGCGTCACCGGAATGGCCACCAGGGCGTAGAGGTCCTTCACTCCAAAAAGCCCGGCCAGTTTGACCTTGATCGCGGCACCGCCCACCGGGTCCCCGGTGGACAGAACGTAGGTCACCGCCGCCGTGGCAGGCAGAACGTTCAGCGCCGCCCAAAAGGTCTGGCTGATGTTGGCCCAGGTGCCCATTCGGCTGCGGAAATGGTCGGCCAGCTGCCGCAGGTCCTCGTCCATGTCGCGGCCGATGCGGCCGAGCTCCTCCCGCCGGCTCAAAATGCGCTCCAGCGCGGAGCTGAACCCCTGCTGCCGCAGACGCTCCTGAGCCGAATGGACCACCGGGTGTGCCGCCACCGACACCGGCGCAACCGGAGCGCTGAAGGTCCCCACCGGAGCTGCAGAACGCGCACGCTCGGCAGTCGCGGACGTCGTCGCGGGCAAAGACAGATGCGGGCTCAACAGATAGTGGTTCAGCGAGGTCGACGCCGCCACGAGGTTTTCCTCGAGCCTGCGAAAGAATTGATCCTCCGGCGCTGCCGGGGCCGGCTCACCGGAAAGCTTTGCCCGGGCCCAGCCGGCCGCCCACAGCAGGGCCCGCACAGGCAGTTCGACCACGCTTCCGGTGCGCCGCATGAGCTTGACGGCCGGCGGGTCGGTCTCCGACCATATTTTGGCGAAGCGCCGCACCACCCGGTCCAGCGGGAAGAAGCTCAGCGCCTCCTGCAGACAAAACCCCTGAGCCGCCCGCAAGGCCGCACCATAGCGCCGCAGCTCCTCCAGAGAAGCCACGGCCAGGCCAGCCATTTCCCCCGCCTTCCCAAGCGCATCGGCCACGATGCTGGCGTGCAAATCAAACCTCAGCTGCGGCAGATCGATGGCCTTCAGCGCCTCGTCAAACGCCGGGTCCCCGGCGCGGGCCGGCCGCAAAACCATGAGAGTCTCGCCGGCCGCAACGCGGTTGTCTTCATCGGCACGGTAGATCCCCAGGACATGGTGATCGGCCTCTTCGCCGTAAATGTGGCGACCTACCGTCATGGCGTGCTCGACCACCTCGGCCTCGCTGAAGCCGGGGTAGGTGCGGTAGACGAGAAAGCATTTGCGCCGGCCGATACCGGTCAGCATTTCGGCGATGAAATCGGTGTTGTCGCGGTTGTTGTAGTTGGAGTTGGTGAAGATGTAGATCAGGATGTCCGCCGCTTCCAGGGCGCTGCGGGCGCTGTCCCGGTTGGCATAGCGCCCGCCCGCACCCGTATCGAAATCAGGTGTGTCCAACAGCACGATGGGCCCGGTCGTGGGCACGAACAGCGGCCCCCCGGGGGTCAGAAGGTCCTCGGAGTAATCGAGCGCTGCCGCCGGCGCGCCGAAAGGATCCAGTAGGCCGGCCACGAGGTCCTCGCGGCCGGCCAGGGCCGCGGGGAGGGAAAAAAGCACGCGACGGTTCATGCCCGCGCGGCCGCCGGTGGGCGAGCAGGAGGCGCCGATCAACGCGTTGAACAAGGTGGATTTACCTGAGGAGCCGCCGCCGCACACGGCCGCCACCAGCGGAAACCCCGGGTCGAAGCGGGCGAGCAGCCGGGTGTCGACGGCCTTGGCCCAAGGGCCCACTTCCCCCGCAAGGTCGAGCCTGAGCAAATCGACCAGCCGCGGCAGTTCCTCCCGGATTTTTCTCAAGCTGTCGTGAAACTGCGTCTGCACCCTGAGCCCCCCGTTCATGCTGCCGCTTGCGTCGGCCGCCACGCGACAGTCAAAACATAACACCCACCGGTTGAAATCCAAGTCGGATGCACCATAGCATATCGACGATGCAGCACCAAACCCCGCCGGAGGTTGCCGCCGCCGCCGCATCTGTGCTACGGATAGGTCAAGGTTCTGCCAAACGCCCACTGCCCAAGGAGAACGGCCATGAAGGCTGCAGCATGCATCTTGGGGTTCCTGCTGGCCGGCGCCCTGCCGGCGCCCGCCGCCGATGCCTACAACCTTTTCGCCTGGCTCTCCGCACGCCTGGCCCCGCAGGATTTGCCCCGGCTCGCATCCTCCGCCGACACCTTCCGGGTGGAAACCCTCGCCGAGGGTCTTGAAAGCCCCTGGGCCGTAGTACCCGCACCGGACGGCCGGCTCTTTGTAACGGAGCGGCCGGGCCGGGTGCGCGTGGTGCAGAACGGTGCGCTTCTTCCCGCCCCGCTTGCGGGCGTACCGCCCATCGCCTACCGCGGCCAGGGCGGTTTGCTGGACATGACCCTGCACCCGGATTACGCGCAAAACCGGCAGGCCTACCTTGCCTTCACGGTGGACACAGCCCAGGGCATGATGACGCGGGTGGAGCGCTTCGAGGAAACACCGGCCGGGCTGAAACGCGTCCAGGTGGTTTTCTCCGGCTCCCCCGGCAGCGAAAATCCCAAACATTTCGGCTGTCGCATCCGATTCGGAGCCGACCGCAAGCTCTACATCACACTCGGCGAGCGCGGCGAGGGCCGGCGCGCCCAGGATCTCATGGACCTCAACGGCAAGACCCTGCGCCTGAACGAGGACGGCACGGTGCCGGCCGACAACCCCTTTTTGGGCCGCCGGGACGCCCGGCCTGAAGTTTTCACTTACGGCAACCGCAACTCCCAAGGCATGGCCGTCCATCCCCGGACGGGGTGGATCTTCCAGACTGAGCACGGCCCCTCCTGGAACGACGCCCCCGGCGGCGGGGACGAGGTCAACCTCATCGTTGCCGGCGGTAATTACGGCTGGCCCATCGTGCATCACCGCGCCACCCGGGAAGGCACTATTCCGCCCCTGGCCGAGTACACACCGGCCATCGCCCCGGCGGGGTGCACCTTCTACGACGGCCATCGTTTCCCGGCCTGGTCGGGGGACTTCTTCTTCACCAACCTGGTCGGGAAAAAACTCGTGCGCCTCCGGCTCGACGGATCCCGGCCGACCGGCCAGGAGTTCCTGCTGGAAAACACCTACGGCCGGCTGCGGGACGTAGCCCAGGGAGCCGACGGGCTCCTGTATGTAATCACCTCCGACACCGACGCCTACGGGCCCGGCCGCACCGGCGGGGACCGGCTGCTTCGGCTGATGCCGCGCCCATGAGGTTCGCCATTGGATTTCAACGCCCTTTTTAAACCCGACTCCGTGGCCGTGGTCGGCGTGTCGATCGCCAGCGACCGACACCCGGCCAACGTCATCTACAACAAGCTCCACCTGCGCTATCCGGTCAGGGCCTACCCGGTGAACCCGCGCGGCGGAATCTTCAAGCGCGAGCCGGTCTACCGCAGTGTCGGGGAAATCCCCGGCGGGGTCGACCTGGCGGTGATCGCCGTTCGGGCCGATCACGTGCCGGAAACCCTTGCGGACTGCATCGCGAGCAAAGTGGGCGGCGCTGTGATCGTTTCCGGCGGGTTTGCCGAAAGCGGCCGCCCGGACCTCCAGGACCGGATCACCGCCATGGCGCGCGAGGCGAAGTTCCCGTTCATCGGCCCCAACTGCCTGGGCATCTATGCGCCGGGGAAATTCGACACCTTTTTCCTGCCGGGCGAACGCCTGGTGCGCCCCCATGCCGGCGTCGTCGGCTTTGTCAGCCAGAGCGGCGGCGTGCTGGTGGATCAGATGGTGAAGTTCACCGAACAGGGGCTGGGACTGTCGCTTGCCGTCAGCATCGGCAACAAGGCCTTGATCCGCGAAATCGAGCTGTTGCACTACCTCGCGCGCGACCCGGAGACCCGGGTGATCGCCTTTTACGTGGAGGGCTTCGGCCGCAATGAGGGCCGGGTCTTTGTGGAGCAGGCCGCCGCTATTCCCAAGCCGGTGGTCGTGCTCAAGGCCGGCAAGAGCGCCGAAGGCATCCGCGCGGTGAGCAGCCACACCGCTTCGTTGGCCGGCGACTACAAGGTGTTTTCCGACGTCCTGGCCCAGTACGGCATCGCCGAGGCGCACAACGAGTTCGAACTGACCTGCTTCTGCGAATCCCTCAGTCACTACCCTCGCGGCATCGACGGGAATGTGGGCGTCATCACGGTCAGCGGCGGCCACGGCGCTCTGGCCTCGGACATTTGCAGCGACCTGGGGCTGCGCCTGCCGCAGCTCTCAGAGGCGGTCCAGGCGGAACTCCGGGCCGGTCTTTCGCCCCGCATCCGGGAGATCGCCTCTCTGGGGAACCCGGTCGACCTCACGGGAAGTTCCGCCGACGAAGACTTCGAAGCCGCCGTGAGCGTCCTGGGGCGGGCACCGGAAGTGGATTGCCTTTTGCTGCTGCTGTTGCCCTACTCACCGGGGATCAGCTCCGATTTAGGCGCCCGGTTGAGCGCCGTGCACCAGCAGACCGGCAAGCCGCTGGTGGCCTATGTGCCCCACGTCGAGAAATACCGGATCCTGATCGAGGGCTTCGAGCTCAACAACGTGCCGGTGGCCTCCTCGATCGACGGGGCGGCCTTCATGGTGGAGGCCATGCGGAGGTTCAGACCATGCTCGCTGCCGAAACTTTAGAGATCATCGAAACCGCCCGGGCAGACGGCTGGGTGCTGGAACCGCAGGCCCTAAAGCTGCTGGCGGCGGCCGGCGTGCAGGTGCCGCGGTTTGCCTGGGTTCGGTCCGTGGCAGAGGCGCAGGCGGCCGCCGCGCGCATCGGCTTTCCCGTGGTGGCCAAGGTGGTGTCGCCGCAGATTCTGCATAAATCCGAGGTTCGGGGGGTCCGGCCCGGCATCGCCGACGCCGGCAGGCTGACAGAGGCCTACGAAGACCTCAGCCGGCTGCCGGGCTTTGCCGGCGTTCTCGTCGCTGAAATGCTCTCAGGACAAGAGCTCATCGTCGGCGCGAAGGTCGACTTCCAGTTCGGCCCGGTGATCCTGCTCGGGATCGGCGGCACTGCGGTTGAAATCTACAAGGACACCGTCACGCGCATGGCCCCGCTGAAGGCACACGACGTGCAGTCGATGCTCACCTGCCTGCACGGCAGCCGACTGCTTACCGGACACCGCGGCGACACCGGGATTGATAGGGCCCAGTTGACTCAGATGGTCCTGAGCTTTTCCAACCTCGTCATGGATCTCGGGGCGCGGATCGAGTCGATTGATCTGAACCCCGTGTTCTGCTCATCAGAACACTGCGTAGTGGCCGACGCGCGCATCCTGCTGCCCTCAGGATACTGAGCATGGCGCCGGAGCCGCCCCCGAAACCGGCCGCGTTCCTCTGGCCCTATCTCATCCTGAGCGTGGCTCCCTTGTGTTGGGCGGGCAACATCGTATTGGCGCGCGGGGTTGCCGACATCATCCCGCCGGTGGCCTTTGCCTTCTGGCGTTGGACCCTCGCCTTCGTGCTGCTGCTGCCCTTCACGCTGCGCCAGCTCGCCGCAGACCGGCGCGAGATCGCCCGCGGCTGGAAGATGCTGCTCCTCCTGGCCCTGCTGGGGATCTCGAGCTTCAACACCCTGCTCTACACGGCGGTTCACACCACCACCGCCATCAACGGCGCCCTGATCCAGTCCAGCATGCCGGCGGTGATCGTGCTCTTGAGCCTGGCGCTCTACCGGGAAAGCGTCTCTGCCCGTCAGATGGCCGGGGTGATGCTGTGCACCCTGGGAGCCAGCCTAATCGTGCTGCGGGGGGAGTTGAAAACCCTTCTCGCCATGGCCTTCGTGCAGGGCGACCTGCTCATGCTCGTTGCGGTGTCGGCCTACGGGCTCTACTCCACCATGCTGCGCCGGCGCCCGGCCATCCATCCCCTGAGCTTTCTATCGGCCACCTTCTTCCTGGGGGCAGCCGGCCTGCTGCCGGCCTACCTGGTTGAGCTGGCGGCCACCGGCCCTTTCACCCTCAGTCGGGATATCGTGCTGAGCGTCGTGTATGTCGCACTCTTCCCGTCCATCGTGGCCTATTTCTGCTGGAACAAGGGGGTGGACCTGGTGGGCCCCAACCGAGCCGGGCTCTTCATCAACCTGATCCCGGTCTTCGCCTCCCTGCTTTCGGTCTGGCTGCTCGGCGAGTCGATCCGCATGTTTCATCTCGGAGGTATGGGGCTCATCACCGGCGGGATGGTTTTATTTTATTATCGTTGACGATACGATACTGAACTTTTGGGTATCGTTCCAATTCCACCGAATCTGAAACGGGCGTTGGTTTCGTTGCAGAAACCTCTTCGATCCCCCACAGTGTTGCCATCACCTCTTCCGAACTTAGTTTAAGGTACATCCAAACAGATGACGACGACCTGTATCGGGTCAAAACCCAGGGCATGGTACGACATGCCCATCACATTTTTCTGCACCGGGAGGTGGCCATGCTCCACCTATTTATCTGCGGCGTAGTTCTGATGGCGGCAATGGTGCCGGGTTCGGAAAGCCACGGCGGATCCGTCCCGCATGGACTGGCGGGGTTCGTTGTCGGGGATTTGCTGGATAACCATCGCCATATGGTCCAGGAGGAGACGGTTATACCGATGCGGTTTTTGGAGTCCTTGAAGGAGGTCGAGACGGTTCCACAGGACGGCTATAAAACCGGCCTCGTGACTTACGGAACCTGTATCCAGCCGCCGCGGATCATCCGGCTGAAATTCAAATATGCGGACTCCTCGAGGGAATTTTATGACAACCTGCTGATGCGCTTTAAACAGCGGTTTGGGGAGCCCGGCAAATGGCTCGGAGACCCCTTCGGGATCGTGATTGTCTGGAAATGGTCGTTTGTCGACGAGAAGGGAAACGACATCAGCCTCGTCCTGCAGCACAACCGTAAAGACGAGGAAGAGAAGAAAGGGAACTCGGTCAAGCTGACCATGTGGAACCTGATGCAGGCGGAGTCCACCTGTTTTGATCTGAAAACGAAGGAGCCCGTCGTTGCCGGTCAAAAGGCCGCTGCCGGTTCAATAAAAGGCCAACAGGTCGACTGGGGTCGTTTTGTGCCCAAATAGGCTGATGACAACAGGGAGACCGCCTTCGTCTTGAGGTGCAACTGATTAGAATCGTTTTAAATTAATCCTCCCCGACATGAGGTTCCAGTTGGAGGCAATGACGACTACCGTCAACAACCAGCGTAACAGCTCAAGATTTTTTCTACAGGTCCAACCCCTAAAACCATGGATTCGGTGTTAGGACTCAAATTTGCGGTTTGTTCGATTCTATACTATGACGTCAGCCATGAAAAGACGTGATTTTCATACAAATCCACCCTGGATGCAGACAGCTTTTCGGAAGGTGTTTTTTCTTGCCTCACTGGCGATCCTTGTAACCCTGCCTTCATTCGGGGCGGCCCCCGATGACCCCGTGGTGGGCAAGCCGGAGGAGGCGCCCGTCCTCTCCCTTCCCAAGGGCATGGACGACGTCCTTTTTAAGGAGGCCGCCCAGGTCACCGCGGAACTCAAGAAGCAGGTTCGCCTCCTCTCGCAGTGGACTCCTCTGGGGTGGGACCTTGGGACCATCAACTACTTGTACAAATGGGTCCTGACGCTGCCGCTGAGGATGCCCGAATTGATCGCGCAGGCGCGGGCCGAAAGCCGCGCGCTTGGCATCGCCGGGTCGCTGGTGATGCTGGTCTTCATCGCAGCCGTTTTTTACAGCCTGATCGGCCGCGCCCGGGTCATGCGGCGCATCGAAGCCGCATTGGGCCCTGAACGAACCCGGATCCCCGAGACCCTCTACCCCTACTTTCTCGCGGCCCTTCGGGTGGTAGTGGCGGCCGCCATCCCGCTGCTGCTGCTCGGCCTCTATTACCTGATCACCTCGATGATCATCTACCAGGCGGCCTGGTTCACCTTGACCGGGCGGCTGCTCGGCTTGTGGGCTGCCGCCGCCCTGGCGCTCGGCCTGCTGCGGGAATTTTTATCCGGAACCCTTTTCCCGAGTGCGGCCGCCCACGGCCGGCGACTGTTCTGGACGGCCCGCATCATCCTGCTCTACCTTTTCATCGGAATCGCCCTTTTCTGGGGGGCCGAAGCCTTTCATTTCCGCGACGATGTGCTGGCCTTCCTCCGCTTTGCGCTTTCCGTCCTGTCGGTCTTCATTTTTCTGGCCCTGATGCTTCAGAAACAGGCGCTGATGTCGCTTATGCCGGACCTGCCCTACCAGAGCTACCGAGGCTACGTCCGGGTTCTCAACCGCTTTTTCTACCCGCTGATCGGCCTCTCTTTCGTGCTGGCGCTGCTGTGGTGTTTCGGGTTCCGTGCGGCGGGCCGGGCGCTCCTGACCAAGATCTGGTTCACCGTGGCCGCCCTGGTGGCGCTCACACTGGTATACCACGCCCTGCGCAACGGCCTGCAGCGGTGGTCCGACAAAATCCCCCCAACCGACGAGCGCGCCCAGGCGGTCGTTGCCTCCGTGCGGTCCTTCCTGGTTTACGCCGCGGGGGTGACCACCGGGGTCCTATTGCTGAACCTGCTCGGCCTGCTGGAGCCGGTGGAGCGGATCCTCTCCTTTCCGCTCGTGAATATCGGCGGAGTGCTGCTCTCCTTCTGGATCCTGATCAAGGCCCTGCTGATCATCGTTTTCTTCCTCCTCGGCTCGCGCCTGATCCAAGGGTTTTTAGACTACAAGGCCTACCCGGCCATGGGCGTCAATCCGGGGACGGGGTTTGCCGTCAACACCATCATCCGCTACAGCTTCTTCGGCATCGGCACGCTGATCGCGCTGGACACGGTGGGGGTGGATTTGCGGCTGATCCTGGTGTTTGCCGGCGCCATCGGCATCGGCATCGGGCTGGGCCTGCAGAACATGGCCGCCAGCATGATCTCCGGGTTCACCATCATCTTCGGCGGCAAGGTCCGCAAAGGGGACTGGATCGAAGTCGAGGGCAACCTGGGCGAGGTGGTGGACATCAGCGTCCTCTCCACCCGCATCCGCACCCGCCAGAACGTGGAGTTTCTGATTCCCAACTCGAACCTCGTCTCCAACACCGTCGTCAACTATTCGCTCTCCTCGCCGATGATCTGGACCGGGCTGGACGTCGGCGTGTCCTACGAATCGGACCCCCGCGAGGTGGAACGGATCCTGCTGGAGGTGGCCGGTCGGGAGCCGATGGTGTCCCGGCACATGCCGCCGCGGGTGCTCTTCACCGAGTTTGCGGACAGCTCCCTCAATTTCAAACTGCTGGTGTGGATCGACGCCCGCCGCTATGCCGAGCGGATAGTCCACAGCGCCCTCTATTTTGCAATCTTCGAGGAGTTTAAGAAGGCCGGCATCGAGATCCCCTTCCCGCAGCGGGATATCCACATCCGCACCCCCGCAGGAAACGAGCACAGCGCTCAAGGCTCGGCGCCCGAAGACAAAGGATAA
Source organism: Desulfobacterales bacterium (assembly GCA_041736435.1). GTDB lineage: Bacteria > Desulfobacterota > Desulfobacteria > Desulfobacterales > SpSt-501 > SpSt-501. The sequence goes on along the minus strand of JBGSTS010000242.1, from coordinate 11,025 downwards.
CATCGCGGCGTCCCACACAGCGATCCCGGGGATGGCGGCTCTCAAGCGGGCTTGAAGCGGCGCATGAAGCTGCGGTCCAGATAGTCTTTGACGGCGAACCCCATCCGGCCGTCGAAGACAAACCACTTCCAGCTCACCACCGCGGTCCCATCCCCCAGGTTGAAGGCCAAAAGATAGCTGGGCTGGGGAACGAAGGGAAGCAGAGCCGAACCCTCCAACGCCCGGTGCAGGTTTTCGAACAGCACCGGGTTCTGCCGCACCGCATAGACGCCCACCCGGGCCAGCGACTTCGGCGCGAAGCTGATACAGTCTCCACCGCCGAACATCTGCGAAAATTCCACGGACTGCAGGAATTGGTTTACGCGCAGGCCGCCGTCCTCGCCGATGGACAGCCCGGATTCCTTAAAGAGGGCCGACGGCTTGACCCCCACGGCGAGGAGCAGGACATCGCAGGCATGCTCCCGGCCCGACGTCAGCCGCACGTGCTCCCCTTTGGCGCCATCCAGCCATTCGTCTTCAAGCACCGTGACGTCGAGGCGCGACAACCGCTGCCGAACCATCCGCCGCACCCTCGCGCCGAACTCCGCCAAGAGCCCCCGGCCCGCCACCAGTGTGATCGCGGCGATGCCGCGCGCGTCCTTTACCAACCGGCGGATGTTCGCCGCGATTTCCACACCGGCCGGGCCGCCGCCGGCGACGACGATGTCGATACGTTTTTCCCTCAACGCCGCAAGGATGTAAGTGCGAGCCGCCAACAGGTTTTCGATGGGCTTGACGGCAAAAACGGCTGAATGTCCCACGACGCGCGGATCTACCGGTACGAGGCTGCCGGTGTTAAATGAAACCAGGTCATAGGAGAGCCGCCCTGCCTGGTCAAGCTCCAGCACCCGGGCGGCCCCATCGATGCGCACAACCCGGTCTTCGACAAATTCACCTCCCTGGGCGAGGGTCATCTCCCGGACCGGGAAGCGGATCTCTTCGGGCCGGTAGATCCCCGACAGCATACCGGGCCCCATGCCGGAGTAGTAGTGCAGCTGCGAAGGGCCGACGACCGTTACTCGATGCCCGGCATCCCGAAAGGTGCGCAATTTTTTGAGCACCGTCATGTGGGCATGCCCGGCGCCGACTAAAACGAGATGTTTGGGCATAAGGCATGTGTTGGGTGTTGGGTGTTGGGTGAACGGAAGAGATAAGTGGCTGCGTTTTAGCTCTTCCGCATCTCATTCATCAGCGTCTCTATTTCGTCCGCCTCCCGCGGGACATCCGCCGTAAGGTCCACCGGGCCGTCGGAGGTGATCAGAATGTCATTTTCGATACGTACGCCGATGCCCTCTTCGCGAACGTAGATTCCCGGCTCGCAGGTGAGGACCATCCCGGGCTCAAATACGCGGTACCGGTCCCCCACGTCGTGCACATCCAACCCGAGATGATGGGAGGTCCCGTGCGGGAAGAACTTTTTGTACAGCGGCGTGTCCTTGAGTTGGTACCGAACGGCATGGGCGTCGAGCAGCCCCAGGCCGATCAGCTCACGCTCCACCACCCGGCCGACCTCCTCGCCATAGCAGTCCAGCGTGCCGCCGGGCCGCAGCATGTCGATAGCCGCTTTTTGAACCCGTAGCACCGCGTTGTAAACCTGCTTCTGACGTGGGGTGAAGCGGCCGCTGGCCGGGACCGTGCGGGTGAGGTCGCCGGCGTAGTGAGCGAACTCCGCACCGAAGTCGATCAGCACGAGCTCACCGGCCTGAACCGGCTTGTCGTTTTTCACGTAGTGCAGGACACAGGCGTCGGCGCCGGAGGCCACGATGGTCTGAAAGGCCGGACCGCGCGAGCGGTTGCGCAGGAACTCATGCCAGATCTCAGCCTCGATCTCGAACTCCCACACCCCCGGCCGGATAAACCCGAGCAAGCGCCGGAACGCCTTACCGGTGATGGCGGCCGCCTGCCGGATGAGATCGATCTCCGGCGGCGACTTGATGGCCCGCAGCCGTTGCAGGATGGGCGCCAGGCGCTCGTAGCGATGCAGGGGAAAGGCTTCGCGGCACCATTTGCCGAAGCGCATGTCGCGTGTCTCCACAACCGACCGGGACCGCGGGTGCTCATTGGAATTGAGATAGATTGTTTTGGCCTGAAGTGCCAGGGTCTGAAACACCCCCTCGAACTCGGAGTTCCACAAAACCGTTCCCACGCCGGAAACGGCCGCAGCCTCTTCTTTCGAGAATTTTTTACCTTCCCAGAGGGCGCTCTCCTCGTTGCTTTCGCGCAGGAACAGGACCTCACGATTTTTTTCTTCACGGGCATCGGGGAAGATGACCAGCGTGCTCTCCTCCTGGTCGACGCCCGCCAGGTAGACCAAATCGGTCTGCTGTACAAAAGGATAAACCCCATCGGCGCTCTTGGGCATCACGTCGCTGGAGTTCAGGACGGCGATGGATCCGGGTTGGAGGAGTCCGGCAGCTTTGGTGCGGTTTTCGACGAACAGCTTCGGGTCGATGGGTGGGTAGCGCATGTCACGCATTATACCCAGTAGCGATGCGCAGGGCAACGCCAAACGCTCTTGCCCGCATCGTTCAGGAATGGGTGGTGAAAACCCGAGTGGCTTTCACTTCGAAAATCCCCCGGGCCGAGACCTCCACGACGCCTTCAGGCTACTGGTGCCTGAGGCCGTGCGCCTCTTTGAACTTGTGCCATTCGTCGTGGTCTAGACCGCCGTCTTTGTTGAGATCGATGGCGGCGAACACCGGGGGCCCCGCCTTGGGAAAATAGGCCTTGAACTCCTCCCAGCTGACGAGGCCGTCGTCTTTCGTGTCCATATCCCCGAAATGGGCGTTGAACTGTTTGGGATCCGGCATGTCGGTGTCGTGGTAGCGGCTACTGGGCGCACAACCGAGCGCCAAACCCAGAACAGCAATAGCCACCGCCACACCTATCTGCTTTTTCATGTTAGATTCCTTTTCTGTTGGACGTTGCGCAGCGTCATTGTAACCATCGCGGCGCAACCGTCAACATCCGCCGCCTTTCGCATGGCGGGGTATTGCGCGTGGATGCCTGCTTCCAAGGAGAGCACAGGGCCTCTTATCCCTGATGAGGACAGCTCCCGACAACCCGCCGTGATTGAACCGCCTTATGGTTTGTGTTAGATCCGCTGCGGCCCCCTTGCGTCGGGCCGGAGACACGCATGCCCCACGCCGATCGGGAATCGCAAAATCACAGCTCCGCGGGCCGCCTCGGGTCCAGAATCGCGGCCACCATTGCCTGCCGTATCGTTCTCAACACGGGCCGCCGCTTCATCTATCCCTTTGCGCCGGACCTGAGCCGCCAGCTGGGCGTGCCTCTCACCTACATCACCGGGCTGATTGCCCTCACCTCCGCCACCAACCTGCTCGGGCTCATCTTCGGCCCGGTGGCGGACCGCTTCGGCTATCGGGCCATGACGATCCTGGGGATGGCCGCCTTGGCGGCCGGAATGGCGGCCGCCGGGTTTTTCCCTGTCTTCGCGGTGCTGGTGATCGCCCAGTTTCTCAGCGGGCTCGGCAAGAGCATCTACGACCCGGCGGTCCAAGCCTACATCAGTGAACGGGTGGCCTATGGGCGCCGCGGCCGAGTGGTGGGGTTCCTGGAGACCGCATGGGCCGGAAGCACTCTGCTGGGAATCCCTCTCCTGGCCATGTTGATCGATCAAGCGGGTTGGCGTGCGGCGTTTTTTTCCCTGAGCGCATCGGGGCTGCTGGGGATGGTGTTGATGATACGCCTGATTCCCGGCGACAGGCATTCCGATCCCAGGGTCCGCACCCAAATGGATTTCAAGCAGCTCCTGACGACGGTACTGCACCATCGTTCGGCCCTCGGCATCGCTCTCTGCGCATTCTTTTTCAACGCCGCCATGGACAACCTGTTCGTGATTTACGGCGCATGGTTCGAGGACGCGTTCCACCTGAGCGTGCTGGCGCTAGGCGCGGGGACCAGTGTAATCGGCGCGGCGGAGTTGCTGGGGGAATTCATCACGGTGGGGCTGGGAGACCGCCTCGGGCTCAAACGGATGGCCGTCGGCGGTGTGGCTCTGTGCGTGCTTACCTACCTGCTGTTGCCCGTCGTGGCACAGACGGTGCCGATGGCCCTGGCTGCGCTTTTTCTGCATTTCTGCATTTTCGAGATGACCATCGTCACGTTGCTGTCGTTCACCACCGAACTGCTGCCGGAAGCGAGGGCAACGATGATCGCCGCCTATTACGCGGCGGCCGGTGCCGGCCGGGTGGCCGGGGCGCTGGTGGGCGGGCCGGTCTGGCTCGCGTGGGGGATCCGCGGAACAGGTCTATCTTCGGCGGTTCTCACCACCCTGGCCTTAGCCGCCCTGCTGTGGGCGCTGAGGGGTTTGGATCAAGACTAGCTCGCGGACCTCATCGGGTGGAATTTTTCCCAAATGGGCCTTAAGACTTTCCAGGATGAGCGCGGACCCCATATCCTCACGGCTCATCCGCTCCCATACGATATCCTCCCAGAAGGAATCCGGCAGGTTTTTGCGCGCACCGCCGGGGAGCCGCTCGGCACGCGTCAGAAGAATGCCGCGGTAAACTCCGATCTTCTCCCGGATCTGCGCATCCGTCAGACGGGTAATCTGCGCTGCGTAGTTTTCCAAGATCGCCACGGAAGGCAGCCGCGGGGACTCCAAGATGGCTTTGAGGGCTTGGGCAAACCGCTGCATCCCCTTGTGGATGTGTTGGTTCTGAATGACGTTGATGTTCGACCACCCGCCCCGAACCCATTTGATGTTGGCGGTCCGCACCACCGGCCCGGATGGTGACGTTTCGGCATAAATGGAGATGCCGGCCGAATCGTACATGTAGGAACTCATCCACCCCAAACCGCCGACGGTCAAGCCCGGCTCGCCGGAGTAGAAGTAATCCCAGTCGTCGTCCAGGCCGAGAATATATCCTTTCCTGCCGACGTCGGAGCGGTTTTTCTGCTTGGAAAGGGAGATTAGCATGTTGCGGTCCGCACGACGCATAAGGATCAGGGTGCGGTAAAGATCGTAGCGGTAGTAGGCCCCCGAGAACAGATCCGGGGTATTTTCAACAGTTTCCATGCCGCGTATGACAAGAGGCTTTTCGGCAGAACTCAGCAGCTCCCAGACGTTGGGCAAATGCGGCCAGGGGGGGGCCGTCGTTTTCCAAAAAGCCCGGCGCAGCGATGACGGGGTCGTAGCAGACCAGGGCACGGCCGGGTTGAACGTGTATTGCAGGAAGCTCGCCAGGTTCATGCGAACATCCACTTCGGTGTAAGCGGAAGCGGACCCGTCGATCGGCTCCGCCGTGTAGATCGAGCCCGGCTGCTTGGGGGTATCGACAAAATTCAACAGCGCCTCGATCCGCTCCGGCTGAAACTCCTTTTGGTTGCCTTCTCCGACCAGGCCCAAGAGATGGTCAATGCCGGCCGCGGTGGCCGCGGGCAATTTGACTTCTTCGGAAGCCTGCAAGAGGCCGGGGCATACCAGCGCCGGGGTCATGGATATGAGGATGAGTAAAGAAAACAGGAGTCTCATTGTCGTATCACGATTTCCGAAATCTTCGGACCGAGTATTGCCCCGTATCCCTAATCCCCGTCCCTGATGGGTGGGGGGATGAGGAGAAGGTGCGGGGCTGCAAGCAGCATTAGCCATATTGTGGATCCGGTTAGAAGAATAGCAATCTAATGGATAAATGCAAGGTGGCCCTTCGTGTTTGCCAACCGGTGACGAGGGCTTACCTTCCCCCATATCTAAAAATGCCGACTACGGGAGCCAAGCGTCACATTGATGAAACATCCGTCCATTCGCATCTTCGGCGCACGCCAGCACAATCTTAAAAATATAGATCTGGACATTCCCCTCAACCGTTTCACCGTGGTCACCGGGGTCAGCGGTTCGGGCAAATCCTCGCTCGCTTTCGACACGCTCTACGCCGAGGGTCAGCGGCGCTACATCGAAACCTTTTCCCCATACGCCCGCCAATTCATGGACCGCATGGACCGGCCCAGGGTGGACCGGATAGAGGGCATCCCCCCCGCCATCGCTATCGACAGCAAGGACCCGGTGCGCACCTCGCGCTCCACCGTGGGCACCATGACCGAGCTCACAGACTATGTAAAACTCCTGTTCGCCCGCTTCGGACGGCTGCACTGCCGCTCATGCGACCGGCCGGTTGAACCCGAGACGCCCGAGCATGTCTGGCGGTTTATGGCCGGACTGGCGGAGAACATCACCGTATGGGTCACGTTCCCATGCCGGGTGGACGGCTCTTCGGGCGAAGAGCTGCGCCGCTCACTGCTGCCGCAGGGCTTCGACCGCCTCTTCCGGGACAACCGAGTAGTGCCGCTGGAGGAATGGTCGCCGCAGCCCGACGAGCCGGAGGTGAACGTACTGGTCGACCGATTCGTGTTCCAGGCCGCCGACAAACGGCGTGCGCTGGACTCAATCGAGCTGGCCTTCCGCTTCGGCGGCGGTCGCCTGACGGTGTGGACCCCGCCGCAGAACCGCCGGGACTTCAGCGGTCGGCTGGAGTGCGCCGCCTGCCGCCTGGCTTACAGCGAAGCGCTCCCCAACCAGTTTTCCTTCAATAGCCCCATCGGGGCCTGCGATGCCTGCCGGGGCTTTGGTCGCATTATCGGCATCGACCTCGACCTGATCATTCCCGACCGTTCCCGCTCTCTGGCCGAGGGAGCCGTCAAGCCATTCGGCGGAATGCGGGAGGGCCGCGCGGAGTTCGAAGACCTGTCCGCCTTCTGCCGCAGGCAAAAAATCCCCCTAAACCGGCCCTTCCGTGACCTCGCCCTCGATCAGCAGCAGGCCATCATCGGGGAAACCCCGTCCTACTACGGCATCGAGGGCTACTTCCGCTGGCTTGAAAACCGCACCTACAAAATGCACGTCCGGGTGCTGCTGTCGCGCTACCGCAGCTACGACATCTGCCCGGCCTGCGCCGGAAGCCGGTTCAAACCGGACGCCCTGCTGTATCGCCTGAATGAACTGACCATCGCCCAGGTGTATGCCCTCAACGTGGATCGCGCGTTCGATTTTTTCGAACGCCTGGCCGTCGGCGACCGCGACGAACCCGGCCACTTGATTGTCGAGGAGGTCCGCCGGCGGCTGAGCTACCTGAGAGACGTCGGCTTGGGGTATCTCACACTGGATCGCCAGTCCCGGACCCTCTCCGGGGGGGAGGTTCAGCGCGTGGCCCTGACATCGGCGCTTGGCTCATCGCTGGTGAACACGCTCTATGTTCTGGATGAGCCGAGCATCGGGCTGCACCCGCGCGACAACCACCGCCTGGTCCGCATTCTCAAGGGCCTGCGCGATCTCGGCAACACGGTCGTGGTGGTGGAACACGACCCCGAGATCATCCGCGAAAGCGACTTCGTTTTAGACCTCGGCCCCCAGGCCGGGGAAAACGGCGGCCGGGTGATGTACTTCGGACCCACGGCCGAGGTGAACGGTTCCCTGACCGCTGAGTACCTGCGAGGGATTCGCCGCATACCGACCCCCGGGCACCGGCGCCAGCCTGACGGCCGGTGGCTTGGCATCCGGGGCGCCGCCGAGAACAACCTGAAGGGCATCGACGTCGATATCCCGTTGGGGGTGATGGTCTGCCTGACCGGCGTTTCCGGTTCGGGCAAGTCCACGCTGGCCGAGGAAATACTCTACAAAGCCGCGCGCCGCGCGCTGGGCGACCCGGAAGGCCGGCCGGGACAACACCGCAGGATCGACGGCCTCGAGCACCTCGGGGAAGTGGTCCTGGTGGACCAACGCGCCGTCGGGCGGACCCCGCGCGCCAACCCCCTCACCTACACCAAAGCGCTCGATCCCGTCCGCAAGCTCATGGCCGGCACCGCCGATGCCAAGGTGCGAGAGTTCGGCCCGGGGCACTTCTCCTTCAACGTCGCGGGCGGCCGCTGCGAGACCTGCCGCGGCGAGGGGTTCGAAAAGGTGGAGATGCAGTTTCTCTCGGACGTCTTCCTGCCCTGCCCGGAGTGCAACGGCCGGCGCTTTCGGCCGGAGGTATTGGAGGTGCGCCTGCTGGGGCGCAATATCACCGACATCCTGGACATGACGGTCGATCACGCTCTCGCGTTTTTTGAAGGCGAACGGGCCGTGGTCGAAGCTCTGGAACCCCTCGCCGACGTGGGACTCGGCTACATCCGCCTCGGCCAGCCTCTCAACACGCTCTCCGGCGGAGAGGCTCAGCGGCTGAAACTTTCCCGCTATCTGCGGCCGACGCGCGGCCAGGGGCGCCCCACGTTGTTCATTTTCGACGAACCCACCACCGGTCTGCACTTCGAGGACATCCGGACCCTGCTGGGCTGTTTCCAGCGCCTGGTCCAAGAGGGCCACACGCTGCTCGTCATCGAGCACAACATGGATGTGGTGAAAACCGCCGATTGGCTGATCGATCTCGGGCCCGAGGGCGGCGACGGCGGCGGGGAGGTCGTGGCGGTCGGGCCCCCGGAGGCGGTTGCCGGCAAGAAAGGCTCCCACACCGGCCGCTTTCTCAAGACCTACCTGAACGGCAGCGGCCGGCTCAAGCCCCCGGCACACCGCACCCGCGAAGTGGCCGAGATGGCGGCAGGCTTCGGCAACCGGCCTACGGCCAACGTGATCGAAATCAAGGGCGCGCGCGAGCACAACCTGCAGGATGTCAGCCTGACCATTCCCCACAACCAGCTCGTCGTGCTGACCGGGGTGTCTGGTTCCGGGAAATCGACGCTCGCCTTCGACATCCTCTTCGCCGAAGGTCAGCGCCGGTATCTGGAAAGCCTGGCCCCCTATGTGCGGCAGTACATGAAAATCCTTGAGCGGCCGGACGTGGATCTCGTCACCGGCCTGTCTCCTACCGTTGCGATCGAGCAGCGCGTAAGCAGTGCCGGCCGGCGCTCGACCGTGGCCACCCTGACCGAGATGTATCATTTCCTGCGGCTGCTTTACAGCAAACTCGGTGTTCAGCACTGCCCGGGGTGCGGCCGCCCGCTCGCCGCCCAGAGCCGGGAGAGCATCGTATCGCAGGTGCGGACACGCTTCGGCAAGCGCCAGGCCCTGGTGCTGGCGCCGAAGGTGCTTGGCCGCAAAGGCTTTCACCGGGAGGTCTTCGAACGCGCCCTGAAACAGGGAGTGACCCGGGCCCGCATCGACGGCGTCCTGACTCCGCTGGCCGCCGGAATGGCCTTGAGCCGCTACCGCGAGCACACCATCGAAATCGTCACCGGCCGCCTGCCGGCAAAGGACATCGACGCCCTGATCACGCACAGCCTGGAAGAGGGGGGCGGGCACATCAGTGTCCTCGACCGCCGCGGCCAAGAGGATATTTTCAGCTTGCACGGCATCTGCCCTGCCTGCGGCATCGGCATCGAGCCCCTGGACCCGCGATTGTTTTCCTTCAACAGCCGGCAAGGTGCCTGTCCGGCGTGCAACGGCCTCGGTGCCATCGCCGCGGAAGGGGATGAAGCAGAGATGGAGACCTACGCGGCCCTGACCTGCCCTACCTGCGGCGGAAGCCGCCTCAAGCCCCAGGCCCTGGCGGTCAAAATCGGAGAGCTCTCCATTTGGGACCTGGTCCAACACTCCGCCGGCGATGTGCACCGCATGCTGGGCAAGCTCAGGTTTAAGACCCACCAGCTGCCGGTGGCCGCGCCGGTCGTCGCGGAGATCATGACCCGGCTGGCGCTGCTCAACCGGTTGGGACTTTCCTACCTGTCGCTGGGGCGCAGCGGCAACACGCTCTCCGGCGGCGAGGCGCAGCGCGTGAGGCTGGCGGCCCAGCTCGGCTCGAACCTGAGCGGGGTCTGCTACATCCTGGACGAACCCACCATCGGCCTGCACCCCCGGGACAACCGGGTCCTGGTGGAGGCCCTCAAATCGCTGCGGGACCGCGGCAACTCCATCCTGGTGGTCGAACACGACGAGGAGACTATCCGGGCCGCCGACACCCTCATCGACCTGGGTCCGGGTGCGGGACGGGACGGCGGTCGCATCGTGGTCGACGGAACCCTGGCCGAACTCCAGAACACGCCGGACTCGGTCACCGGGGCCCTGGTCGACGGTCACCAGCGCATCTTGACCTCGCGCCTGCGGCCCTACCGCAGCCACGCCAAGCTCACGATCCGACACGCCACCACGAACAACCTGAAGGGGATCGATGTCGAATTTCCCTTGGGCACGCTGATCGCCGTGACCGGCGTCTCGGGATCCGGAAAATCCACCCTGCTCAAGGAGACCGTCTTTAAGGGGGTGCGGAATAAACTTCTCGGCCGTACAGACCCGGCCGGGGCCTGCCGGGAGATCACGGGCTGGGGGGCGGTCCGTCGGGTGCTCGAGGTGGACCACAGCCCGATCGGCCGCACCCCGCGGTCGGTACCGGCATCCTACATCGGGTTCCTGGACGATATTCGCCGCCTGTTTGCCATGACCCCGGCGGCCCGTGCGCGGGGTTTCGGCCCGGGCCGCTTCTCCTTCAACGTGGCCGGCGGGCGCTGCGAGGCCTGCCAGGGGCAGGGCCGACCCCGGGTGGAAATGAGTTTTCTGCCGGCCGTTTATGTGCCCTGCGAGGTCTGTGCGGGCCGGCGGTTCAATCCGGAAACGCTGGAGATCCGATTCAAGGGCAAAACGATTGCCGATGTCCTCGAGATGACCTTTGCCGAGGCGGTTCTCTTCTTCAGCGCCGTTCCCCTCGTGCGCAAGGCGGTGCAATTCGTCTGCGACGTGGGGCTGGGATATCTCGCCTTGGGCCAACCCAGCCCGACGCTTTCGGGCGGCGAGGCCCAGCGCATTAAACTGGCCGAGCAGTTGGCCAAGCCCACGAACGGGCACACCCTGTACATCCTGGATGAGCCGACCACCGGCCTGCACCTGGCCGACATCCGGCGGCTGATCGACGTGCTCCAGGCCCTGGTGGACGCCGGCCACACAGTAGCCGTCATCGAACACAACCTGGAAATCGTCAAGGAGGTGGACTACGTGGTCGACCTGGGGCCCGAGGGCGGGCGAGCCGGCGGCCGCCTGGTGGC
>JBGSTS010000234.1:0-43812 GCA_041736435.1 Desulfobacterales bacterium | reverse complement strand
GGGGAGGCCGGAACCGGTCCCTGGCGCCCGGAACCCGCCGCCGGGGCCGGTGGGGCAGGAGCGGGCTTCTTTGCCGGCGTGGCCGTCTCGCTTTTTTCTCCGCTCGGCGAGAAGGTCAGCAGTACCTGGCCAACCTTCACGGTCTCTCCGGGCGTGACGTGAACCGCTACGATCGTTCCGGTGTAGGGCGAGGGAATCTCCACCGCGGCCTTGTCCGTTTCCACCTCCAGGATGATGTCGCCCTCCTTTACCGCCTGCCCCACGCTGACGCGCACGGCTAACACTTCCCCCTCGTGGATGCCTTCCCCCAGATCCGGCAGTTTGAATTCCCGAGCCATTCTCCCTCCTTTTCGTTCGGATCACGCAGCCAGCAGCTGACGGGCCGCGTGCACGATGCGCGGCACACCCGGCAGGTAGTGCGTCTCCCGGCTGAAGAGCGGGATGACCACGTCATAGCCCGTCACCCGGGCCACCGGGACCTCCAGGTGGTAGAACGCCTTTTCCACCAGACGGGCAACGATTTCGGCCCCGGGACCGAAACTGCGCGGCGCCTCGTGCACCACGGCGACCCGCCCGGTTTTGCGGGCCGAGGCGACCAGCAGCGTGTCGTCCATCGGCGAGAGGGTCAGCAGGTCGATCACCTCCGCCTCGACCCCGTGCTTTTTGCGCAGTTCCTCCGCGGCCTCGAGGGTCGGCCGCATCATGGCCCCGTAAGCGATCAACGTGAGGTCCCGGCCCTCGCGGGCGATGACCGAGCGGCTGAGCGGCATGGCCTCCTCCTCGTCGGGAACCTCTTCGCGGAAGGCGCGATACAGGGCCTTGGGTTCGTAGAACACCACCGGGTCCGGATCGCGGATCGCGCTCACCAGCAGTGCACGCGCGTTCCGGGGGCCGGAGGGGATGACCATTTTGAGCCCGGGGATATGCGACCAGAACGTCTCGCGGCTCTCGGAGTGATGCTCCAGCGCCCGCACCCCGCCGCCGTATGGCGCCCGCATCACCAGTGGAACCGTGTAGCGCCCTTGCGAGCGCCAGCGCAACCGCGCGGCGTGGTTTTCGATCTGATGCAGGGTGTAGTAGCTGAACCCGGAAAACTGGATCTCGCAGACCGGCTTGAGCCCGTAAACGGCCATGCCGACCGACATGCCGACAATGCCGGACTCAGCCAGAGGGGTGTCCACCACTCGCGTTTCACCAAACTGCTGAATCAGGCCGTCGCTCACCCGGAAAACGCCTCCGTCGACGCCGACGTCCTCGCCGAGGACGACAACGCTGTCGTCGCGCTCCATCTCCTGGCGCAGAGCCAGGTTGAGCGCCTGAACCATGGTCATCTTAGGCATTCTGTTGCTCCTCGGTTGTTTCGGCCAGAAGACGGATGAATTCCTCTTTTTGCTCCTTCAGGTACTCCGGCATCTCGGCATAGGCGTGCTCGAACATGAGCAGGGGGTCGCCGAGGCGCTTCATCTCCTCTTCCGCCCGATCCACGGCGGCCTGGATCTCCGCCTGCACGGCGGACTCCTCGGCCGCTATGGCGTCTGCGGTCAAGAGGCCCTTGTCCGTGAGATACGCCTGAAAGCGAGGGATCGGATCCTTGCGGCGCCACTCCTCGACCTCCGTGTCGGTGCGATAGCGCTTGGGATCGTCGGCGGTCGTGTGGACCGCCATGCGATAGGTCACGCACTCGATCAAGGTCGCACCCGCCCCGGAGCGGGCCCGCTTCACCGCTTCATCCGCCGCGGCATAGACCGCCAAAAGATCGTTGCCGTCGACCTGGATCCCGGCGATCCCGTAAGCCAGCGCTTTCTGGGCCAAGGTCTGGGAGCGGGTCTGTTTGGCGCGCGGGATCGAAATGGCCCACTGGTTGTTCTGGCAAACGAAAACAGCCGGCACTTGGAACACGCCGGCGAAATTCAACGCCTCGTGGAAATCCCCCTGAGAGGTCGCCCCATCCCCGAAAAACGTCATGGCCACATCGTCTTGGCCGCGATACCGGATCGCCCAGGCGATGCCCACGGCATGCAGGATCTGGGAGCCGACCGGGATGGAGATCGGCATATCGTTGCGGTCGTCGGGGATCCGACCGGCCTCGTTGAACCCGTTGTTATAGACGATGATGCTTTCGAGGGGCCGGCCCCGCCAGATGTCCGCCGCCATTTCACGGAACGCAGGAACCACCCAATCCGAAGGCCGCAGCATGGCCACGGCTCCAAGGTGAGCGGCCTCCTGGCCTGCAATCGGCGGGAAGGTTCCGATGCGCCCCTGGCGCTGGAGGCTGAGCAGGCGCTCATCGAACCTGCGTGCCAGCAGCATCGTGTGGTGCAACCGCAGCAGGGACTCTTCGGCAATCGAAGGTTCAAGCGACCGGTCCAGTTCGCCATGCTCGTCCAGAATGGAGAGAAACTCGATAGCGTCGGGGAGCTCGATTGGGGTCTTGGGCATGAGGTGATCCTTTCGTTTTAAGGCACCCGACAAGCAGTTATACAGATTAGAGATTAAGGTTATACCGGCAGCGGTCCAGTCAAGGGCATCCGCGTGCCGCGCCCGCCGGGCGATACAGCTTAAAACGGTGATGGAAGTGAGGAAACTAGGGGAAAGACGATCACGCCAACGGCCGGTATCGACCTGTTTCTCAAGAGCCGCAGGGTGGGGGGTGATCCTTCGCCGAGCGGCGAAGGCATCACTCCACGATTTCGAGCACGGCGCGCCTTTTAAGCTTGGCGGAGGCAGCACCCAAGATGGTCCGGATGGCCTTGGCCGTCCGCCCTTGCTTGCCGATGACCTTGCCCAGGTCCGCCTTGGCGACACTGAGCTCGAGAACGCTGGCCTGGCTGCCTTCAAGCACGTTTACGCTCACCTGTTCAGGATAGTCTACCAACGCCTTGGCAATGTACTCGATCAGCTCTTTCATGGCGCCCCTCCTCAGCACGCAGCGCGAAGTCTGGCATGAACCCGTGGATCGCTTGAGCCCGGAACGTAGCCGTGAACCTGTGAAAGGCTTTGGTGTGGTGTCATTTCCTCCGGCAAAAAAATATGCTGATTGGAACGCATTCCGTCCCCACCGGGCGCTCCCAACGGTGCGGAATTTAATGTGTTACCAGATCGATAGCATTTTTCGGAACCATATTGCAATAGGTCACTAAAAAAAAGAAATCGGATTCATTTTTTGTTGTTTTTCTCATGCGGCGATACTGTTGATAAATAAGGTGGGGTAATGATATGCGGGTACGGAGCCGGCAAGAGTGGAACCGAACTCCATTGCGAGAACGGTTCGGCCGATTTCGGTTGAATGCGCAACGCGAGTGCCTATAGGGAGATCAAGTGGACTTTACAGTTCCACAGCAGATATCGGAGGACGTTGACCGTTTCCGTCGGTTGCTAAAGAATTCATTCGCCGCCAAGTTGGCGGCGTGGCATCAGTCGGGGAAGCTGCCCAGGGAGTTCTTTGCCGAACTCGGCCGGGACGGGTGGTACGGCACCGAATTCGTCAATGGCCGACTGAGCCGCGGGCCGGCCCTGCGGGAGGCCTTGATTGCCGAAGAGTTCGCCAAGATCTCCCCGGGCGCGGCCATCGCCGCCCTGGCGCATGCGGACCTCGGGCTGATGGGCCTCACCCTTTTCGGCTCGGCCGTTCTGCAGAAGCGCTACGGAGCGAGAGCGGTTTCAGGCGAAACCGTGATGTGCCTGGGCAACACCGAACGACAGGCCGGCAGCGATGTGGCCGCCGTCACCATGCGGGCCGAGCCCGCCCCCGGCGGATGGTTGTTGAGCGGGGCCAAGGCCTATGTCACCAACGGCGCCGCCGCCGATCTGACGGTCGTCACCGCCGTAACCGACGCAGCGGCCGCGCGCAGCAGCCGGCACTCGATGTTCCTGGTGGACCTCGGTTCCGAGGGGGTTCGGCGCATCCGCTTGAACAAACAGGTGTGGGTCCCTTCCGATTTGACCCGGATCGAATTCAAGCGCGTTTTCGTGGCCGCAGACCACCTTTTGGGTGAACGCGGTCGCGGGCTGACGCAGGTGCTGGTCGTCTTTACTCACAGCCGGGTGCCGATGGCAGCGCTGTCCCTGGGTACCGCGGCCGGGGCGTTCCAACTGGCCCTTGAACGGGCCTCGCGGCGCACCCTCTTTGGCCGGCCGATTGCGGAGTTCCAGGCCAAGGCCTTTGAAATCGCCGAGCTGCATGCCCGGATCGAAGCCGCGCGGCTGATGGTCTGGAAGGCCTGCTCCGCGATGGACAGCGGAGAGGATTTTCGCGCCGAGGCCTCCGTGGCGAAATACCTCGCGGTGGACGCAGCCCGCACCACTGCCGCCTGGGCGGCGGATCTTTTCGGCGCAGCCTCGGTCATACGCGACCACCCGATCCACAAATACCCCCTCGATGCCTGGGCCGCCTCTCTGGGCGAAGGCACCCAGGACGTCCAAAAACTCGTCATCTTTCGCGAACTCATGAGGCGGGTTGCAGGATGATCTTGCCGAAGTGCCCACCCTGCTCCAGGGCCCTATAGGCATCGACCCCGTCCCGCAGCGGAACCACGCGATCGACCACAGGTTTTAGCCGCCCCGCGTCGATCAATTCCACCAGGGTGAGAAAATCCTGATGGCTGCCCATGGTGCTGCCGATCAGGCCGATCTGTTTTCCGAAAAGGTAGCGGATATCGATCTCCGCCTGGGGTCCGCTGGTGTTGCCGACGATGACGATGCGCCCGCCGCGGGCCACGGCCTGCATGCTGGACATGAGCGTAGCCCGGCCGACGTTGTCCACCACCACGTCCACGCCACGCCTGTCGGTCAGCCGGAGCACCTCCTTGGCCCAGTCCGACCCGGAGCGGTCGATGACCTGGTCCGCACCGAGCGCGCGGGCCTTTTCGGCTTTTTCCGAATTGCTGGCCACGGCAAAAACGATCGCACCGGCCAGTTTGGCGACCTGGATGGCCATGCTGTTGACACCACCGCCGGCGCCGACCACGAGGACGGTCTCACCAGCTCTCAGGCCGGCCCTGTGAACAAGCATGCGCCATGCCGTGAGCCCCACCAGCAAAGGGGCCGCCGCGGCAGGGAAATCCAGCCCCTCGGGCATGACCACAAGGTTCTCCGCCGGCACGGCGACCAACTCCGCGGCCCCGCCGCGCCTGTGCTCACCGAGAATGTGATAGGCGGGGCTGACCGAGGGCTCGCCCCGCCGGGTGTATTCGTCCTGCTTCAGGTTGATTCCGGGGTCGGCCACCACCCGCTGGCCGATACGCCACCCCGTAACGCCCTCACCCATAGCGGCAATTTCCCCGGCCACGTCCGCGCCGCACCAGTGAGGCATGGGCAGCTTCAGGCCAGGCCATCCGCGCCGCACCCAAACGTCCAGGTAGTTCAGCCCGCAGGCGCGCACCCGGATGAGGACCTCGCCGGCCCGGGGTTCGGGTTCCGGGACGTCGCCGTAACGCAGGGCGTCAATTTCTCCATGCTGTTCAAAAAAAATGGCTTTCATGGGTCCACCTCCTTGGTTGCGTGGTTTCTGACGATAACGGAATCGGACATGAACCGCCAGGGCGACACCGGCGGGGGGCCTTACCCGGCGCGTGATGACGCGTGATCGCCGGCCGCCTTGACATCGGCGCTGCATTCATTACATACTGCGTCAGAAACGTCTTCCTTTCAACCTCTCAGCCTGATCGACGTCATGACCGGCCCCGATAACATGCAAGGCCCGGTACGCTTCGAAGAAATCGAGCACACCGCTGACCGCGCACTGCGCATTTACGGCGCCACCTGGGAAGCGTTTCTCCTCAACGCCGCCAAAGGGATGAACAGCCTCCTGGCAACCGCGCCGGGCCGGAGCCGCGCTCGGAAGTCCAAAGAGATCGACCTCCAAACGATCGACGCGGAAAGCCTGCTCGTCGCCTGGTTGAGCGAATTGGCCTATTGGGCCGAAGCAGAATCGCTGGTTTTCGATCAGTTCGTGTTCCACGAGCTCGAAACCACACGGGTGAGATCCACCGTTGCCGGTGCCACCGTGGAAAAGCTGGACCGGCACGTCAAGGCCGTGACCTACCACGATCTGAAAATTGCAAAAGACGCCGCCGGCTTTTCCGCAACGGTCGTCTTCGACGTTTAGCCCGGACGTGTTGTGAGCGGTTCGGGTCCGAGCGGCATGATCGGGGGCAACAAAGCTGATGATCCGTGCACGCGATTTCACACGCATCGACGAGTACCTCTACGAACTGCCGGCCGGCTATCGGCAAGACATGCGGGTGCCGGCGCGGTTCTACGCCGATGAGCAGCTGCTGCGGGGCCTGGCGGAGGACCGCAGCCTCGAGCAGTTGGTGAACACCGCAACCCTGCCGGGGATCGCCGGGTATGCCCTGGCCATGCCCGACATCCATCAGGGGTATGGATTTCCCATCGGCGGGGTCGTCGCCACGGCGCTGCCGGACGGTGTCATCTCCCCCGGCGGGGTCGGCTACGACATCAACTGCGGGGTGCGGCTGCTGGCCAGCCGCTTGGAGATGGAGGAGGTCGAGCCGCACCTGGACCGGTTGGCCTCCTCCCTTTTCACCAATTGCCCCAGCGGCGTAGGCCAGGGCGGACACGTCGGACTCAAGCCCCATGAACTGGACGATGTGCTGGAAAACGGGGCCCGCTGGGCGCTCCGGCGCGGGTTTGCAGACGCGGAGGACCTCGAGCGCACGGAGGAAGGCGGTTGTCTGGCGGGAGCCGATGCCGGCAAGGTCGGGCCGCGCGCCCGGGAGAGGGGCCGCGGTCAGGTAGGCACCCTCGGGGCCGGAAATCACTTCATCGAGATCGATAGCGTCGAGCGCATTGTTGATGAGGACGCCGCGCGGCGCATCGGGCTGTTTCAACGCCAGGTGGTGGTGCAGATTCACTGCGGCTCGCGGGGGCTGGGGCACCAGGTGTGCACCGACTATGTGCAGCTCTACCAAAAAGCGGTGCGCCGTTACGAGCTGGCCCTGCCCGACCGTGAGCTGGTCTGCGCCCCGCTGAGCAGCCCCGAGGGACAGGATTACCTTGCGGCCATGAAGGCAGCGGCCAACTACGCCTTTGCCAACCGACAGGCACTGGCCTTTCACATCCGCCGGAGTTTCGAGCAGGTCCTGGCCGGCAGCGTGGCTAATTTCCACCTTTACCAGATCTACGATATCGCCCACAACATGGCCAAGATCGAAACCCACCGGCTGAGCGGCCAAACCCTGTCGCTGTGCGTGCACCGCAAGGGGGCCACCCGGGCGTTCGGCCCCGGCTCGGAGGTTCTGCCCCCCGCCTATCAGGACACGGGCCAGCCGGTGCTGGTCCCCGGGTCCATGGGCACCGCCAGCTGGGTGCTGGTGGGCACGCAGGCATCCATGGCCCAAACGTTCGGCTCCACCTGCCATGGCGCCGGACGCACCATGAGCCGGCATCAGGCCAAGAAATCGGTTCACGGGCACACCCTGCGCCGGGAGCTCGAAGACCGGGGCATTCGGGTGCGCGCCGGTAGCCTGTCGGGGCTGGCGGAGGAGGCCCCCGCCGCCTACAAGGATGTCGATCGGGTGGTGGCGATCGTCCACGGAGCCGGAATCGCCAAGCAGGTGGCCCGCCTGAAGCCCTTGGCCGTCATCAAGGGGTGATTGCAGCGGGGGGGGTGGGGGTGGATTTCGGCAGGAGCGTTCGTAACCGGACGGCGGCAAGATTTCAGACCTTGTTTCGGCGTCATTTTCATGGTGACGCCCTCTTCGACAGGACCCACAGAAAGGAGAAACGCGATGAGGATGCGATTCCGCAACATCATGTGCGCAACGGACTTTTCGGATTTTTCCAACCGCACCATACCCTACGGCGTGGCGCTCACCCGTGAGTTCGGCGCCAAGCTTTTCATCTGCCACGTGATCGACCTCACGGCCCTGACGATTTACGGCGAGTTCCAGATCGACCCCGTGGGCCAGCAGGACCGCATTCGGCAGGAGGCCGACGCCCAGCTCAAGAAAATGCTGGCGCCGCACCAGATCGAGTGGGAACCCTTGATCGCCGTCGGCCAGCCGGCGACGGAAATTGCACGGATTGTCGATGAGAAGGGAATCGATCTCGTCATCTCGGCCACCCGGGGGCGATCCGGTATCAAGCGTCTGATCCTGGGCTCGGTCACCCAGCGGCTGATGCGCACCCTGAATTGCCCCCTGCTCGCCGTGCAGGGCCCCGAGCAGGGTCTGATCGATTCCGGCACGAGTGGAATCCAGCTCAAAAAAATCCTCATCGGCTGCGACTTCTCGGCAGATTCGGTTCTGGCGATGAACTACGGCCTGAGTCTGGCCCAGGAGTTCGAGGCCGAACTGCACCTGGTCCATGTCGTTGAGCCCCCGGTCTACGAGGAATTCATGACTCCCAGCGAACAGGCCGAGAAACTGGTTCTGACGGATGTTGTAACGGAGAAGCTGGAAGGCCTGGTGCCGAAAGAGGCCCGCAACTGGTGCTCGCTCAAGTTCGGGGTCTTGCGCGGCCGGCCCTATGAAGAGTTGGTCGCCTACGCCATGGCCCACGAGATGGACATGATCGTCCTGGGCATACGCGGCCATGGGGTGGTGAAGTCCCTGCTCATGGGCTCGACCACGGACCGCGTGGTTCGCAACGCGCCGAGCCCTGTGCTGGCAGTGAGCTCCCAGGGCCAGAACCCGCAGTGAGCTTAGAATGAAACCCGCTTGGCCGGTCAGGACGACCCCTTGCCGGCCTCGGACAACTCCTTGAGCCCCATCTCATCCAGAAGGACAATCTTCCGCCCCTCCACCCGAATAAGCTTCTGGGCTGAAAGTTTGGCAAACACCCGTGAGAGCGTTTCGGGGATGGTGCCGAGCAAGCTGGCCAGCTGGCCCTTTGAGATCTGCAGATCGACAAGCTCGCCCGTGCCCTGCTCATCGGCCACAAAGAGCAGATAGGCCGCCAAGCGCGCTGGGATTTCCTTAAGCGACAGGTTTTCGATCTGGGTGGTGAAGCGCCGGAGCTTGTGGGAAAGATCCGCCAACATCTTCATGGCGAGAAGCGGGTTTTTCCGGATCAGGGCCAGGAAGGCGGAGCGGGGAAAGAACAAGACGCGGGTATCGGCAATGGCCTCGGCATTCACCGGGAAATGCTCACCGGCGAAGACCGGAACCTCCCCGAAGATCCGGCCCGATGAGAAAAGGTGGAGAATGTGCTCCTTGCCGTCGGGGGAAAGCTTGAAGACTTTGACCGTGCCGTCGACAATCAGGTAGAACCCGTCTCCCTCGTCGCCATCGGAGAAAATTAGTTGACCTTTGTTGAAGTGCTTCTCAACGGCGATCCGGCCTACCTCGCCCAGTTGCATGGGGCTGAGGCCGCTGAAGAACGGGATGGACGAGAGAAGGTCGCGGGCTCTTTGCATGATTCCTTCCTCTCTCGCAGCAACACCTGAAAATGTCAAGTTTTTGAGGAGTTGCGAATAGAAATGGTTTTAAATTAAAATTTCTGGGATTTTGATGTAGGTCAAGGCGGACAGCGTTGCGCTAAACTATTCTGGCTCCACACTGAGCAGAAAGTGGATTTCGATTCTGCCCGGATCCAGGCGCCCGTCAAAGGACATCAAAGGAGCGGAAAATGAAATGCCCGGGCCAGGACATGCAGTATTGGAAACCAGGGGCAATTTTTGAGACCGAATGCCCCCAGTGCGGCCGGCCGGTGGAGTTCTTCAAAGACGACACGGCGCGGAAATGCGGCGCATGCGGCCACCGGTTCGTCAACCCGCAGATGGACTTCGGGTGTGCTGCCTACTGCCCCTACGCCGAACAGTGCCTGGGCACTATGCCCGACGGCCTATCCGCCCAAAGAGAAGAGCTGCTGAAAGACCGGGTGGCGATTGAAGTGAAACGCTGGCTTAAAACCGACTTCAAGCGCATCGGCCGAGCCGGCCGGGTGGCCCGCTACGCGGAACGCATCGGCAAGGCCGAAAAGGGCAACCTGGCGGTGATTTTATCCGCCGCCTACCTGCACGACCTCGGGCAGTCGGCCGCCGCGCAGCCAGACCTTCCGGGGCCTTCCCCGGCACGATCGATCCTGGAGAAACTCGGCGCCCGGGAGGAGTTGACCACCGAGGTCTGCGACATTATTTCCTACCGGGGTGGCCCGCAGGCTGGGGAGTCCATCAATTTCCGGGTCGTGGCGGACGCCGTTCGGCTGGAGACCCTGGACGAAGAGCTTAAAGCCAACCCGCTGGAGCCCGATCGGTTGGCCGAGCGCATCGAACACTCCTTTCTGACCGCTGCCGGGCGCCGCACGGCACGGGATATCCTGGACCCATCGAGGTGACGATATGAACGTAATCCGTAAAATCATCCGGATCGACGAGGAACTCTGCAACGGCTGCGGCAACTGCGTTCCGGCCTGCGCCGAGGGGGCGCTGGAAATCATAGACGGGAAGGCACGCGTGATCGCGGATCTTTACTGCGACGGATTGGGGGCCTGTTTGGGAGAGTGCCCGACCGGTGCGCTGACCATCGAGGAGCGTGAAGCCGAAGAGTTCGATGAGCATGCCGTCGAGCAACTGCTGAGTGCGACGGCAAAGAAACCTGAGACCGCCCAGCGGTCGGTGCTGCCGATGGCGGCCGGTGGCTGCCCCTCGGCGCACAGGGTCCAGAGCTTCGGCGGACCAGCCGGCACGGCCGATGGGCCGGCATCGGATGAGGCCCCGGTAGAGTCCGCCTTGAGTCACTGGCCGGTCCAGATCATGCTGGTGCCGCCGACCGCCCCTTTCCTGAATGGGGCGGATCTTCTGGTTCTGGCGGACTGCGTCGCGGTGGCCTTTCCCAGCCTCCACCGTGATCTTCTCAAGGGCAAACGCGTCGTGATGGGCTGCCCGAAGTTCGACAACGTTCAAGCCTACATCGACAAGTTCGCCCAGATATTCAAACAGTCGGGCATCCGCAGCATCACATCGGTGGTAATGGAGGTCCCCTGCTGCGCATCCCTGCCGGTGATTGTCCGCAACGGCATGGAGGTCGCCGGGGCCAAGATCCCTATGGAAGAGGTCGTCGTCTCCGTGCGCGGAAAGATTATGAACAAGCGCCCGGTTCAAGCTTCCTGACGAAAAACCCGAAAGGACCCGGGCTCGTATCGACCGACCGGGCCCTTGCCTGCTCGTGCGCCCGCCGGATATGGCCTTTCAGTTGCCACGACTGTCTTGTGAGACAGAGGTGTTTCAAAATGCGACTCGAGACCGGATTGCAATCTGTTTTCTGGTGTGATATAGACATGTTGTTCGCGCAGCGGTTGCAAACCGCACGCCGGCGCAACCCCTGCCTGTATCGGGATCGCACGAAGCATGTCGGCTGCGGACCCATGTCGTTGCGCTGCAAAAACACGCCAACTCGCTAAAAGAACAACCTATTCAGAAAATATGGCGTTGCGGCCATTCCTGGCACGGCTATTGTAAAGTAAGGTTGCGACGCGCCGTCAACGGCGCATCGACAACGGTGCCCGGAGACACGCCGTGAAACCCTGCAACCTGCACATCGTCAGAACTTTGCAGCTAGTGGATGAGATGATCGCCCTGGCCGACCAAGGCGACAGCGACCGCGAGGACAACGGCTGCGGCATTCTTTTCGGCGTGTTACGGGACTCCGCGTTCAAACTCAAAAAACTCGCAGAGAGTGAAAAGCACAACCATATCCGCAAGGGATGGTGGCCGGATGAAAGCGCGCTTGATCGGCAAAAGCCATAAACACTGAACAGCTTGGAGGATGATCGATGGTGAAATATAAGGGCTCCCAAACCGAAAAAAACCTGTTGACCGCGTTTGCCGGTGAATCCCAGGCCCGCAATCGGTACACCTATTCTGCCGGACAGGCCCGCAAGGACGGCTTTGTGCAGATTGCGGACATCTTCATCGAAACTGCCGACCAGGAAAAAGAACATGCCAAGCGTTTCTTTAAGTTCCTGGAGGGCGGCGAGGTCGAGATCGCCTGCGCGTTCCCGGCGGGCGTCATCGGGACGACCTTGGACAACCTCAAGGCGGCGGCCGCCGGCGAGCACCACGAGCACACGAGCATGTACCCGGGCTTTGCCAACATTGCAGATGAAGAGGGCTTCAAGGATGTTGCCGCCGCATTCCGTGCCATATCGATCTCCGAAAAGCAGCATGAAAAACGCTTCCTTGACCTGGCTGCCAACATCACGGCCGGTCGCGTGTTCAAGCGCGACACGAAGGTCACCTGGCGCTGTCGCAACTGCGGCTACCTGCATGTGGGGTTAAGCGCGCCCGAGCTGTGCCCGGCCTGCGTTCACCCGCAGGCCCACTTCGAACTTCTGGGGGAGAACTGGTAATCTGAACTGCACTGAACACTTTCGAAAGGAGACAGGCAATGACAGAACAACTTCAGATCTACAAATGTGATGTGTGCGGCAACATCGTCGAGGTGCTCCACGGCGGCGCCGGTGAACTGGTGTGCTGCGGCCAACCGATGAAGCTCTTCAAGGAAAACACCGTGGATGCCGCCAAGGAGAAGCATGTCCCGGTCGTCGAAAAAACCGCCGACGGCTTCAAGGTGAAGGTCGGCAGCGTCGCCCACCCGATGGAAGAAAAACACTGGATCGAGTGGGTAGAGCTCATCGTCGACGGCAAGGTCTATCGCCAGTTCCTCAAGCCGGGACAGACGCCGGAAGCCGTTTTCTGCATCGCGGGCGACAAGGTCACCGCCCGTGAGTACTGCAACCTGCACGGCTTGTGGAAAGCGTAAAGTACGGGTTCCGCCGCTCAGGGTCCCGGGGGCCGATCGGCACCCCTAAACCGGCGGCGCCACATTCTGCCGGCGGATGGCACTAAATCGCGACCGCCGCCGCAGCGGGGCACCTGAGCCCCGACGATGGAGGTGACACCATGCCAAGCTGGAAATGTTCCAATTGCGGGTACATGTTCGACGCGGATTCGCATCCGGACCAGTGCCCGTCGTGCAAGAAAAAATGTGAGTTCCTGGACAACTCCTGTTACACGCCCGACTGCGCCGCCCAGGGGGTCGACCCCCGGATCGGCAAGCCCAAACCATAACACCGGGACGATGAATGGAGGTCCATCCATGGGCAAAGTTCTCATCGCCTATGCCACCCGTACCGGAGAGACCCAGCAAATTGCCGATTTGATTGCCGAGGGGGTACGGCTCGCCGGTCACCAAGCCGATGTCGTCAACATAAAGACCATCCAAAACGAGTCGGCTCTCGCCGGCTACGACGGCTACGCCTTCGGCTCTCCCACCTATCATGGTGACATGCTCCAGGCGATGAAGACGTTTTTGTTCCTGACGGAAAAAGCCGGACTGGATAAAAAAGCAGGCGGTTCATTCGGCGCCTTCGGCTGGAGCGGGGAGGCCAACGACCGGATCTTTCAGACCATGAAACATGTGCTGAACATGGACATGGTCGGCGACTGCCTCAGGCTCAAGTCCAGTTCGCTCGGGGGCGGTGTCCAAATGGCCCAGGAATACGGGCGGCAGCTCGCCAAAAAGCTGGGCGCCTGAAACCAAGCAATCTTCGACAAACCTATGGAGGCGATTATGGCCAGTGAAAAAACCACCCCGCAGCATTGCCCGGGGTATGCCAATTTTAAAAGCCTGAAATCCTTCGCGTGTAATTGCCCCGCCTGCGGCGCCGAGAAGGAGATCTTTTCAGACGAGTTCGACCGCCCGCACAAATGCAGCAAGTGCGGAAAGCCGATCGATTTCACGCAATGCCAGCTTTCCGGGGAGGGCAAAAGCCTCTCGCCGCGGTGATCTCAAAGACCGGGGCGGGAACCCGGCAGGCGCCCGGCCGTTGACGATAACGCAGCCGGCCGAGGGTCGGACCGAGGAGTGATGATGGCGTTCAAAGCAGTTGCCCTGCTGTCGCTGGCGCTTCTGGCGGCAGGATCCTGGATTTCACTGGCAGCGTCGCCTCAGGACCCCGGCGCCCCGGACATGCGGCTGGAAGGCGGAACCAGCGGCAAGGTACCGTTCCCCCATCTGCAGCACCAACAGGCGCTGGTAGACTGCAACCTGTGCCACGTCAAATTCCCCCAAACCCCGGGGGCGATCGAAGCACTGAAAGCCGAGGGAAAACTAGCCAAGAAAGAAGTCATGAACAGCCTGTGCACCAAGTGCCACAAGGAGAAACGGCAGGCCGGCGAGAAGAGTGGGCCGACCACCTGCACCACCTGCCACGTCAAAGAATGAGAAAGAGCGCTCTATGTTGATGCTCGGCCTGCAAGGCAGCCCCCGCAAGAAGGGCAACACGAACTTTCTGCTCTCCAACTTCATGCAGGCGGCGGCACAGAAGGGGGCAGCCACCCGGATCATCCACGTGGCCGAACGCAACATTCTGCCCTGTAAAGAATACGTGGTCTGCGAAAGGAAAGGCACCTGCCCGATCGAAGACGACATGGCGGCCGAGATCTATGGACTGCTGCGGCAGGCCGAGGTCGTCGTTCTGGCAACCCCGATCTTCTTCTACAACATGACCTCGCAGCTCAAGGCGCTGGTGGACCGCTGCCAGACCTTTTGGGCGCGCAAGTATCGCCTGAAGCTCAACGACCCGCTTAAAACCACGCGCCGCGGTTTTCTGCTCAGTGTCGCCGCCACGCGCGGCAAAACCCTTTTCGATGGGCTCCAGCTCACCACCAAATACTTTTTCGACGCCATCGATGCCCGCCTCGATGGCAGTCTGCTCTACCGGGGTATTGAAGGGCCGAAAGACATGACAAACCATCCCACCGTCCGGGACGACGTGGAGCAGGCGGTGGCAGCACTCATGGCCCATTACACCCCGCGGCGCCGGGTGCTTTTTCTGTGCCGCCAAAACGCTTGCCGCAGCCAGATGGCGGGGGCCTTTGCTCAGCACCTGGCCGGCAGCCGCCTCGATGTCGCCACCGGCGGCAGCGAGCCCGCCGGGAAAATCAACCCCGAGATGGCGACCGTCATGGCCGAAATCGGCATCGACATGGGGTTCCGCAAACCCCAGGGTATCGATGCCGCTTTGGCCCTGAGTGCGCCGGATACGATCATCACCATGGGGTGCGGGGACCACTGCCCCGTGGTCCCCGGGGCGGATCGCCGTGACTGGGACCTGCCGGACCCGGCCGGACAGCCGGTTGAGGTCATGCGCCGGGTGCGCGATGAGATCGAAATGCGTGTAAAAGAGTTGATTAGCGCCATCGCGGCGTGATAGATGTTTTTTTCTTGGAGGCGCGACAATGGGAAAACCTGAAGAGATGTATCAGTGCCAGACCGTCAACTGCGGCTGCTTGTATGACCCCGATCGCGGCGACCGCCGCGGCAAGGTGCCCAAGGGGATCCAGTTCAAAGACCTGGGGGAGAACTGGTGCTGCCCGGTGTGCGGCGCCGGCAAAAAAATGTTCAAACCGCTGGCGGGTCCTGGGTCCGTCAAGGAAGAGCAGTCGACCTGAAAACGGCCGGCCAGCCGGAATAGGATCCAGCGTTCTGGAGCAAGAGAAAGGCCATCAGCCGATTTTTCATCAACCCCATTTTCACCCCAAAGGAGGAGAACAGCATGGACAGGTATGTTTGCCAGGTGTGCGGTTACATCTACGACCCGGCCCAAGGCGATCCGGACAACGGCGTCAAACCCGGCACTCCCTTCGACAAAGTGCCGGACAGCTGGGAGTGCCCGGTGTGCGGAGCCTCGAAAGCCGACTTCGCTAAAGAAGCCTGATCGGACGCGGGCGCAGCACTCGATCCCGCGCAAGGCGGATGCCCCTGCCCTCCTGCCCGGCAGCCCGGTGGAAGGACAAGGGCATTTGCATTTTTTGCCCTTGATTGCGATTTCTGCTGGAATGATTAATGTAAACTCATAATCATTATAAATTAGAGGTGATGCATGGCTCCAGTGCAGATTGCCCCTGGCATTTATGACGTCGGCGTGACCGATTGGAACATCCGTGACTTTCACGGCTACTCCACCGATTTGGGAACGACCTATAACGCCTTTCTGGTGGTGGACGAAAAGGTTGCCCTGATCGACTCGGTCAAAAAGGAGTTTGCCGACCAGCTGCTCGACAACATCTCCCGCATCGTCGACCCTCGAAAAATCGACTTCGTCGTCAGCAACCACACGGAACCGGATCACGCCGGCAGCCTGGCGCAGGTGATGCATCGAGTCGGCGAGGACACGCCGCTGATCTGCTCTAAGATGGGGCATAAAAATCTGCCCCGCCATTTCTCACAGCAATGGAATTACCGACCGGTCGGAAGCGGCGAAGAGGTGAAACTGGGCAAGAGGACGCTGGTGTTTCTGGAAACCCGCATGGTGCACTGGCCCGACAGCATGTTCAGCTTTTTAAAGGAGGACGGCATCCTTTTTTCGAGCGACGGGTTCGGTCAGCATTACGCCGGGCCGGAAAAGTTCGATGATGAGGTCGGCGAGCGCATCATGGTGCACGCCAAGAAATACTTCGCCAACATTTTGCTGCTATACGCATCGATGATCGAAAAACTCATCCGGCAGGTTCAGGACCTCAAGCTCGACATTCGCATGATCTGCCCCGACCACGGCGTGATCTGGCGTAAGGATCCGGGAAAAATCATTGCGGCCTACCAACACTGGTGCCGGCAGGAACCGGAGAAGAAAGCGGTCGTCATCTACGACACCATGTGGAAGAGCACCCAGAAGATGGCCGAGGCGATCCATGCCGGAATTTTAAGCGAGGGGGTCCACTCCGCGCCGCTCAGCCTGCGGGGCTGGCACCGCAGCGAGGTGATGACCGAAGTGTTCGACGCGCGCGCCATAGTGGTCGGATCGCCGACGCTGAACAACGGGCTTTATCCCAGCCTGGCGGACTTCCTCTGCTACATGAAAGGTCTGAAGCCCAAGAACAAAATCGGCGCCGCCTTCGGTTCCTACGGGTGGAGCGGGGAAGCGGTAAAGCAGCTTGAAACCGAACTGACCCAGATGAGCATCCCCCTGATCCAGCCGGGGTTGAAGATTCAATTCGTGCCCGATGCGCCGCAGCTGGACATCTGCCGCGAATTCGGCCGGCGGATCGGGCGGGCGGTCAAATCCGAATCACCGGCATAGCTCCACCCTTTTTTGAGCCGAGCGGGAACACACATGAAACGACCGGTTGTGGAACTTAGCGATTGCATTCGCTGCGAAGTCTGCGTGGAAGCCTGCCCGGCCGTTTTCCGCATGAACGATGCCGGGTTTGTGGAAGTGGCGGACCTGTCGAGCTATCCCGAAGCCGAGGTCAACGACGCCATCAGGAACTGCCCCGCGGATTGTATCTTCTGGCAGGAGGAGTAACGCCTGCGGTCAGGAGGACCTTTTGAAGAAGGCCGCGTTGTTCACGTTCAACGGCGACCGACGTGTTTTATCCACGTGCTTTTGAACGCCCTCGATATGGCTTCATCCGGCTGGACCATCCGCTTAAGAGCCCCCACCGGGAACGATTCAACCCGCTACAGGCGGTATTTCCACCCTCATCCCCGCTGACTGCAGGCGAGCCTATGCCGATGGCGAGAACATCCGGGCGGGAGTTGAAACAAGTGATCGCCGGTCACCTGCGCTCCGAGGAGCTTGCCCCTGCCCTGTCTTCAATTCTGCAGATTCCGGCCCGACGGGCGGTCAACCCTCTTTTTTCCCTGTTCTGTGACCGGGACCCGCTGCTGCGCTGGCGGGCCGTGACCGCCATGGGTGCGGTGGTGGCCGCACTTTCCGAGCGAGAGCCGGAGTCCGCACGCGTGATCATGCGCCGGTTCATGTGGAACCTGAATGAGGAATCCGGGGGCATCGGCTGGGGCTGCCCAGAGGCCATGGGCGAGAGCATGGCCCGCAGTGCGCTGATCGCCGGAGAGTTCGGCTGCATCCTGACCTCCTACCTCTGGCCTCGTGGTAATTTTCTGGAATTTTCTGGAATCCAGCCGGGGGTGCTCTGGGGGATCGGGCGCCTCGGATACGCCCGGCCGGCCGCCATGAGAGATTGCGCCGAGCTTGTGACCCCTTTCCTGAGCGCCGGCGATGCCCCGCGGAGAGGCCTGGCCGCCTGGGCTGCAGGCGCCCTCGGCAACGCCGAATCGATTCCGCCCCTAACGCGACTGGAAAAAGACTTGGAGTGCCTGGATTTTTATGATGCGGGGCAGCTGACCCGGGTTACGGTGAGTGATCTGGCCCGCGCCGCTCTAAGAGGGCTGCGGTCTAAATTTTCCTTGAAGGACTGACCCATGGAGTGGACCGCTGGCGCTGAGGCCGCTTTGAAGCGGATCCCCTTTTTCGTCCGCAAGCGGGTGCAAACCCAGTTTTAAAAGAAAGCCCGGGATGTGGGCGTTACCGGCGCCTGCACGCCGGTCCTTAATGACCTGGCCCACTGTTTCTGCAGTACGGCCATTTGACACGGCATTCGCCGTTACTACTATCCAGTTGATGCTGCCGTAGTTTAACACCCCGCATCGGAGTGTTCCCAATGGAAAAAAAGATATACTCGATCCCGAAGATTTCATGCGGACATTGCGTGATGGCCATTAAAAACGAACTGTCCGAAATGCCGGGCATCCGCAGGGTCGAGGGCAACCCCCAGGCCAAAACCATCGAAGTGGATTGGGATGCCCCGGCAACGGAAGAGGGGATCCGGGCCGCCCTCAACGAGATCAACTACCCGGCGGCCTGACCATGAATCGCGACGCGCTCCTGCTGACGGCCATCCAAGCCTCGATCCGCGCCGGGCTATCCACCCTAGAGGTCTACCAGACAGACCTCCAGGTGGACCACAAGGCGGACCAGTCGCCCCTCACCGTGGCGGACACACGATCGCATGAAATTATCGCCGATGATCTTGCCGCCACAGGAATCCCCGTTTTGAGTGAGGAGGGCAAGAGCCTGCCGTACTCCGAACGCCGGTCCTGGAAGCGGCTTTGGATCGTAGACCCTCTCGACGGAACCAAGGAGTTCATCAAGCGCCTGGGAGAGTTTACGATCAACATCGCCTTGGTCGAGAATCAGCGCCCGACCCTGGGGGTCGTCTATGTTCCGGTTAAACGGACGCTCTACTTCGGGCGGATCGAAGACGGAGCGTTTCGGCTGGTCGATCCCGATGCGCTGCAGGCGCTTGCAGCCGGCCCAGCGACGGAGGACCCGAGGTCCGCTATCGAACGTCTAAAATCCCATTCAACAGAACTTCCGGATGACCGCAGCACGCATGTGCCCTTCGTGATCGTCGGCAGCCGCTCCCATGCCACCGAAGAGCTGCACGCATTTGTCGAGCAAAAACGCCGGGAACTGGGTGATGTGAGCTTTGTCTCGGCCGGCAGCTCAATCAAATACTGCCTTGTGGCCGAGGGCCGGGCCGATGTCTACCCCCGGTTGGGGCCGACCATGGAGTGGGACACCGCGGCCGGCCAGGTGATCGTCGAGGCGGCCGGAGCCGTGATGGTCCGACACGACACCGGCACCCCGTTGACGTACAACAAGGAGGACCTCCTCAACCCCTGGCACGTAGTAACCCGAAAAAATAGAGTGCTGAATAACGAGTAACGAGAAAGCACACCCATCACTCCTTGCCTCTGGACCACACTCGGTGCTTCCCACTCGTTGCTCATTATTTTGAACGAATATCTCACGGCTCGGCTCTCGGCACTCGTTGCTCGTTACTCGTTGCTCGTTGCTTTTTTCTATGCCGACCCAGACCCTTCACATTCCCGTGCACGGCATGACCTGCGCCAACTGTGCAGCCACCATCGAACGCGCGGTCAAGAGACTGCCCGGCGTTTCCGGCGTGAGCGTGAACTTTGCCGGCGAGCAGGCGGCGGTCGCTTTCGACCCGAAAGCCCTCGCGCTGAACGATGTCGTCGCCAAAATTCAAAAATCCGGCTATGCGGTGCCGACGGCGCAGGCGGAACTGGCGATTACGGGCATGACCTGCGCCAACTGTGCGGCCACCATCGAGCGCAGCTTGTCCAAAAAGGTACCGGGCGTCGTGCAAGCAGCGGTCAACTTCGCCTCGGAGAGCGCCTCCGTGGAATACCTGCCGAATGTGGTCGAAATCTCTGACCTGGTGGAGGCCGTCAGAGTCGCCGGATTCCGCGCCAACGTCCACGGGGAGACCGCGGAAGCCGAGGATGTGGAAGCGGCCGCCCGGCGCCTGGAGGTCGCCGACCAAACCCGCAAGTTCATGGTCGGTGTCGCCTGTGCGCTGCCCCTGTTCATCCTCAGCATGGGCCGTGATTTTGGTCTGACCGGCCCCTGGAGCCATGCCCCTTGGGTGAACTGGCTCTTTTGGGCCTTGGCGACGCCGGTGCAGTTCTACACGGGGTGGGACTATTATACCGGCGGTTTCAACAGCCTTCGCAACCGCAGCGCCAATATGGACGTGCTCGTGGCCATGGGCTCATCGGTGGCGTATGCCTACTCGGTCGCTCTCCTGCTATATCCGGTGCTGGGCCACCACGTCTATTTCGAGACGTCGGCGGTTATCATCACCCTCATCAAGCTCGGCAAAATGCTCGAGTCCCGGACGAAATCCCGCACCGGCGGCGCGATTCGCAACCTCATCGATCTAAAGCCCAAGACCGCCGTCGTTCTGGAAAACGGGACCGAGAGGGAACTACCTCTGTCCCAGGTGAAAGTGGGCGACATGGTCCTCGTCCGACCCGGCGGCAGCCTGCCGGTGGACGGGGTGGTGGTCGAGGGGGAATCCGCGGTGAACGAGTCCATGCTGAGCGGCGAGCCGCTGCCGGTGGACAAGCGCCCGGGGGATAGTGTCGTTGGGGGCAGCATCAACAGCGAAGGGCTGCTAAAAGTGCGCGCCCGAGCGGTCGGCAAGGCCACGGTGCTGGCCCAAATCATCCGCCTGGTCCGGGAGGCCCAAGGCAGCAAGGCGCCGATTCAGGCTTTGGCGGACCGCGTGGCGGCCGTTTTCGTGCCGGCGCTCATTGCCCTGGCGGTAGTGGTTTTCCTGCTGTGGTGGGTTCTCGGCGGTGATTTCACAGCCGCGATGGTCCGTCTTGTGGCCGTGCTGGTCATCGCCTGCCCCTGCGCACTCGGGTTGGCCACCCCCACGGCCATCATGGCCGGCATCGGCAAGGGGGCGGAGCACGGGATCCTTTTTAAAAACAGCGAGGCGCTGGAAAGGACCAGTGCCCTGACCGCCATCGTGCTCGACAAGACCGGCACGATCACCGCCGGCCGGCCGACGGTGGTAGAGGTGCGGCCGTTCGAATCGGCCGCCCTGAGCGCGCAGGAGCTGCTTCGCGTGGCGGCATCGGCCGAAAAAGGCTCGGAGCACCCGCTGGGCAAAGCCATAGTTCGACACGCCGAGTCCCTGAATCTCGCGCTCGCTGATCCGGAAGGGTTCAGGGCGTTCGGCGGCAGCGGCGTGCAGGCCCGGGTCAACGGCAGCCGGGTCTCCATCGGCAAACCGACCTGGCTCACCGCCGATCTCGGCATGGCATTGGGTGCCGAACAGGTGTGGATCGAGGAATTGCAGGCACAGGGCCGCACGGTCGTGGTGGCGGCACAGGACGAACGGCCGCAAGGACTGATCGCCATAGCGGACACCTTGAAGCCGGATTCCACCGCCGCCGTCCGGCAGCTTCAGAAGCTCGGCCTGCGCGTGACGATGCTTACCGGCGACAACCTCGCCACCGCCCGGAGTATCGCCGCCCAGGTCGGCATCGAGCAGTTTTTTGCCGAAGTGCGCCCGGAGGAGAAGTCCTCCCGGGTGAAGCAAATCCAAGACCGGGGCGAAACCGTGGCCATGGTGGGCGACGGCATCAACGACGCCCCGGCCTTGGCCCAAGCGGATGTCGGCATGGCCATCGGGACCGGGACCGACATCGCCATCGAGACCGCCGGCGTCATTCTCTCCGGCGGCAGCCTGAGCGGTGTGCCCCGCGCCATCCGGCTCAGCCGATCCACCATGCGCACGATCCGTGAAAACCTTTTCTGGGCCTTCGGCTACAACGTGCTGCTGATCCCGGTCGCGGCCGGCGCCCTGCATTCGATCGAGTCTCTTCCGGCCATGCTGCGTGACTTGCACCCGATTCTTGCGGCTTTGGCCATGGCGTTCAGCAGCATTTCCGTCGTCTCTAACAGCTTACGGCTTTACCGGGCCAAAGTCCGCTGAGGACCGCTCGGTGTAACCGATTTCTTATCCCGGGATCAATAACTGTTCTAACGTACGGATCTCAAAAAGAGTGGACATCCCGACCCGGTTTCACTATAAACAGCGGAGGAGCGATAACATGCAAGAAATTCTGATTCTCGTGGCGGTGATGGGCGTATGGGTTTTTCTTCAAGCCTACCTGCTGCCCAAGATGGGAATATCGACCTGACTGCGGAATTCTTGTCAGGTGACAAGGAAAGATGACGGAGTCTCAACCCCCGAATCGCCCCGCGATCCACGATAGCGATACCGAACTGATTCAAGCTGTTAACTTCGGCCAGGTGGATCTTTTGCCGGAGTTGGTGCGCCGCTACGAGCAACGACTCTACACCTTCGGCCGCCGCATGTGCGGCAACCCCGCCGATGCAGAGGATTTAGTCCAAGAAACATTCTTGAATGTGCTGCGCTACCTCAAGGACTTTCGATACGAAACCAAGTTTAAAAACTGGCTTTACCGGGTTGCCGCCAGCACGTGCCTGAAGCAGCGCCGCAAATCGAAATTCGCCCCCGAACGGCAAGAGAGCCTCGAGGCGCTGGGGATCGAGGTTGCGGCCGACGCCGTGCCGAGGTGGGCGCAGATGCCCCTCGAAAAGTTGTTGAACGAGGAGTTGGCCCAAACCCTCCAGAACGCCATCCACTCCCTACCTAAAGCCTACCGTCTGGTGGTGGTACTCCGGGACATGGAGGGCTTCAGCACGCAGGAGACCGCGCGAATCCTCACCATCTCCGATGCCAATGTGAAGGTCAGGCTTCACCGTGCTCGCCTGTTTCTCAGGGAGAAATTGAAAGGATACTTCAACCATGGTTTGTGAAGCCTCATCACACCCCCACTGCCTGGAGCTCTTCGAGAAACTCTCCGAGTACATCGACGACGAGTTGGCACCTACAGAACGCCGTGCGATCGAAGCCCACGTCGCCGGCTGCGTGGCCTGCCTGGCATGCCTTCAAACGCTCCGGCGGACGGTCGCGCTCTGTCGCACGGGGGGGGACCACCCGGTCCCGGAGGAGTTCTCACGGCGTCTTTACAGCGCACTGTCCACCCTGCCCCGCGATCCGGCCTGACCCCGGCCGGGAACAGGCGGACCTCACAGATG
Source organism: Desulfobacterales bacterium (assembly GCA_041736435.1). Taxonomy (GTDB): domain Bacteria; phylum Desulfobacterota; class Desulfobacteria; order Desulfobacterales; family SpSt-501; genus SpSt-501. The sequence goes on along the minus strand of JBGSTS010000234.1, from coordinate 20,595 downwards.
GAGACCACTCTGATGCTGCTCAGTGAACTGAAACAGGGCCAAAGCGCCACCATCGTGCGTGTCGGCGGAAGCAGCCTGCTGCGGCGCAGGATCCTCGAAATGGGAATCCTCCGCGGAGCTAGCGTATACGTCGAAAAATACGCCCCCCTCCGGGACCCCATGGAGCTGATCGTCAAAGGCTACCATGTCTCGCTGAGAGTGGAGGAGGCCGCTCACATCGCCGTTGACGAAGTCCAATCGGCCGTTTGATCATGCCCATGAAACGTCTCACCATCGCCCTGGCCGGCAACCCGAATTCCGGCAAGACCACCGTTTTCAACAACCTGACCGGCACCCGTCAAAAGGTCGGTAACTGGCCGGGGGTCACGGTGGAAAAGAAGGAAGGGCACGTGTCCTTCAATGGACTCGACCTTACCATTGTGGATTTGCCCGGCACTTACAGCCTGACGCCGTTTTCCATCGAGGAGGTGGTCGCCCGCAATTACCTGCTGGACGAGCGGCCGGATGTGGTTCTCGACATCATCGACGCCTCCAACCTCGAACGCAGCCTTTATCTCGCCACCCAGATCCGTGAACTCGACTGCAAGGTGCTCTTCGTGCTGAACATGGCGGATGTGGCCGAGCACCGGGGGATGAAAATCGACGCCCATACGATGTCCGAGCTCCTGGATGTTCCCGTGGTGTTCACGGTGGGCAACCGCGGCGAAGGCATGGATGAGCTGCTGCAGGGGGCCGTGGAGCTGGCCGAATCCGCCGCCGGGCCCCCGCGCCGGCGCCGGGTCAAATACAGCCAGGACATCGAAGAGGCGATTGCGCGGCTGCGGAGCTTCATTCAGCTGAAAGCCGCGGGGGCGCTGCCCCATGACATGCGCTGGACCGCCATCAAGCTGCTGGAGGACGACAAGATCGTCAAGGAGCGCCTGGTGGCGGCCGCACCCCAGGCCGGCATGGAAATCCTGCAGGCCGCTCAGACCCTGCGCCGACATCTCACGGATCGCTTCGACGAGGAGCCCCAGATCGTGATGACCGCTGAGCGTTATGGGTTCATCGCCGGAATCGTCCGCGAAGTTCAGACCTCCTCCACCCAGCAGCGGGTGGATGTCTCGCGCAACATCGACCTGGTCCTGACCCACCGCCTGTTCGGCTTCCCGATTTTCATCTTTTTCATCTGGGCCATGTTCCAACTGACCTTCACGTTAGGCGAATACCCGGTGCAGGCGATCGAAGCCGGGGTGGAGTGGCTTTCCGGGGCTGCGGGCCGAATCCTGCCCGACGGGCTGTTCCGCGACCTCGTGGTGGACGGGATCATCGCCGGGGTCGGCAGCGTCATCGTGTTTCTGCCCAACATCCTGATCCTGTTTTTCTGCATCGCGCTGTTCGAGGACACGGGCTACATGGCGCGCTCGGCCTTCCTGATGGACAAGATCATGCACCTGATCGGCCTGCACGGGAAATCCTTCATCCCGATGCTCATGGGCTTCGGCTGCAACGTGCCGGCCATCATGGCCGCCCGGACCTTGGAGAGCGAAAAAGACCGCATCCTTACCATCCTGATCACGCCGTTCATGTCCTGCTCGGCCAAGCTGCCGGTGTACGTCGTTTTGGCCGGGGCGTTCTTCGGGCCCAGGGCCGGCTCTGTGATTTTCGGCCTCTACCTGCTGGGAATTGTCCTGTCCATCATTACCGGCCGCATCTTTCGCTCCACCCTGCTGAAGGGTGTCGATGCGCCTTTCGTCATGGAGCTGCCCCCCTACCGCATGCCGATGGCCAAGAGCCTGCTCATCCACATGTGGGACCGCAGCAAGATTTTCCTGACAAAGATGGGCAAGATCATTCTGATCGGCTCGATCGTGGTCTGGTCCCTGTCGAATTTTCCACAGATCCCGGGAACAGCTGAACCCCAGGCCCGGCTGAAAGCCGCCCCTATCGCCGACGCCCTCGCATCGGACGCGGGCGGGCAGGCCGACCTCGAGGCCGCCCAACGCCGGGCGGAAAAATCTGCGCAGACCGAGTTCTCCTTCATCGGCCGCATCGGCCGCTTGATCTCACCGGTCTTTGAACCGCTCGGGATCGAGTGGCGGGGCGGAGTGGCTCTGCTGTCCGGATTCGTCGCCAAGGAGATCGTCGTCAGCACGCTGGGCGTGCTCTACGCCACGGGGGAGAGCGAAGAGGAGGGCGCCCTGGAAAAGGCGCTGAAGGACTCGGGCATGACTCCGCTCTCCGCCCTGTCGATGATGGTCTTCGTCCTGCTCTACCTGCCCTGTTTCGCCACCACCGCCGCCATCCGCCGCGAAACCGGATCCATCGGCTGGATGCTCTTCGCCGTCAGCTACAGCACGGCGGTAGCCTGGCTGATGGCGTTCCTGGTCTACCAGGGCGGCCGCCTGATCGGGTTCAGTTGAATTCCGTTTACGCCGACCCATCCGATCCATGTCAAGCGCAGGAGAGCTGAGGCACGCATGAAGGTGGAAGTCGCCTAATAATTTTCAATCTGGTGTGGAAAATAATCTTCGAGCGTGCCCACCCGATAGACATCCGCCGTGGCGCAGTGCAACCCGCCTCCGAAGGCGCTGACCGCATCAAACTGCACCGGGATGACGTTAAAGCCCAGGGCATCGAATTGTTCCATTTGCTTGATCTCTTGAGCGTCGACGCAAATTGTCTTTGGGTCGAGCATCAGCGTGTTCATCGAGAGCCATTGGCTGCAAAACGACAGCGGCGGGTACCCGTTCAACGCCGGTTCGGCGCATTCCACAATTTCCCAATCATTTTTTTTGAACAGCTTGATCATCTTGGGTTCCAGTATGACCCTTTTGCGGTTGCTCAAGGCCAAACCGGGACGGAGCAGCACAAACGTGGCATCGATGTGAATGGGATTGGTCTCTCTGAAATGAAGCACGTGCAGGCGATGATCCTTGAAGTGCCGTCGCAGCCAGTCAAGGCCGCTTCGGTTCGTCACAGAGGAATGATACACGAAAAGATCCTTGCCCGCCCGCGCGATGTCGGCGGCGTCAAAAAGAGGCTCCTCCTCCGTGAGCACCCAGTCCCCGGTGCGCATGGCTTTTTCTTTTTTGGAATCGCTCCATTTTTTGTAGTTTGCCCAATAATTGGGTTTATAGCTCGCATCCGTCAGGCGAGGTTTCGGCGCGGCCTCCCACCGGAAATTCGCATCTTCTTTGAAGTATTTTTCCAAGAGCGGCCGATAGCATAGGTATTCGAACCACCGGCTGCGATAGGACATGGTGGCTTCGAGGATTTCATTGCCGACCGTCAGCAGCAGGTCACGCGGCGGCATGCACCCGAACATGGTCTTTTGTTGCCAGTCCGGCGTCGACACTTGCTGGCTGAAATCCAGCGGGGTGGGCCGATCCACGTGCACCCCTCTTTTTTCGAGCAGCTTGACAAAATCGTCCATCTGCTCTTTTGCTTTTAGGAACATCTCGCGCGGCAACGGGCCACAAAGGCCGTTCGGGACCCCATCTTTGGAAAAATCCCGCTCCACGGCAGGCTCCGGGGCCTGAATCAGGGTCCCATCCGGACAGCCGACGATGACGTGCCGAAGCGGGTCCCATTCATTCCAGGAATTGACGACGGTTTTTTGGTTCCGCATGCGTTTCTCCTGAGTGTCAAGATTGAAATTGTCTCCGCCACATCAATAATTGAGTGGATATCCTTGATGAAAATAAAGCTATTGTCAACTGGCTATCCGGAAAAATTGCCTTTTATCACCCTGGTTGCGGGGATCGGTGCCGCCGCAGTCGGCCTGCTGTATAATTTCCTGTGAGAGACCGGGCGGTGGCAAACCCTTTACCCGAGCTGAGGGGATATTTGCCGTGACGGCCGGCTGCCGGGATGCATCCTGCTTGAAAAAGAGGTGGTCGATTGGTGAGTGGTTTGATATGGTCGGTGCAACGATGTAAATTAAGGAGGTAATGATGAGCGAAACGACTGCAGCCACCAAAGGAGTCCCGTTCCACCTGGAAACGCATGTCGATTACGCGGCCGGCTCGGTGGTGAGCAAAATGCTGATCAAAAAAGAGATCGGCAACATCACCCTTTTTGCCTTCGATGCGGGCCAGGGATTGAGCGAACACACGGCGCCGTTTGATGCCGTTGTTTACATCCTGGACGGAAAGGCGGAGATCTCCATCGGCGGAAAGCCCTCCACGGTCGCCGCAGGGCAGATGCTGATCATGCCGGCCAACGTGCCCCACGCCCTGCAGGCCAGGGAGCGCTTCAAAATGCTGCTGGTAATGATCCGCGGATAGTAGAGGCGGACCGCTTCGGGCCGAACATCATCGCCCATATTCGCCTTTCGCGGAGTGGTCTTTTCGGAATCCTCTGATGGAAAAAGAGCTCGCGATCAAGAACCCTATCGAGACGGCGAATGTGTTCAGCGGGCTGACAGAACAACACTTCGCGCGGCTGGCCTCCCGCGGGCAGCATGACAACCTGCAGCCGAAATCCACTCTTTTTCGTCAAGGAGACCCGGCCCAAAAATGCTTCCTGGTCCGGCAAGGCCGCCTGAAGCTCACCAAACTGAACGAGGCCGGAAAAGAGGCGATCATCCGCTACATCGGCCCCGCAGAAATGACGGCCGCGGTTGCTGTGATCAAGGGCATGGACTATCCGGTAACGGCAGAGGCCGTCGAGCCGACGGAGGTCACCGGCTGGGACAAACCGACATTTCTTCGGTTGATGCACGATCATCCCCAAATCGCCATCAACATGCTCAGGGTGGTGCTCGAACGCCTCGATGAGGTCCAGCAACGCTACTTAGAGCTGTGCAATGAGGCCGTCGAGCAGCGCATCGCCCGCACGCTGATGCGGCTGATGCGGCATGCCGGGTCTCGAACCCAAGATGGGATTCTTATCGATATCCCGCTCAGCCGGCAAAGCATCGCCGACTATTCCGGCACCACGCTCTATACCGTCAGCCGCACCCTCACGGCCTGGGAAAGGAACGGCTGGGTCCAATCCGGGCGGGAAAGAGTGCGTATCACAAACCCCCACGCTCTGGTGCAGTTTGCGGAGGGCAGCTGACCGCTGCGATGTCATAAACCGGCTCCTTCTCACTCGATTATCCCGCCGCAGAGCATTTTCATTAACTATTTCCCTATTTGCGCCAGCGCAAAGACAAGGCCGGAAGACCGGGGTATTTTGGCTTCCAACCTGAGCCCGCGGGAGGCGCGCGCGGCGATGCCAATCGATCCGAAAAAGATTTCACCGTTATGGACTGTAAAGGAACTGCTGGACCGCTACCCGCAGGCCTTGCCGGCCTTCATGCGCCTGCGCCTGCTGTGCGCCGGCTGCCCGACGGAAGCCTTTCACACCCTGACGGATGTGGCCAAGGAGTACGATCTCGACATCGACGAGCTGATGAAGCGCATTCAATCGGCGATCACGGACCGGCCGTGTTGACCATTCACTGTTTCACCATCATTGGAGCCTTGTGACGACATACCGAGGCACAACTTGACCCCCCACCAACGAAAGGAGACACATCATGTTCTGTTTTCAATGCCAGGAGACCGCCAAAAACACCGGCTGCACCGTCAAGGGCGTCTGCGGCAAGCCGGAAGAAACCGCCAATCTTCAAGACATGTTGATTTTTGTCATGAAAGGGATTGCGGTGTACGGGGACAAACTCAAGGAGCTGGGCGCCGCGGACCGGACCCACGACGACTTCATCGCCCAGGGGCTGTTCGCCACCATCACCAACGCCAGCTGGGACGATGCGCGCTTCATCGGGCTGATCCAGGAGGGTCTGCGCCGCCGGGCCCAGATCAAGGCCAAATTCCTATCGGCCTACAAGGAAAAGACCGGACGCCCCTACGACGGGCCGCTGCCCGAGGCCGCCACGTGGGAAGGCGAGCCGGCCGCGTTTGCGGCAAAAGCCAAGAGCGTGGGGGTGCTGGCGACCGAAAACGAGGATGTCCGCTCGCTGCGCGAGTTGTTGACTATCGGCCTGAAGGGGATTGCCGCCTACGCCGATCATGCCGCCGTCCTGGGGTTCCACAAGGCGGCCATCAACGACTTCATGATGGAGGCCCTGGCCTCCACCACCCAAAACCTGTCGACGGAGCAGATGGTGGGGCTGGTGATGAAAGCCGGCGAGACGGCCGTGGCGACCATGGCGCTGCTCGACGAGGCCAACACCACCACCTACGGCCATCCGGAAATCTCCCAGGTCAACATCGGCGTGCGGTCGAACCCGGGGATTTTGATCAGCGGCCACGACCTCAAGGACATGGCGGAGCTGCTCCAGCAGACTGCGGGCACCGGGGTCGATGTCTACACCCACGGTGAGATGCTGCCGGCCAACTACTATCCGGCCTTCAAAAAATACCCCCACTTCGTCGGCAACTACGGTGGCTCCTGGTGGCACCAGAACAAGGAGTTCGAGTCCTTCAACGGGCCGATCCTGCTGACGACCAACTGTCTGGTGCCCCTGAAAAAGGAGAACACCTACCTCAACCGCCTGTTCACCACCGGCGTGGTGAGCTACCAGGGCGCCACGCACATCGCCGATCGGCCCGCGGGCGGCGCCAAGGATTTTTCGGCCCTGATCGCCAAGGCCAAGGGCTGCCCATCGCCGACCGAGATCGAGACCGGCACGATCGTCGGCGGGTTCGCGCACCATCAGGTGCTGGCCTTGGCCGACAAGGTCGTGGCGGCGGTTAAGTCCGGCGCCGTCAAACGCTTTGTGGTCATGGCCGGATGCGACGGCCGCCAGAAGTCCCGATCCTATTTCACAGAGGTGGCCGAGAACCTGCCCAAGGACACGGTGATCCTCACCGCCGGCTGCGCGAAATTCCGCTACAACAAGCTGGCGCTGGGCGACATCGGCGGCATTCCGCGGGTGCTCGACGCCGGCCAGTGCAACGACTCCTACTCCCTGGCGGTCATCGCCCTGAAGCTGAAGGAGGTGTTCGGGCTGAAAGACATCAACGAGCTGCCGGTCTCCTACGACATCGCCTGGTACGAGCAGAAGGCGGTGGCGGTGCTGTTGGCGCTCCTCTTCCTGGGCGTTAAGGGGATGCGGCTCGGGCCGACCCTGCCGGGGTTCCTGTCGCCCAACGTGGCCAAGGTGCTGGTCGACAAGTTCGATCTCAAGCCGATCGGCACGGTAAAAGAGGACATCGCGGCCATGATGGCCGGCAAGTGATACAACAGGCAACGGCTGAAGGCGATCGCATCGGATGGGGTCCGCGAACCCGAATCTCGGGTCTTCGGACCCCTTCAACCGAGGGCAATGCCCGCAAGCCTGGTTTTTTCCCAATCCCCGATGGGAGCCCTCAACAACGATACGACGCTTTCAAGGAGTGATACCGATGCAGAAATGGCGCTGTGTCCCGTGCGACTACGTTTATGACCCGGTGAAAGGCGATCCAGAAAACGGCATCGCACCCGGAACGGCTTTTGAGGACCTGCCCGATGATTGGGTGTGCCCGGAGTGCAGCGCGGGCAAGGAGATGTTCGAAAAGATTGAATGAGCGGAAACCTACGCCGGGACCACTGTCCCTTTGGCTGCGGCCCCGGCGCGCCGCAGCAGCATAAACAGCAGAAGCGCTGCCGCCGACAGCCCCAGAAAGATATAAAAGGCCTGTGTATACCCTGCGTGGCCCTTCCAGCGCACGATAAGCCCCATGACCGGCGGTAGGACAAACCCGCCGAAGGCCCCGAGCCCGCCGATGATCCCGGCGGCCCCGCCGACGGCTTGGGGTGTAAATTTGGGCGCCAGTTTAAAAACCGCGGCGTTTCCGAACCCCATGCCCAGTGCCAAAATGATTTCGGCAACAACGGCTGCCGTGAGGGAGGTTTCCACCTGCGTCATCACCAGCGCTGTCGATCCCCACCACGTCGTAGATGCTCTGCGGGACCAGCAGCCCGACGGCGTGGCCGACGAGCGTGCCCAGAACCCCGAAGTGAAACAGATACGAGCCGATGAAAAGATGTTTCTTTTCGATCAGCTCGCTCGAATGTGCGTTCCAGGCGTAGCGGTCGGTGACGTAGCGGTAGGCGTGCCCGAACGCGAAAATGGTCAAACACAGGTACGGGTAGGCCACAAATGCAACCAGATCGATCGTGCTCATGGATCACTCCTCCACGGCTGCGGACAAACGGTCTGAGGCGTCCAGGTCCCCAGCCCCAGCCGCTTCCGGCTGGATTCGAGCCAGCATCTCCAGAGGCGCGGCGTACATCGACGGACTTTGAGCGATCTGCGCGAGGAGAATCGGCACGGCGCCCAGGCACCGTGACATTAGGGGATCCTCTGCCGCCTGCGGGGCGACCGAAAAAAATTCAAGCATGAGCGGCAAAAAATCCGGCAGCTCCTTGACGGCCGGCTCGAACCTGCTGCGCTGATAGAGCGCAAGCAGCCCGGCCAGGGCCCGGCCTCGGTGCGCGGATAGCAGAAGAGGCACTTCTCGGCCCGGCCCGTCTTCCAGTTGAAATAGGTTTTCTTGTAGGGGCAGCCGGAAACGCAAAACCGCCACCCGCGGCAGCGCTCTTGGTCCACGAGCACGATCCCGTCTTCCTCGCGCTTGTAAAGGGCGCCGGAAGGGCAGGAGGCCGCAGGCCGGGTTCAGGCAATGCTCGCACAACCGCGGCAGGTAGAGCATGAAGACCCGCTTGAACTGCAGATAGGCGGCATAGTCGAGCCCGCGGTAGTTGACATCTCCGCCCCCGGTCTCGGTCACCCCGGCCAGATCGTCCTCCCGGTTGGGGCCCCAGGTGATCTCCATGCTGGCGTCGTTCAACTGGGAGCGCGGCCGCAACGAAGGCTGGTGGTTCTTCTTGGGGCTGTCGATCAGCTTCTCATAGTCGTAGGTCCAGGGTTCATAGTACTCGTCGATCGTCGGCAGGTCGGGGTTGTGGAAGATCCCCGCCAGGCGGCGCGCCTTCCCGCCGGCCTTCAGGGTCAACCGGCCGCCCTTCAATTCCCAGCCGCCGTTGGGGACGACGAAGCGGCCGGAGACCCAGTCGTCGCCGTGTTTTTCCAGCACCACCACGAAGGGCAAGTCGGTGTAGGTCTTAGCGTAGGCGTTGAAATACCCGCTCTGCCGTTCGATGTAGAACTCCCTCAGGATCACGTGGCTCATGGCCATGGCGAGCGCCGCGTCGTTGCCGGCCCTCGCCGGCAGCCAGATGTCGGCGAACTTCACGTATTCGGCGTAGTCGGGTGCCACAGCCGCCACCTTGGCGCCGCGGTAGCGAGCCTCGGTGAAGAAGTGGGCGTCCGGTGTGCGCGTCATGGGCAGATTCGTACCCCAGAAGTCCTCCCACTCGCGCTGGCCGCAACGCATTTCGGCCCACCCGTCGGACGTAGTTTAAGTTCAGTCCATCCCAATTGACTTAGGTCAAATTCGACTCAGGCACTCCAATGGTCGCATGGTATCAGGACCATATGGAATCGTTCGACTATTCACCTGGAGATGGCGTTGGACCCACATGCTTACATATCATTTCCGGTAGCTATTAGGTTGTTTTGGTTTTACCATCAATTCCATTGACAGGCTAAAAATAAAATCTCTATATAGATCGGCTTTGCATTTTCACTTCACCTCAGTTATCGCACCGATTCAATATCCCTTCTCCGCAACAATATCCCAGTCGCAATATGCTGGTTTTCCAAACGGCATCAAAACGTGCAACGCCGTTTAATGGAACACCCGGTAAATCCCGCTGCTACATTACTTAATGAAATTTAGCAAGGAGGCAGGCGAAATGAGAAAATCCAGGGTTTGGTGTTGGGTGATCACCGGTCTATTTTTGGTAAGTGGATCTCCTTTTTTAATTGGGTCAGCGACAGCTCAGCTTCAGGGTAAGCTGGTCTTGTTTCACGCGGGAAGCCTATCCGTTCCCTTTGAGGCCATGGAAAAAACCTTTGAAGCCACACATCCCAAGGTGGACATTCTCCGGGAGGCGAGCGGGAGTCAACAGGCCGCGCGCAAAGTGACCGATCTCATGAAGCCGTGCGACATCATGGTATCGGCAGACTACAAGGTTATCGACAAGCTCCTGATCCCTGACTATGCCGACTGGAACATCCGTTTTGCATCCAATCAATTGGTGCTCTGCTACACGGATAAAAGCAAACATGCCGGCACGATCAACAAAGACAATTGGTATGAAATCCTTCAAAAGAAAGAGGTGGTGTGGGGCCATTCCGACCCCAATTTGGATCCCTGTGGATACCGCGCCCTGATGGTCATTCAACTGGCGGAAAAATATTATAAAAAACCGGGCCTCACCGAGGCCATCCTATCCAACAGGCCGAAAGAGAATATCCGGCCAAAGTCTGTCGAACTGGTTTCTCTCCTTCAGACAGGCAACATGGATTATGCGTGGGAGTATCTTTCCGTGGCGGTTCAGCATGGTCTCAAATACCTCGTCCTTCCAGAAGAGATCAATCTGGGCAATTACAAATTCGACGACTATTATGCGCAGGCCATGGTTCAGGTGACGGGAAAACAACCGGGGACCTTCATGCAGATCAAGGGGGACTCATGCACCTATGGGGTCACCATGATCAAGAGCGCTCCGAACAGAGAGGCTGCGGTGGCCTTTCTCGCGTACATGCTGGCCCCCGATGGAGGGTTGAAAGTCCTCAAGGAGATGGGGCAGCCGCCCTTCATTCCGTCGCGGATTCCCAACGCCGCGATGAAGGAAAAGCTTCCCAAGACTCTGATACCGTTCGTTGAAGTCAAACAATAGAGGGGTTTTAATGGGAAGGAAAGAGCCCTTTTTCTGGCTTACGCTTGGCTGTGGCGCGGTTATCGGGGCTTTTATCCTTCTGCCTCTTTTCGAGTTATTGACAGCGCCCTCGCTTCCCGATCTTTGGGAATGCCTGGGAGACCGCAATGTCGGGCGGTCGATTCGGCTCAGTGTTCTGACGGCCGGATCGGCCGCCCTGATCTCCTTTTTATTCGGAACGCCTCTGGCCTACCTGCTGGCGCGACAGGATTTCAGAGGCAAACGATTTCTAGAAGCGGTGATTGACCTGCCGATCGTCATCCCCCACCCGGTCGTCGGCATTGCGATCCTTAGCGTTGCGGGACACCATCACTGGATCGGGCAGGTGCTGAGTGAGCTCGGCATCCGCCTGCTCGGAAGTCCGGCGGGGATCATCACCGTCCTTACGTTCGTGGGAATTCCCTTCTACATCCATTCCGCCAAAAACGGCTTCGAATCGGTTTCTCCCCGGCTGGAAAACGTATCGCGCAGCTTGGGCGCCTCGATGACGAGTACGTTTCTGCGGATCACCTTTCCGCTGGCATGGCGCAGCATGCTGATCGGCATCATCATGTGCTGCGCTCGCGCGATCAGCGAGTTCGGCGCCGTGATCGTCGTGGCCTATCACCCCATGACGGCCCCGGTTCTCATTTACGAGCGTTTTGAAGGGTACGGGTTGAAATACTCTCAACCCGTGGCTGTCTGGCTGGTTCTCGTCTGCCTCATTCTCTTCTTTGTGCTACGGATCCTGGCCCTGCGAGAGGCAAAAGAGGCGTGATTCGAATAGAGAATCTGGACATCCAGCTCCTGAAATTCCACCTGAAGATCAAAAACCTGACGATTGGGAAGAGGGATTTCTTTATGCTCATGGGGCCCACCGGAGCCGGCAAGACGGTTTTGCTGGAGGCCATCGCCGGGCTTATTCCTATCGGTGCGGGCAAAATCTTCATCAATGAGCGCAACGTGACCGGACTGCCTCCTGAAAAACACGGAGTGGGAATCGTCTACCAGGATCATGCGCTTTTCCCCCACCTGAACGTTTTGGAAAATATCCTTTATGGCCTGCGATTCCACGGCATCCCGATCCGGGAGAGGGAGAAACGGCTGGGTCAACTTTCAGACTTGTTGAACATCGCACACCTGCAGCGCAGGCTGCCGGTCAACCTCAGCGGAGGAGAAAAGCAGCGCGTGGCGTTGGCGAGAGCCCTCATCGTCCGGCCGCATGTCATTCTTCTGGATGAGCCGTTCTCCGCTCTCGATCCCGGTTTCAGAGAGGACATCCGCAATGCCCTCAAGCGGTTGCATGACAATACCGACACCACCTTTCTCATGGTGACCCATGATTTCGGCGATGCACTGTCACTGGCGGATCGTGGGGCTGTTTTGGACCATGGCACTCTTCAACAGACAGGTGCCATTCAGGATATCTTCCAAAAACCCACCTCCATTGCCGTGGCGGAATTTGTCGGGATGAAAAATATTTTCAAGGCGACCTTTCAAGATAGCATGGCGGATCTTGGAGGAATAAAAATGCGATTGGACCGGCCGTTGGATAAAAATGATGGATATGTTGCAATCCGTCCTGAAGATATCCGCGTGGCGAAAAATCCCTTCCCACCCTCTCAGCTCAATAGCTTCTCAGGAATCGTGACCGCCGTCGTCAACCATGGATTCACGTATGAAATACAGGTGAAGACGGGAAGCATCACCTTCAAAGTGCTGATCACTAAAAAGGTTTGGGTCGATTTACGAATTCGGGAAGAAATCAATGTGTTTGTGTCAATTGATGCGAGTTCCATCCACAGTTTCGATCCACTAGAGGTTGGATTTCTATAGACCGCCAGCGGTCCTGATTTCAATTGTATCTATCCCAAGGCGGGTACTTATATCCAGCCTGTCACTGAAAAATTGGTTTTGGGACACACTACGACGGCGAGCCGGATTTCAGATGGTTGGGTAAGGCGCAGCGTTTAAATGGATTCAGTGCGACGTCATCAAGTGTCAGCGGCTGAATTTCATGAAGGGTTGGGCGGTTTGGCCGTCCACACCGGGCCGGTTGTTCTGCCAGTCTAAAATGCGGCATCCATCGTTTTCCCCGGCCGGCGCCTGGCAGCTGATGACCGGCATGGTGGGATCGCCGGCGACGGACTGGTAGTCGAACATCCGGGCACGGCTCTCGGGAACGTCCTCCATCTCAAGGATGTGCAGCAGATAGATGGTCGCATCCCCTTCCAACAAGCCAGTGGTGCTGCGGGCCTCGCCGATGCGCTGCTTGAAAGTTTCGATGGCAGTCTGCTGGTCCGCTGCGGACACGATCAGGTTGAATTCGCCGTGGCGGCGATGGGACTCGTTTTTTTCCTGCTGATTGGTGGTGTGAAGAAATTTGCCGATGTAGATCATACCCTGCCCTTCCCGATCGGGGAATGATGGTGGATAAACTGTACCTTAGCGTGACGAGCGCCGTTTGTCCAGCGACCAGGGGTTTACTGCCAGTTTTGCAGGATGTGGTTGACCAACTTGCCGTCCGCACTCTTGCCGAAATGCTTCATGATAACCCCCATGGCCTGCATCCGGTTCTTGAACGTGGCGAAATCGATGTTTTCCCGAACCCACGCGACGATCTCCTCCTGGGTGGCTTGCCGCGGGAGATAGGCCTCCAGCATCAGCAGATAGTCGGATGATGCCTGCCTCCGGGCTTCGAGCACGATGTGCTCGGATTTCACCAGGCTCTGGATGATGCCGATGATGTCGTCGTTGGTGATCTCCTCGGGCTTCTTGGGCCGGTTCGACTTCTTGCCCCCTTCGAGCGTTACCGGCACCGTGAGCCTGAAGAACTCCGACATGACCTGGCGGATGGTGTTGCGCAGGGTCTCGTTCTTCGCCCGCATCGCCGATTTCAGGTCCTCTTTCAGTTTTTCCTGAAGGGACATCGTCATGTTGGGGTTCCAGCCGAAGGAATTCGGTGTCGTGTTCATGTCGCTCTCCCAGCGGTTGTCTCACCGCTCGCTGCAAGCTGCTAGTTCGGGGGGGACGGCGATCGGCCGCGCACCCGATCGTATATCAAAATATCGTAGGGCTGGGGCCCGGAGACATGCTCCGAGGCGGTGATCGCAAATTCCACCGCGGAAATCTTCGGGAAAAAGGCGTCGCCGTCGACGAGGACCGGGATGACGGTAAGATAAATGCGGTCCGTTATCGGCATGGCCGCCGCATACAGCTGGCCACCGCCGATGATGAACGCCTCCTGCTCCCCCGCCGGGCACAACTCCAGTGCCCCCCTCAGGCTTTGCGCCATGAAGCACCCCTCCGGCCGCAGGTCCGTTCGGCGACTGATCACGACGTTGGTGCGCCCGGGCAGCGGCCGGCCAATGCTGTCGAAGGTCTTGCGCCCCATGATCACCGTGTGGCCGAGGGTGATCCGCTTGAAAAACAGCTGCTCCCCGGGCAGCTTCCAGGGGATGGCGCCCGCGCGCCCGATCACGCGATTCTGCGCCATGGCGGCGATCAGCGAGATCCGGGGAGCCGGTGTGACCGTTTCGGCAGATTCAACCATCTCAGCATGCATGTGAAGGGAATGGGGCAATTGCGTTCAACATAGAAAACCGCCGTCAGCGTGTCAACCCTGGTCGGGCGTCACCCCGCCCGGAAAGGGTTTAAAGCCGAAGCAATTCCTGCTATACTTGAAATTATCCTGCGGCGCGCGGGGCCCGCGCATTCAGCGCAGGCATAGAAATTCCATGGCCGGCGAAAGCAGGCGCCTGCCGCCTGCGGGTGTTGCCGTCATCAAAGTGCCGGCCCGGTGAAGGAGGTGGGGTCATGAAAAAAGAGCGAAATTATCAGCCGCTGTTGGTGATTCTGGTTCTGATCGTCATCGGGGTGCTCCTCTGGGTCGTTCTTCAGGACTGGCAGGCCAAGCGGATCGAAAGCGCCCGGCAGCAGGAAACCCAAGAGTGGCAGAAGCGTTCGGAGATGCTGTCGAAAAAAATCTCCGATCTGGAGACCGAGCTGCGGTCGACCCAGCCCGAAAAGCCTCCCGAAGAGGGCCGGGCCGTCGAAATCCTGGGGCCCATCCCCACCGAAACAACGGCCAAGGAACAAGCGCCGCGGGTCGAGGAAATCGAGCGGCAGATTCTGGCCTTTTTCGCCTATCTGGACAACCGCGACTACGTGAAGGCGTTTCAGTTCGAGGGGGGCACCTATGCCCAGTACGCAGCGGCGATCGACGATCTGTCCGCCGGGCTGCCTCGAGTGGCGGGCGAAACCGAGTCGCTCTACACCACGCTCAAGAACGTGTCCCATTTCTTCCGAGTGCTGGGGAAGAAACGCACGCAGTTCGCCGTTGACGTTCTGCGCAACGAGGCTGAAATCCTCGAATCGGTGATGCGCCTGTTCTACGTGTGGACCGCCGGCCCGGACGGAAAACTGAAAGGGTGGCCCACGCTGCCGGTCCAGTACGAGTATGCCGGTTATTTTCTGAACACGCTGGGCGGCCGCAGCTACCTGATGCGCCGCGACCCCAAGGTCCGGCTGCTGGCGACCTACTACAGCATCCGGATCATCGACCGGGCCAACGACCGGAAACTGAACCCGAACGGCATCGACATCCGGCCCGCCATCGCCGCCACCGCCAAGGAGATCCGCGGCCAGACGGGGCTGGTCTATCGCAAGCAATATCTGGCCGAACTGGAGCGGCTGTCCGCAAAATACCCGTGATGGAGGCGTCACCTCGGCGGCACCACACATCAACCCATGCAGCCTCGGATAAGCCCGGTAAAAGGCGAGCCCCTCGCCGGCGGGAGACCTCACCATGCTCATCAAAGAACACGAATACGTGCGCCAGACCCTCGAGCGCTATACGAACTGCAAACTCGAGGATTTCTGCGATCACATCCTGATCACCAATTTCAAGCGCTACCTCGTGCGCTTTCAGGAAAAGACCCAGGCCCAGGTCTCCGAGGGCAACTTCCGGATCGCCAACGCGAAGGAGCTGAACTGTTCCATGATCGATTTCGGCATCGGTTCGCCGCAGGCCGCCCTGGTGATCAACTGCCTGGCCTACCTCGACAACTTGAAGTCGGTCGTCATGCTGGGCATGTGCGGCGGGATCGACGACATCCTGAAACGCGGCGATTTCCTGGTGCCTTCGGCCGCCATTCGCGGCGAGGGCACCAGCCGGCACTACATGCCGCCCGAGTTCCCGGCGATCCCGGCCTCTTCGGTCAATCTCTATTGCATCGGCGCCGTGCGAAAACTCGGAACATCCCCGCACTGCGGCATCGTCTACACGACCGACCGCCGTTTGTGGGAATTCGACGAAGAGTTCGTCAACTATCTTCGCCACCGAAGGATTTTAGCTATCGAGATGGAGCTGGCCACCCTCTTCACGGTCGCCTACCGCTACGAGGTGCCCATCGGTTCGATCATGCTCGTCTCCGACATGCCGTTGCAGCGCCGGGGGATCAAGGACAAGAAAGTCTCAGAGGAGATCTTCGCCAAGTATATGGACACCCACATCGAGGCCGGCATCGATGCCGTGGCCAAGCTGAACAGCAATTGGAGCCGGGTGGCCCGAAGGCTCACGAGCGAATGGTGACGGCCCCGCAGATCGTCCAATATCTGCGTTACGCTTCATCCCTCGTCGCTGCAGCGTGCCCAAGCACGCCTCGCTCCTCCGGATTCGCGTGCCTTGATCTTGGCGCACTCTGCGAGGCCGTCCACTCCGTTGCATCACATCCAACCCCAAAAGCACTTTACGGCATCAGGGTCTTTCACTGTGCCTTCGTTTTTCCGCTTCCGACAACCTGACCTCATCGCGGCGGCTCAGCATAAATCCATCCCCTCCGAGCGCCCGCGACCGACAACGCGCCCCTGCTTGGCTTACCATAGATCAGTGATTATGGTGCTCTCATGAACCGGCGCCGATTCATGGACACCTTGTTCAACCTCGCCAAGGCTGCGGTGGCTGCAAGCGTCCTGCCGCCGCGGGTGTGGGCGTCGCTCGCCGACCCATCGGAGCCGACGCTCCACTACCGGCCCCTCGACGGCCGGGGCCTGCGCGACATCGCCCGGCTGAGGCTGCACCACGGTGACGGCCGCTTCGTAAACCCGTTCAGCCACGAGCGCAGCGGTCGCCTTTTGAAAGTGCTCTCCTGGAAGCTGTTTCAACGCAACGACTTCAACGACGAACTCGACCGGCAGCCGGTGACGCCGGTTTCCATCGACTGGGAAGCGGTTCGGGCCGACAGCGGCCTGTCCGTCACCTACCTCAAGCACGCCGGCCTCTTGATCAACGACGGCGGCCACCGCATCCTGATCGACCCCGTCTTTTCGAAGATCTTCTGGTTCATGCGGGACTTCAGCCCGCTCGCCTTCGAGGTCAGCGAAATGCCTGCAGTTGACCAGGTGCTGCTGACCCACGGTCATTTCGACCACCTGGATATCCCGTCCCTCGCGACCCTGCCCAAGCGCACTCACGTGCTCAGCCCGTTGGGCCATGGCGCCGTCATCGGAGAGGCCGGACTGCACCACCGCACCGAGCTGGACTGGTACCAAAGCGTCCGCGGCACCGGCCGGGAGATCACCCTGCTGCCGTGCAACCACTGGACCATGCGCAACCCCCTGACGGGGCCCAACTTAGCGCTGTGGGGCTCCTACCTGATCCGCACCGCCGCCGGAGCCACCATCTATGTTTCCGGCGACACGGCCTATTTCGACGGGTTCGAGCAGATCGGCCGCGAATTCGACATCGACCTCGCCGTTATCAACCTCGGCGCCTACGAACCGCGTTGGCTCATGGCCCAGAGCCACATGGGGCCTGCAGAAACCGTCCGCGCCTTCCGGGAACTCGGAGCCAAGCGGCTGGCAATCACGCACTGGGGCACGTTTCAACTGGGAGACGAACCGGTGCACCTCCCGCCCCGCCACATCCGGGAGCGCCTGCACAAGGAGGGATTGCTGGACCGATGGGTGGACTGGAAGCACGGCGATGTGCTCTTCCTGTGAGGTCCGTATGATTGGCAGAATTCGGTTTTAATGGTAATTTCGCCGACAGCGGGGTATGCTGTCCTCCACCTTCCGTGGGCAGGCGCGGATCGCAGGGGAGCCACACCTAACCGCGCTGAGGCCCCGCTCCTGCAGGCGCGGGAGTCCCCAAAGAGGGAAAGCCTCCGTGGTTTTTGAAGTCAACATCGGCACCGGCCGCACGGCCGACCCGACCCGGGGGCGGCGGCACCTTCCCTGACCGGCTGAAAGTGAGAAAACCGCATGGCAATGCTCTTCATGGCGCCCGGATTGAAAGCGACTTCCTGGGTAAAGCACCTGCAGGCGCAGGACCCGGGCCTCGATTTGCGGGTGTGGCCGAATTCCGGACTCCCGGAGGAGATCGAGTTCATCTTGTGCTGGAAACATCCCCTGGGGGAGTTCCGGAAATACCCCAACCTGAAATGCATCGCCTCCCTGGGGTTCGGCGTCGACCACATCTTGCGAGACCCCGGCCTGCCGCCGAGCGTGCCGGTGGCCCGCCTGGCCGACGAGGCGATGACCCGCGCCATGAGCGAATATGTGGTCACAGCGGTTTTGAACCACACCCGCCGTTTCAACCTCTTCCGACAGGACCAGGCTAAAAAAGTGTGGAAGCCGCGCTCTTCCGTGCACGCTCCCGAGGTGCGTGTCGGGATCATGGGCCTGGGGACGCTCGGCGGGCATGCCGCCGCCACGCTGCGCCTGCTGGGGTTTCCGGTGGCGGGATGGAGCCGGACCGCCCGGCAGATCGAGGGGGTGGAGTGTTTTGCGGGCCCGGAGCGCCTGGATGAGTTCTTGGCGCGAACCGACATCCTCGTCTGCCTGCTGCCGCTAACCCCCGCCACACGGGACATCCTCGACCAGCGCGTTTTTGCCCGGCTGCCGTCCGGCGCTTACCTCATCAACGCCGCCCGCGGCGACCACCTGGTCGAAGATGACCTTCTGGCGGCCCTCGACAGCGGGCATCTCTCAGGGGCCTGTCTGGACGTCTTCCGCACCGAACCGCTGCCGGAAGCCCACCCTTTCTGGAGCCACCCCGGGATCGTCCTAACCCCTCACAGCGCCAGCCACACCTACCCGGCAGCCGTGGCGCCCCAGATCGTCGAAAACTACCACCGGGTGCGATCGGGGCAAGCCCCGCTCAACCGCATCAACATGGACAAAGGCTATTGAAAAGGAGCGCCGTCATGACCTCTGCACTCAAAATGCTTGCGGCGGCAGTTGTCTGCTGGATGCTGGCCGTCCCCGTGCAGGCCGCCGACCTGAGTGTGGGCTTCCTGGACGCCCGATGGGCCAGCCACTCCGCCGACCAAAAAGGGTTGTCGCCGGTCGGGGCCAGCGGCAAGATCAACTACTATGTGAACCACCAGCGTGCCTATAAAATCTACGGCACCGATGTGTCGGAAGTGGTCTACGGCTACTACGACGACCAGCTCTTTGCCGTGTACGTGGAGATGGAGGGCATCGAAGCCTTCAGCCAGATCAGAAGCTACGTGCAGCACAAATACGGGGTCCCTAAAATCAGCCGTGAAACGCGGGGGGATTTGACCACCTATTCCTGGAAGGTCGACGACACGCGGATCAAGTTCAAACACTACGAAACATCCGGCCGGATGAAGCTCTCTTTCTACTACATGCCCATCGCCGGCCGCGTCAACCTGGAGATGAAGCTCGAGGGGGAGGAACCGCCCGAGCCGATCTTCCCGCTCACCGGGCGGCGGCAGCGGGAGGCCATCCAGCAGATGGAGCTCTTGTCCTTCTGAGCGGCTCCGGCCTAGTCGGGCGGACTTTCAGCCCGCACGCCTCACGACGCCTCCGGGTCGGGCAGCAGCAGATTCCCGGCCGCATCGAAGGCCAGGGCGATGTTCTCTCCCACCTCCGCCTCGGCCACGCGCTCAAGATCCCCCCGAAGAGCTGCACTGGCCCAGAACTCGGACAGGTGCAGCGTGTCGTAGATGACCACCACCCGGGCCTCGGAGACGGACATCGGCCCGATCGTGGTCAAGCCGGCCTGAATGGCCTTGCGGTCGTTGGGCAGGCGCACGGGAATGAAGGCCTTGTGCAGCGAAAGGCTCGTGAGCGCATTCATGAGGGTGGCCTCGTAGTCGAGCGCCTGGAAGACCTTTTCCGTGATGATGTCGGCGTTGCCCAGGCCGATGGCGTTGCCGCCGGTATTGGCCGACAGGTTGAGGACGACCACCCGCTTGGCCTTGAGCATCCCCGAAAAATCGCTCTCCATCAGATCGTAGGCCCGGCCGGTGACGTTCGGGTCCATGCCCGCGCCGCTGATCTCCTTGCCGATCCGGCCCACCACCAGCACATCCAGCTCGGTGAACGGCAGCCGCGGCATGTTGGCCTTGGCCAGCGCGTTGAGCCGTGTCTCCTCGGCGAGAATCCGGCCGGCCGGCACCCCGGCGACGGCCAGCAGTTTATCGTAGGCGTTTTCGACCACGGCCAGCCCGAAGCGAAAATTCGCGGCGGCGGCAATCGCCTGGCCCATCGCCTCGAGCAGCGGGAAAAAACCGTGTTTCATCGCCCAGGTGTGGTAGGCGACCGCCCCCTGGTGCTTGCCCATGCCGACGCAAAGCATCTTGAGGATCCCGCTTTCGGCCGGCCCGATGAACTTGGTGTGGGCTTTGATGCGGTTGACGACAATGCAGTGGTCGGCCGCGAGCGCATCGCGGGAGAAGTAAAGCGGCACCTCCCCGAACACGGTGCCGATCCGCTCCGCGTCCATGGAGGAGACCACCGGCGCGCCGCAGCTTTCCGCCGTGACGGCGAGCCGCTGCAGAACGGCGGTCTGGCCCCCGGCCGTGGCCCCGCCGTGGCTGCCCATGG
>JBGSTS010000224.1:0-6649 GCA_041736435.1 Desulfobacterales bacterium | reverse complement strand
GGCGGAAAAGCTCCACACCAGCTCGCGCAGGCCTGCCAGCGCCTGCGCATGACCGGAGCTGGCCACCAGCATCACCGTGCGCTCCGGCGGGTTCTCCTTGAGATGCCGGGCCACCTGGAGCAAGGTGGCGGTGCCGACGGCTTCGTCGGCGCCCGGGGCGAGTCCGGCGACGCGGGCGGTGCTGTCGTAAAACGCCTCCACCATGAGAAGCTCGTTGCGAAGTTCAGACGATCTGCCGGGCACGATGCAATAGATGTTCTCCGCGACGACGTTCTCCCAGACGGCCTCGGCGTGCAGCCGTACCGCATCGGCCACACGGCCATCCGTCGCCGCTTCGAATTCGCCGAAGGCCTCCCGCAGGGCCGTGACGGGCATCCAGAAACGGGGGAACTGGATAGGCGAAAGCTCGAACTTCTCTTCAAAATCCATCCCGCTGGAATCCCCGCGGTCCACATAGATCAACGCGCTGGCCCCGAGGTTGGCCGCCTGCAGCCAGTTTCGGCCGGAGTGGAGCTCCATGAGCAGAACCGCACCTTCGATGAGCTTTCCGTTCAGCCGCTCCAACTCCCCGTCGCCCACGTAAACCAGGGGGCCGGTGAGCCCCGGGGGCGGGACGGTCTGGGGGGTGACGGCGTTGCCGGCCAGAGGGTAAATCGTCAGGCGCTCACCCCGCTGCAGGACCTCGAGCGTGCTTGATCCCCGACGAATGACGGGTACCGCAAATGCGTGCGATTCGACGGCCCCGATGTTCATACCCTCCAGCATCTTCTTAATGAAGCCGGCGGCCTGTTCGTTTCCCGACGTGCCGGTGCTTCGGTCGCTGAACGCCGCGAAGGTGGTCAACAGGTGTTGGAAATCGGTCGGGCTCGACGCCGCGACCCCCTGGGGGATGCCGCACAGAAGACCGGCCAGCAGGGCGCACCGGATCAGGCTGCTGCGCCACGCCGTCGGTCGATCCCGCACGTTCGGCGCTGCCGGTTTCATGTCGGGTTCAGTCCCGCACCCGGATCTTGCCGATGGAGATGGATAACTCATCACGGTCTTCGATCTTGTCGATCCGTCCGTCCCGGATCCAAACGACGCGGTCGGACACGTTGAGCATTTTGATGTCGTGAGTCGCGGAGATGACCGTGACCCGGCGTTCCTGACTCAAGCGCTTTAAAAGGGATATGATCTCCTCCCCGGTGGTCAGGTCCAGGTTGCCGGTCGGCTCGTCCGCCAGGATGATGGCCGGGTCGTTGGCCAGTGCCCGGGCGATAGCGACCCGCTGCTGCTGGCCGCCGGAGAGCTCGAAGGGTTTGTGGCTGTGGCGGTCGGCCAGCCCGACCTGTTCCAGCAGGCGCATGCCCTTCTTGACCGTGGCATCGCTGTTCATGCCCGCGAACACCATGGGCAGGGTGACGTTTTCCAGGGCGGTCATGACCTGAATGATGTTGAAGGTCTGGAAAATGTAGCCGATTTTACGACAGCGCAGCCAGGCGAGCTCGTAGGCGTCGAGCTGGGCGATGTCCACCTCGTCAATGAACACTTTCCCGGTGGTGGGCTTGTCCAGGCCGCCGATCATGTTGAACAGCGTGCTCTTGCCGGAACCCGACGGCCCCATGATGGAGAGGTATTCCCCCCGGGCAATTTCCAGGTCTACGCCCTTCAACGCCTGGACTTCGATCTTGCCCAGCTTGAAGCTCTTGGTGACGCCGGCCACCCGCACGACATTGCTGGTTTCAGGCATGTGACCCATTCCTCGCTGGAGTCATTGCTCCACCCGCATGGCTTCGACCGGCTGCATGCGGGCGGCCACCCACGCCGGGTACAACACCCCCAGCAAACTTAGGGCGACCCCGGTGGCAGTGGCCCAGGCCAGCGAAAACGCCAGATCGGCCAAGGCGACCTGCTGAATGGCAGCAGGGCCGAAACGCGCCAGGGCCGCGGCCAGGGCGAAGAGGATGCCGACCACCGCTCCGCAGGCGGCGCCGGCCAAACCTTGTATCCCGGCCTCCAACAAAAACAGCCGCAACACGAAGCGGTCGAGGGCGCCGAGGCACTTCATTGTGCCGATCTCCCGGAAGCGTTCGGTCACGGCCATGAGCTGGGCGTTCACAATCCCGACAACGCACACCAGCAACGACAGGATGATGATCCAGCGCTGCTTGGGGGAACTCGCCACGTTGGCATCCTGCGGACCGAGGTCATATCCGGCACGGACCAGGCTCTGGCGCAGGTGGGGCTCTCCGGAGGCCAGCATGCCGTTGGCGACGTCATTGCTGGCATCCACGAAACTCAGGAACGATACGGCCAGAACCAGGCTCAAGGTGGTGATCAGCGAGCGAAAAAACCTGACCCTGATGCTCTGGGTGGCAATCTCCAGAGACTTGGCGAAGGGCAATACCACCAGGCGGTTGGCGCGTAAGGCGTTTTCAGGGTACTCGGAAAAAATGCGATCCTGCATGGGTCGATCTCGCCACAGCCGCCGCCGGGGATGTGCAGCAGCCGGATGTCACTCTAAGATTTTCACCGATAACATAGAGAAGGACACCAGTAAACAGGAATGATTCTCGGCTGGGGCCGGCTGCGAACCGCTCCGGGTGCAACGTGTCACCCCCGGCCGGCCGACCAAGATGCAACCCTGTCGTCGCAGGGATCCTCGCACGGGCAGATGGCGGTCACCCCTATCGTTCAATGGGCGGCGGCGTCATCTGCGGATATCCACGGTCGCTTCAGTCGGCTGCACACCAGGCCTCAATCCAGCGGGCGGTGTTGGCGGCCCCGTTCAGGTCGAGGTCGATTGCGGGCCTGGTTCGGCGTGCAAGCACCCGACCCATCGCCGCTGCCAGCCGTGCCGGTTCCAGGTCGTCGTCCTCGATGAGCTGCAGTGCGCCGATGCGGGCCAGGTGCTCGGCGCGCAGGCGCTGTTCGCGGTTCTGGGCGAAGGGCCACACCAGCGCCGGCACCCTCGCCGCCAGCAGATTCATGCTGGTGTTGTACCCTGCCATGCTCACCGACAAGTCGGCCGCGGCCAGCTCGGAGAGGAACTCCGTTGAAAAGCGCTGCAGGTCTACGGAGTCCCCGGTGAGGCGGGTCAGGCGGGCAATCTCTTTCACGGGCATGAACGGGCCGGTGAACACGACCATCCGGGCCGACCGGCGCTGCGGCAGCAGCGCAAAGGCGCGCATGCTGGCTTCCAGCAGCGAGATTCCCACGCTGCCGCTTCCGGCGCTGACCACGATCAGCTGCTCGGATTCCGACAACCCCATCCGGGCGCGGACCCGCAAGCGATCGCCCGGTGCAGGCCGGGGAGAGACGAACCCGGTGGTGACGACGGGAATGCGAATGTCCGCTAACCGTCCGAAGGTCTCCTCAAACGGCACGATCCTCGGGTCGGTATGGACCAGCACGGCCCTGAAATGCCGGTTGAGCACGGACACCGTCCACTCTTCGCGCTCGGCCGGCCGGTCTTTTTCCACCAGGATGTCCCGGACGCTGCAGGCGACGCGGCAGGCGGGGAGAGCCCCTTCAGCGATTGCCTCCAGCACCGGGTCGATCTCAAACCGGAAGGCCCGGCGTCCAAAGGGGTAGAGCTCGATCAGGAAAAGATCGGGGCTTTCGGCGTCGAACAGCGCCATAAGGCGCTGTCGGCGCACCCGTTTGACCGTCTCGAGGTCTTCGCCGGGAGCCGCCAGGAGCTGCTTGAACTCCGGGTTCATACTGAGCTCGGGGAGGCGCTGTTCGCTGACGTGGCCCGGAAGCGCTACTTCGACCCGCGGGCCGCCAGTGACCAGAATGACCTCATGGCCGATCAGCGCTCGGCAGATCTCCAGACTGCGAAAAAAGTGCCCCACGCCGAGCACATGCTGGCAGTAGAATACGATTTTCATGCCCGACGACCGCTTGCAGGGATTTTTCAGTGCGTTCGAATCATGCTATGGTAAGTAGTATTAACCACGAACGCCCGCCGACTCAAGGGCGGAGGCAGCCGGAGTGACTGAATCACCGCTTCGAATTGATCGGATCCGCATGCGCGACCTCGCGGCGTTTGCCCGGAGCGTCACTTCGGACCCGGCCTATGCGGACACCGCGCCGACCTGTCTGCTGCGTGCCGCTTCCCAGGCGCTAAACCCCCATGCCGCCTTGGACGACGTCGCTCTGCTCGTCGCCCACCATGCAGGCCGCTGCGTGGGCTACCACGGCCTTTTGCCAGGCGTCCTGCGCACTGCCGACGGGCTGTCTAAGGTTTCATGGCTTATCACCTTCTACGTCGCCCCCGAGTTTCGCGGCCGCGGCATCGGCGCCCGGCTCGTCCGCGACGCGCTGGCGTTACGCGTCGACCTCGTGACAACCGGAATCACGTGGGCCGCAGAGAGGGCCTATCGGGCGGCGGGCTTCAAGGATCTGGGCGAACTCGGCTACCGGCGCTTTTCGGTCGAATCCTACCCGCGACCGGCCCGGTGGCTAATCTACACCCTCATCTGCGGCCGGGCCGGTGGCCGCCGGCCGGTTCGACCGGTGGATGCCATCGCCGGCGGGGTGACCCGAGGCCGGGAGGCCGACGGCCCCCGGTTCCCGAGGTCCGTCGACACCGTCAACTGGATGCTGGCCAACCCCTGGGTGGTCTCCCGGTCGGACGTCGCAGCGGATGTCCCCGCCTATCATTTTTCGAGCGTGCGAGACCTGTTCCGTTTCGAGGCCTACGAGGTCGGTTGCGCCACGGACGCGACTTGCGGGGCATTTGTTGTGTCCGTCTCCCGGCGTAAAGGCAAGACGGTGATCAAACTGCTGGATGGTTTCTTCCCTGATCCGGCGCACCCGACCGTCGCCGGGATCGTAGCGCTGCGGCGGGGTCGGGACTCTCTGGCTCACCGCATCGATTTTCCCGTGTCCCTGGAGGGTGTTTTAAACGGCAGCCGTCTGCTGCGCCGCCTGACCCGACGCAAGTCCCGTCTCACCCTCTTTCACCCCCGCGACCCCGCCAGCCCCCTGGCCGGCTGCTCCGGGAAAATCCGGTTGGACTACTGCGACGGAGACTCGGCCTTCACGTAAACGGCCGCCGGTGAGTCGTTTTCGCCCACCGGCGCCTCCGCCAGGGCGTCGATGTCCGTCCGGCCGATGAGACGCGGGTCCTTGGCGGAGCGCGCGGCGTAGAATTCCCGAAAACCGAAAGACGTGAGCACATCGATCAACCGGGAAGAGTACTCATTGAAGGGGAAGCAATAGGCGTCCGGCAGCCGCAGGCGATGGCGTTCGAACCAGTTCAGGCAAAGCTCCGTGTCCTGCCGGATGAACTCCACCCACCGGCTCTCCGCGCGCGGCGCAAGGCGCCCCTGGGCGAACTCGAACCCCTGAAAGGCCAGCCGCGAGCGGATGCTCAACCCCACCCGCAGCGCAGCGGGCACATCGGCAAAACGCTCGAATTTCCAGGGGCTGACGGGTTTGGGCTTGCGCGGGTGCACATCGGTCAGGATGACGTCGTGAAAATGACTGTGGGCCCCGATGCGAACATTGGGCTGTTGCGCTAGAAAACGGACCTCTTCGGCTGTCATGAAACAATCAAGGTTCTTTTCGATAAAGGCCTTGCGGGCGTAATGGCCGGTTTTCAGGTATTTGAGAAAACGCCCTTCGAAACGGCCGCGGGCCGGTGCCTCACGGATCAGCGAGGTGGTGATGAAAAACGTGAGCGGCTGGGGATGGGCCTTCAGCCGGGGGAAGTAATAGTACTGGGAATACAGGCCGTCGTCGAAGGTCAGCCGGTAGCGGTCGAGCGGAAGGTCGAAGAACGCCGCCTTCAGGTCATGAATCATCAGTGTGTCCATACCGGAATCCTCCATCGCGCCGTCGCGGGGCCGGCGTCAGAGCGGCTCGAGGGCGTCGTCTCCGTCCAGCACCAGGCGCCCGTCCGTGATGGAAAACCAGTTCAGCCGGTAGGGCTGTTTTCCGACCCCGGCCGTCCACGCGATGGGGCGGCCGCACAGGCCGTGCGCCAGGCTTCGGATAATGCCGCCGTGGGCAACCACCAATATCGTGTGCCCCGGCCATGTGCCGGCGGCTTCCAGAAGTGCGTGGCGGCAACGCTCCAGCTGGCTGCGGCGCGATTCCCCCCCGGGGGGCTGGAAGTCCCAGCCGGCCCGTTCCTGCGCCGCCACAAGCTCTCCTTCCTCGGCTCGCAGTTCTGCGACCGTCTTGGCCGTCCAGCGCCCCCAGTCCAGCTCGCGCAGCCGGGAATCCAGCACTACCGGAAGGTTCAGATGGGCATTGATCCGGCGAACCGTCTCCACGGCTCGACCCGCATCGCTCGACAGGATGCGGTCCCATTGCAAGGTCCCCAGGGCGCAGGCCCAACGCTCCGCCTGCAGCTTTCCGCGCGGGGAGAGCGGTGAGTCCTGCTGGCCCTGAATGCGTTTAGCCCTGTTCCACACCGTTTCGGCATGTCGGATCACGCCGAAACGGCAATTTGGGGGGTGCCGGCTCATGGGCGCGAGAACCCTGGGCCTACCGCCGGAGGGCGGCGAGGATGTCCTTGCCAAACATCTTGCGCTGCCAGTTCCGCAGCTCGGCAATCTCTGCGAGGTCCTCGGGCTGGGTGGGTTTGCGCAAGGCAACCGCCATCATGGCCGCTCGGCTGCAGACCAGCGCCGGCTCGACTTTAAGTCGCCGCGCC
>JBGSTS010000205.1:0-3903 GCA_041736435.1 Desulfobacterales bacterium | reverse complement strand
AGGACCGGTCGGACCTCCGGGGCGGGAATGGCGATCAGGGCCAGGTCGGGGGCCTTCGGCAGGTGCTCCACGGAGGCGACGGTGGCAACGCCGGGAAGCGGGGCGCCCGGGTTGACAGCCCACAGGCTTCCGGCGTACTCGTTTTGGAGCAGGTTGCGGATGAGCCTCCCGCCGGGCTTGGCGGGGTTGGCGCTCGCGCCGACCACGGCCAGACTGCGCGGGCGAAAAAGACGCTGGTAGACGAGCCGGGGGGAATCGGTGAGAATCATCGTTGAGTCCATCGGGCTTGCGGCCCTTTCGGCCGCGATCGGTTGGCGGTTTGAAATTGAGCTGGAGCGCGGGAGTCTGGCCGATCTCGTCGATCAGGTGCTTGCGCAGGCCGGGGCCCAGGCGCGCCGTGTTTTACTGGACAGCGAGGGGGCGCTGGAGTCGAGCGTGCAGGTGATGGTGAACGACGAGGGGTTTGTGCCCCGCGACCGCCTGGCTCAACACCAGCTGAAGCATGGGGACCGGGTTCGGTTCATGCTGCTGGCCTGCGGCGGGTGATCCGCTGCGCCCCTCACTGCGGGTTCTGCCGCCTGAGGAAAAAATCCAGGGCTTCGACCGCCACGCTTGAAATGCTGGTGTTGGTATCCCGGGCGTAGGCGGCCACGCGCTCCGCCAGGGCGCAGGGGATGCAAATGCTGATCTCCTGGGTGGGGTCGGCGCAAACCGGATTCGAGGTCTTGGTCATGGAATCGACTCCTCACATGTGGACGATCGTCATCAGGGCCAGGATGCGGAGAATCTTTAACCGGATTCATCCGGCAATGCAAACCGGATCCGCCGCTTCGCGCGCCGGCGGCCTGCGGGTGGGTATTGCGCCGCTGCGGCGAAGGTGGTATGAGTCCACGCTAAACTACAGACCCGCAACAAGGAGAGAACATCATGCAGATCAACAGAATTCTCTGGCCGACCGATTTTTCCGAGAACGCCGCCAAGGCCCTGCCCCTGGTCACCGAGTTGACCCAGAAGTTCGGGGGGGAAATCCACATTCTTTACGTCATGAAGGACTACCCGGCGTTCGGTGCATCTTACGGCCAGTTCGACCCCGACGAGCTGAAGAAAATGCAGGAGTGGGAAAAGCAGACCGCCGAGTCCCGCCTGAGTGAACTCTGCGATAAATTCCTCAACGAGTGCCCGCTCTACATCCGGCACATCGCCGTCGGCGAGCCCGCCAAGGAGATCCTCAAGGTCATCGCGAGCCAGAAGATCGACATGGTGGTGATGACCAACAAGGGCAGCGAGGGGCATTTTGATTTCGGCAGCGTGGCCGAACGGGTGTTGAAGTGCACCACGGTCCCGGTGGTGATGGTTCCCGCCTGACGGTCGGGTGACGGCCCGGCGAAACGACTTTTCGAGCTGCGGAGGCGCGTCCGATGCTGGAAGAACGGCAGGTATGGATCAACGGGCAGTTCGTTCCGTGGGCCCACGCCACGGTGCACATGATGTCCCACAGCTTCGCGCGCGGCTCCACGATATTCGAGGTGATCAGCTTTTATGCCACAGCGGCAGGCGGCCCGGCCGTCTTCCGGCTGCACGACCACGTGGCCCGCTTCGAAAGATCAGCCGCCTACCTCGCCATGGAGCTGCCCGTGGGTCACGACGCGCTTTGTCGTGCGGTGGCCGAGAGCGTGCGCTGCAACCGACTGGTGCAGGGGACCCTCAAGGTCGTCGGCTATTATCCCCAGTTCGCGCTCGACATCCAGCCGCCGCAGAAGCGGCTGGATGTCGCCATATTTGCGATGGACCCATCCCAAGACATTCCGGGACTCGGGTTTTCGTTTGAACAGGGCACTACGGCGGGCATCGCCCGCTGGCGCAAGCTGGACCCCCAAAGCGTGCCGATCGAAGCCAAGGCGGCCGCCAACTATCTCAACGGGATGGTCGCCAAGCAGGACGTGCAGAAGCGCGGTTTCGAGGACGCCATCCTGCTCGACACCCAGGGTTTCATCGCCGAGGGGGCGACCGAATCCATCTTCCTGGTCAAGGACGGCCGTCTGCTGACCCCATCGCTCGGTACGGTTCTCGACAGCATCACCCGGCGATCCATTCTGCAGGTGGGGGACCACCTCGGGATCGATACCTTCGAAGGCCGCCTGCGGCCGGAGCTGCTGTTCGAGGCGGACGAGGTTTTCTTCGCCAACACCCCTTTCAAGGTAATCCCTGTCCGGCGCATCGAGGAGCGCGAGATGCCGGCAATCCCCGGGCCGGTTCAGGTGCGGTTCATGGAGTTTCTGGGTAGGATTGCGCGCGGCGAGGAGCCGGCCTTCAAGAAGTGGCTGGTCACGGTGCCCGCAGAATAGCCCCGGGTCCGGCCGTCATGGTGCGGCCTCCAGGATTTCGTCGAGCGTTTTCTGAAAGGTGGGGGCGAGAGATCCGCCCAACGCTACCGCCCGGAGCGCGGCGTCCAGGGCTTCGGCCCTTTGCCCCTGCAGCAATAGAACATGGGCCAGGTTGTTCCAGGCCGCACCCGATTGCGGGTGTGCGGCCGCGGCCTCGCGAAAGGCCGCGTCCGCTGCTGCAAGTTTGCCCTGTGCATACGTGCTGTTGCCCAATCCCATGAGAGCGGCGAGATTCCCCGGCCAGCGGGCGAGAGCAGTACGATAGGCCTGAGCCGCTTCGCTGAACCGCCCGGCGGTTTCAAGGCCGAGCGCGGCCTCCAGGTAAGCCCTTTCCTCGGCCGTCGCCGGCAGGTCGGTTGCCCTCAGGACCAGCAACCCCCAAAACTCCCCGCGGGACCAGGTGTTCAAGAACAGCGGCCAGGGCGTGCTGCGCTGCGCCGACGCGCCGGTGTGCAAGATGACCTTGTCGGCCGCCATGTCATAGCCGATCACCACGGCGTAATGCCATACCGGGGCCCACGACAACCCCAGGTTCTGCAGAACAATCACGGGCCGGCCGGCGGCCACTTCCCTCAGCAGCGCCTCCGGACCGCGGATCCTATAGGACAAACGTCCCAGGCGGCGCGCGGCGGCGATCATGGCCGGCTGCAGGCTGCCCCGCAGGGAGGCGGTGTAGACCTTTTCGGTCAGCTCCGCGGGGGTGACCTCGAGGCCGCTCCAGACGAGCGCCATGGCCAGCGCCGCCGGTCCGCACTGGTATTGCTCCTGGGCGAAAAAGGGCACACCCGCAATGACGCGGCTTGGCGGCAGGCCTGCCGCCGGCTGAGGCCACCGAACCGCCGTGACTGCACATCCCGACAGCACGGCCCAGAGCGCTGCCGCGCAAAGAACAGATCCTCTTCGCCATGAAATACGTTTCACGTGGACCTTATCACTCCGACCGATTCTAAGGCGTGATCGTGGCGGATGCAGGCAAAAAATGCCGATTCGATGGCGCCTGCTACGCGATGAATCGTCACTCTCTCATACGGGGGCTTTCCTAAAATAGCAAGCTATATCAAGATGATAAAACCAATTTAGAGGGCTTACAGAGGCGGGTCCGCACTGGAATGGTTATTGCTATACCCGGGGGTAAACGCAAAAGGGTGGAGGGGATCATGGCGGTGGATCGGCCGTTGACCATTAGAGACTACATCGAACCGCGCCAGGCGGCGGTTGCCGGGGCCCGGATTGTCGGGCACGTCAGCAAGAGTGGTGCATCCTTTAGAGATCTTCTCGCCCGGGAGGCGTCCCAGAAGAACGCCGGGCAGGTTTCCGGCCTAAGTCTGTCCGATTATTTTGCCCGACCCGTAATGTTCACGCAGGCATCCCGAATGGACGCCGCCGGCGGCAGGACCGGGTCCACCACGGAGCCCTCAGCGGCAGCGCCAGAAGAGGCCGGGAAAGAGTCGGCCCGGCTCATAGAGAGCCAAGTCGGCGCTGCGAAACGCCGGCTTCGGTTGCCTGCGGCCGGCCGCAG
>JBGSTS010000189.1:0-9627 GCA_041736435.1 Desulfobacterales bacterium | reverse complement strand
GACCCGCCTGTTCCGAACCGCGGGAGACCTGACACCGGGCCTGCTCCTGCTCGCCGAAGCCGACCTCATGGCCGACCCGGAGGCCGCCTGGCGATCGCCCGGGTTTCCGGCCTTCACCGCAGACTTGCTGCGGCGCTACTTCGGTGTCTACCTTCCGGCACTGCGCCTGCCGCGCCCCCTCAGCGGCAAGGAGCTGATGCGCGAATTTAGCCTCGGCCCTTCACCGCTCATCGGGGACATTTTGGATGCCGTGGAGGTGGAGCGGCTCTCGCAGGGCGGACTGGAGCGGGAAGAGGCCCTGCGCTTTGTGGCCGGCCTGCTGAAAGCCCGCGCCTGAAAGAGGCCCTCCCCGCGGCCTATCCGGGTCAGGTCCTTTTTCAGGCAGATCATCGGGCGCTCGAATGCGCAGCCGGGGCTATCGGTTGACGTGCTTCAGCGCGTCAAAAATCTTGTCGCGGATCTCCTCCACCTTGCCGATACCATGGATCCGGATGTAGGTCGGGGCCGCCTTGTCCCCGGACTCCTTCCATTTTTGGTAGTATCCGATCAGGGGTTCGGTCTGGCTGTGGTAGACCTCGAGACGCTTCTTAACCGTCGCCTCCTTGTCGTCGTCACGCTGGATCAGGGGTTCTCCGGTGGCGTCGTCCTTGCCCGCGACCTTGGGGGGGTTGAAGATGAGGTGATAGGTGCGGCCGCTCGCCAGGTGCACCCGGCGGCCGCTCATGCGCTTGATGATCTCCTCATCGGGCACATCCACGTCCACCACCGCATCGATCTGGACCCCCGCCGCCTTCATGGCATCCGCCTGGGGGATGGTCCGCGGGAACCCGTCGAACAAAAACCCCTTCTGGCAATCGGCCTGCTTGATCCGCTCTTTCACCAGCCCGATGATCACCTCATCGGGGACCAGCCCCCCCGCATCCATCACGGACTTGGCCTTCTTGCCCAACTCGGTGCCGGCCTTGACGGCCGCGCGCAGCATGTCGCCGGTGGATATCTGCGGGATCTGGTACTGTTCCTTGATGTAGTTGGCCTGGGTGCCCTTGCCTGCTCCGGGTCCACCTAACAGAATCAGACGCATGTGAAACCTCCTTGGGGATGAAGTGGGTGAGATGAATTAACACCTTGATTTTGTTGGCGGCAAAGTATGGCGAAAGGCGCAGGTGCTGTCAAGACAATTGTGCCCACGCAGCGCCGGTCGGCATCGGGAAACCCCGCCGGCAGATTTTTCTTGTCAAACCGCGAAATGACCGGTATACAGGCCCGGTCAGACGATCATTTCTGTCACTATCCACCGGACGACACTCATTGCAGCCGGCCGGAGGTACGAAAGGGGCGATGTGGGTGAAGGAAATCGAGGTCAAGGTCATCGACAACGACATCGAAAAAGCAATGCGCATCCTGAAGAAGAAAATTCAGAATGACGGTCTCTTCAAACGCTTGAAACTGAAAAAAAGCTACGAAAAGCCGAGCGAGTTCCGCCGGCGCAAGCAGCGCGAAGCGCACCGAAGAGAACGAATTGCCGCGGCCCGGGCCGCACGCCGGCGATAGCCGTCGCATCGAACACACCCGAACCCGGTGGCGGATGCCACCGGGTTTTTTTCTGGCTCATGCCGCGCCCAACGACTCACGACGAATGCCTCCGGAGGATGTTTGCCCTGAGGCGCTTCGGGATCAAGCTGGGGCTGGCC
Source organism: Desulfobacterales bacterium (assembly GCA_041736435.1). Taxonomy (GTDB): domain Bacteria; phylum Desulfobacterota; class Desulfobacteria; order Desulfobacterales; family SpSt-501; genus SpSt-501. The sequence goes on along the minus strand of JBGSTS010000189.1, from coordinate 7,936 downwards.
ACCATGCGGCGCATGCTCGCAGGGTTGGGCCATCCGCAGCGCCGCTACCGCTGCATCCACGTGGCCGGAACCAACGGCAAAGGGTCGGTGGCCTCGGCCCTGGCCGTCATTCTCATGCGCTCCGGCTATCGCGTGGGCCTCTACACTTCGCCGCACCTCGTCCGGTTCAACGAGCGCATCGCCGTCAACGGCCGGGAAATCTCCGATGCCGACATCGTGCGCCTCTACCGTCGGGTGGCGCGGGTCTCCGCCGGCAGGCGCGAGCCGACGTTTTTCGAGTTCACCACCGCCATGGCCTTCGACGAGTTCGCCCGGCAGCGCGTGGACTGGGCCGTCATCGAAACCGGCATGGGCGGCCGCCTGGACGCCACCAATGTGATCACGCCCGAGCTCAGCGTGATCACCAACATCTCCCGCGAGCACCGCGAGTATCTGGGCAGCACGATCGCCCACATTGCCTTCGAAAAAGCCGGCATCATCAAGCGCGCCCGGCCCGTCGTCACCGCAGTTCGTCAGGCCGCCGCCATGGCTGCGGTCCGGCAGAGAGCCGATGACCTTGCTGCCCCGCTATACCGGATAGGTGAGCAGTTCCACACCCGCCGGGAGCCCGGCGGCACCTTCACCTACCGGGGCATCGGCCAGGTCTGGCGCGGCCTTTCCACCGGTCTGCAGGGCGCGCACCAGATTCAGAACGCCGGTCTCGTCCTGGCGGCCTGCGAGCTTCTGATGGCGCGCGCACCGAAGCTGAATCCGGATAACATCCGTGCGGGCCTGCGTGAGAACCGCTGGCCGGGCCGGCTGGAGCGGGTCAGCGAAAGACCGCTGGTGATTTTCGACGGCGCCCACAATCTGGATGCCGCCCGGCAGCTCGCGCGTTATGTAACCGCCCATTTTCAGGGGCGCCCGCTCACCCTGGTCGTCGGCATTCTGGACGACAAGCCCTACCGCGCCATGCTCACGCTGCTGGCCCCCCTGGCCGGACGCATCATCGCCACCCAGGCCAAGATCAACCGCGCGCTGCCGGCCGAGCGCATCGCCGAGACCGTGCGGCCGCTGGCCCAGGAGGTTACCGTGATCGCTGATGTGGCTAAGGCGCTGAGGCATGCCGTGAAAACAGCATCGCCCGGCAGCCTTACGCTGGTGGCGGGTTCGCTTTATGTGGTCGGGGAGGCCAAGGCCGCTGTCGAAAGGGGTTTCGTGCGCTTTAAACGCTTGACTTGAAACCCTCGATCCACTAACAGGATGGGGCACCTTCGAGCGCCCGTAGCTCAGGGGATAGAGCGTCAGCCTCCGGAGCTGAAAGCCGCTGGTTCAAGTCCAGCCGGGCGCACCATTAAAATAAGGACTTAGGTGTCATCCTAAGTCCTTATTCATTTTTTGCGATCTATTTTCCAACCCTATTTCCAACCTTCTTGGGGTAAATTCAGAGCCCCCTCACCCATAACAAAAACCGGTTTCAGGGTAACAATCCCCTTCTTTTTTGGAGTCACCCTGTTTTCATGAACCGTTGAGTGCACTGTTCTTGATCACGATGGCATTGAACACGCATCGCAGCCTCTCCACCTCTTCGTAGACCCGCCTGACCCCGTTGCTCATATTGCCCCCTCCTTTGCAGTTGCCGGTTTTTAGAACCCCTGAAATCAAAAACCTCCCGCAGGGGAAGTCCAGAGATTCCGGTTGCAATCTCCTGCCGCATGGACCCCTTTTCAGGGCTGGCTTTGGCACCTTGTGGATCAGGATGCCGGGCGGTCACAGGGCCAGTTCCCTCGCGCCTCTCTTCATGCTGATTTTTTTTGTAGGTTTACCCTAGTAAACCACCTCCGAGTTGTCAATCGAAAAATCCACGCCTTTTTGAAGGCTGGTTGTCTTCGGTTGAGCGGCGATAAGCACGACAGAAATCCTCTGTGATCGCCCAAAGCTCTGCCGGCAGGCATTCTTGAACCTTCCGCAAAATTTCCGGGGGCACCGGCCCATAGTAGGCCTCGGCGATTCCGCCGGTGATGCAAGCCAGCGTGTCACTATCGCCTCCCAGGGAAATCGCATTGCGCACGGCGTCTTCATATGAATCTGACTCCAAAAACGCTATGATCGCCTCCGGAACCGTTCCCTGGCAAGAAATGTCAAACCCATAGACGCGGCGTATGCCTTCCACGGTGCGATTCAGGTCGTACCCGAACCGATCCGATACCTCCTTTTTGATCAGCGTTTTGTCCTTCGTTTGCCTCGATAGAAAGACGGCCAGCGCTGCGGCCTGGGCTCCCTTAACGCCTTCCGGGTGGTTGTGCGAGATTTCCGCCGTGCGCGCTGCCTCCTTCAGGACAAGCTCCACTGTGTCAAAGGCAAACCCGACCGGACTGACCCGCATGGCAGCCCCGTTTCCCCAACTATTGTAGGGCTTAGGGTCATCCGAATAAAGCCAACGCATAAATGACCCTCCATAGCCGGCATGGGGGTAGCGTCTGCCGATTTCCCAGACCCACTTGCGGTAGTCTCCGTCTTCCATAATGGCTTTCGCCACCGCGATGGTAAGCACCGAGTCATCGGTGAAACACACCTGGGGGTGGAAAAGCGGGAAATCCCTGGTCTTGATGGGATTGGCTTCGTACACAGACCCGATGATGTCCCCAGCGATCGCGCCGATCATCCCTATGACCTCCCGTTTATACGTCCACTGCCAAGAGTGCGGTCAACCCAAAAACCCGTATAGGAAGGCTTATTGGTTTTCAGCCGCTTGGGCGCAGGTGACGCACGTCAGGGCACTGGGATCGACCTGGAGCCGTCCAGCCGGGATTTCTTCATCGCACATCATGCAATAGCCGTAATCCCCGCTCTTCATGCGGCTGAGCGCCTTAAGAATACGCTGATGTTCGATTTCCAGGATACGGCGGGCGGCTTGGGTCATGGCCTGCTGCTGAATGGCATCCATCCGCGAGATGCGACCGACCCGCGCTGGATCGAGTTCCACCGGAGCAATTGCTTTTTGACCGTCGACAATGATCTTGAGCCTTTCCTCAAGGCGCTTTTTGAAATCGTCCATATCGATGTCATTGCGCATGCCGTCAGGTCCTCTGAATGCCATACCGCAGAGGCTTTCGCATCAGGGCCATATCCTTGACCGGGATCTCACAGGCCAATTTCAAATTGCGGGCGATGAATCACAGTGTTGACTCGCGATAAAACACGACGTGGGTCGGGTCCAGGCGATAGCGCCACGACTCAAAACGCTCATCATCGTCTTGGAAACTGGTCATCAATGCCGGCCACCCGCCTGGCCGCAACAGCCGCCCCGGACAGGATTTGCGAGTGCCGCTTTTTTGATTTCTGAAACAGCCTCCTTGACGCGTCGGATCGCCGATTGGGAGCGCCATCCAAACGCATGCCGTCTGAAACGGGCGCTAAAGGTCCAGGGCTGTTTAACACCGGAAGACATAGTCGAAATACCGCAACGGGAACGCAGCTGTTTTCATGACCGGTTTCACCTCGATGGTGTATTTCATCTTGTCCTTGCTCGCGGTGACGGAACCGCATGGAGGCCTGCTTTTCAGCCCGCCAGCGCCTTCAGCTCCTCCTGCGTCAGATAGGGCGATTGGGCCCGCTCGGCGCCGCGGCCGCGGTCGCACAGAAGATCCCCGCGGCCGAGAAGCTTCTCCCCGCCGGTCTGGTCCAAAACGATGTTGGAGTTGGTCGAGTTGACCACGCGCATGCAGATTTTCAACGGCAAGTTGGCCTTGATCAGCCCGGTCACCACGTTGCGGTCCGGCCGCTGGGTCGTCAGGATCAGGTGGACGCCGGCGGCACGCCCCATCTGTGCGATTCTCGCCACGAGCCTCTCAAACTCTTTTTTCTCTTCGGAGCCGGCCAGGACGAGGTCGCCGAATTCATCGAAGACGATGACTTTGTAGGGGATGTCTGTTTTCCCGGCGCTGAAGCGCAGGCTCAAGTTCTCGAGGCCTTCTTTCGCCATCGTCTTGTAACGGCGCTCCATGTCCGCGACAGCCTTCTCGAGGCAGGGGATGGCGGCGCTCACGTCGGTGATGACAGGCTCTGACAGATGCTGGAGGCCCGGCGGCAGACCCCCGAAGGTGAGGATCTTGGGGTCGATGAGGGTGAGTTCGAGCGCACTCGGTGCGTTGCGGCGGATGAGCGAGGCCACCACGCTTTTTAGAAACTCGCTCTTGCCGCTGCCGGCAGCGCCGGCCACCAGGCTGTGGCACATGTTGGGGTCGGCAAAGTCGGCGACCAGGAGGTTGTTGTCCACTCCCACGCCCACCGGGAACGCCACCGGGCTTTTGTTGGAAGCAAATTCCTGCCGCTGGATGACCTCACGCCAATAAACGATGTCCGGCGTCTCCTTGGGAATGTCTATGACGACGCTGCCCTTGGCCGGCTCGATGACCGGCGTGGCCGTCAGTGCCAGGGCCACTTTCAGGTCGTCCGCCCGGTTGGCCAGCGACACCACCTTGACCCCCGGCGCCGGTTTCACCTGGTAGCGGGTCAGCTGCGGTGCCTCCTGGCGTCCTACAACCAACACGTCCAGCTTGAAGTCGGCAAAACAGCGCTTGATGGCCGCCGAAAGATCGTGCCGGTCGGCTTTGGGTTTTACAACGCGCCTGGGCGGAGGCGCTGCGGGGTCTGTGGGTGCCGAATACCGCGGGGCCCTTGCCCCGGCGATCTCATACAGGATCGGCAGGATCTTGTCGGCATAGAGGGCTTCGAGGCTCTCTCTTGATACCGCGACCGCGTGGAGCTTCGGCTCGTAGTATTCGAGAGTCCCGAGGAAATCGAGTCCCGGCCGCGCCAGCGCAAGCAACCGGGTGTAGATGGCCAGCTGTACCAAGTCGTGCTTCATGCGGCTGCCGTGAGAGAGCTTGTAGTCCACCACCTCGACCGCATGCCCGGGGTGGAAACGCACGGCATCCAACCGGCCGGAGACGAAAAGCGACGAGCCCCCCAGCCGGAACTCAACGCCCTTCAGAAGAAACTCGTTCGCCAGATAGAGGTCCTGCCAGGTTTTAAAAGACGGGATGCCAGCTCTGAGCGCCGCAATCCGTTCGCAAAACGACTTGAGGGCTTCGGAGAGATGGTAGGCCGAATCGAGGCTGCCTTTTTTGCTGATGCGCTCGAGATTGCCTGCGGCAAAGCGCTCGTAGAGCTCGTGCCAGATCTCCGGGGTATCCCGCAAAGCGGCTGCTTTTCGCTTTGAGCCCACCAGCCAGCCGACGAAATCGTCGACCAGGCGGTGGAACAAGCTCCCGTATACGGGCAGCTCCCCGGGCGGCGAAAAGCTGCGGGTGGAGGGATTATCGCCCTTCAGCCAGCGATGGCGCCAAGCGTCATCCAGGCAGGCGTGGGTGAGTTCGGTAACCGTGATCGAGGCCATCAACACGCCCAAAAAGGATAAGGGATAACGGCATACCCCCCCGACCAAGAGGGGGAAACGGGGCCGGCCGGTCGTCCACGCAGGCCGGTCCTCCCCCGGCCGAGGGCGTTCGGAAGCGGCAGGGCCCCCGGGATCGTGGCTGAAAGCCGCTCCCACAGATGAATGGATCTCCGCACAACCTGTGCCGGGGGCCGATTACTTCAGTAGTTCGGCCGCCACTGCAGCACCGTCATGGTCGGGCTGGTGTGCACCTGTATCTCCGCGATGCAGGCACGGGCCTTGTGGAGTTCCTCCTCGGAAACCGGGGGGGTGATCCTTGCCATGAGATCCGCCACGCTCATGAATTTCTCACGCCGCACGATCTCGCGGATCCGGTGGATCAAGCCGGTTTTGGGCTCCGCGCCCGGCGGAGGAGAGGCGTCCCCGCCCTCATCGCCGCCCCAGTTTCCCGGCTCGGGCTCCATGACGCGCTCCCAGACATGCTTCAGCCGTTTACGCGCGAAACCGACGGTGTCGGCAGGGGTGACCGGGATGTCCCCCTCGACGGCACCCATGTAGAGATCATACGCGCCGTAAAGCTCGGCCATGTCATCGCGGCTCAGCAGGATGACGTGGAGGTAACGGTTTTTCGCGTCCGCGATCTCGGGTGCGATTTTCCAACCGCGGCCCGGGACGACGCGCAGTTCCGGGGTCCTGAAAAAAACCACTTTGCTCGACGCCTCCGCGGCATGGCAGCGCGCTGCTTCCTTCTGGATGGCCTGCCAGCGCTTGAAGTGGTGCCCGGCTTCAAAGCCGAAGTAGATCTTCCGGCCGTCGACATCCCAGCGTGCGGTCAGGTAACCCCTCCCGCTCTTGAATTTTTTGAAGGCCGCACCCTGCCGGCAGGCAACTTCCTGCACCAGCCAGTAGAGCGCATCCGGGTCGAAGACCAACCGCTTCGGCTGCGATTTTATTTTGTTGACGTAGGCTTGATAAAGCCCGTCGATGGTCGCCGGCGGGGTCTTTTTCCCGGGTTTCGGCCGGGCGGATGGCTCCGGCCCGAGCCAGCGCCTGCTGCACTCCAGCAGGAAATGGCGAACGCCGAGCTCCTTGCTCTTGCTGAAAAGATCATCCAGCCACCCGGTTTCCAACATCGCCGCCGCCTTTTCCGGCAAGGGGTCCCATCCTTCCATGCGGATCTTGACCAGCTCCCGGGCTTGATCCTTGTCGAGCCCCTTCAGCTCCAGCGCCGGTCGGCACAGGCGGTCCTCGTGGGCATGCTCCCAGTGCGGCTGCACGACCTTCGACCAGGGCGCCTGGTTCGCTGTCACGACCGTCATGTGATTGAGGCAGTCGTCGACCAGCCCCTGGATCACGACCCCCAGGCTTTTGGCCATGACCGGGTCGGAGCCGTAGTTTTCGGTTTGATCGAAGCAAAAGACGAACGGCCGGTAGAAACCGGCCAGACCGCAGAAATCGATGATCCTGTCCTTGCCGGCGGCATTGACCTGGTCCATCGCCAGATCGTGGACCGGACGGTCGGCCGGCAGGACGCCGATCTGCTGGGCCTCGCCATCGTCGATGCTTCCGCCTCTCAGCCAGTCCAGGCAGGCTTGTCGCAGTTCATAGGCCTTCGGCCGGTAGGCATAGTGCACCATAACGCCCAGCCAGGAAAGCGGGGAGGCATTCAGAAATATCCCCCGCTGCTTCAGTTGCCTTTCCATGAGTTCGGCGAGCTGGATCCTCTTGTCAAAAACCCACCCGACCCATTTTTCGTTTGAGCGCAGATGCTTCAACGTCACGCGCTGGAAATACCGGACCGCAGCCTGCTTGTCCTTGACCCGTATGGCCCCGCCGTTGATGCCGTTGATAACCACGTTGACCAGGGTCCCGTGGACCAGTGCCTCCAGCTGGTTGGCTTCATGCTCACTGCAGAACTCCGCCTCCGCACTTTCGGGGAACTCGAGTTCCTGCACCGTTTTCAGCAGGATCGATTTCCAGCAAGTGGACGCGTTCGTGTACGGCCGCAGGTAGATCAATGTTGCACGCCCCCGCAACCGCTTGAAAAGCCTTCCAATGAGGTGGGACTTTCCGTACCCCGGCGCCGGCGACTGCACAAACTGTGCACCGGGCAGCTTGGTCGCTCTCGGGAAGTCACCAATAGCCAGCTTCTCGAGTTGACCCGTCAAACCCGTCAGGGGGCCCTCATTCAACCCCGCAACCGGTCTTTCGATGCGTCGGGGTTCCGACACGATGACGCTCTCAAACGGGTTGACATCCATGGCAAGCCTACTCTGCATCCAGACGGACAAGGAGGTGGGGTTTTCCGAAAAGATCGATCGCACCGGCGCGGGTCTCCTCGCTCGACACCGACCAGTCCCCGAGGCTCAGCACGGCTCGCCCTCGGCGGCTTTCCTCGATCAGAAAATCCGTAAGCCCGGCCATCGCGCATCCCGCCTCGCGCCGGAGCTCGGATATTTCGACGTTGCCGTACCCCAGCCGGTTTTTCAGCCGTTGGTAGGCGGCCAGGACCGCCCCACGGTCGACCTCCCCGGCCGCCGACGGGGTCTCCGGCGC